>BMJD01000011.1 GCA_014642895.1 Lentibacillus populi
ATTTTTTTCAGTTCGTCCAGACTTTTTAATTGAGCCTTGGCAGCTTGAACAGCACTATTAGCGTAATAGTCGTCCAATTGATATTTTTCCTTGACGTGTACATGGATCGATTTTTCCCGTCTACTCTGGCCCGAACGCTTTTCCTTGACCAAGGTATTCAAGACGAACTGTTTTGCACGGTTGAAGCGGGAAAGGGCATCGAAAATAGCTTCAACAAATGAATTGGAAAGCGTATTTTTATAGATTCGATCGGAGAAATATGCCTTTGTGCTCATCCCTTAAAAGCCTCTTTTCTTCCATCTATGCCTATTATCACACGAATACACGTTCTTGTCAACTTCAAAAAGTCTCCCTTGGAGAGGCGATTCATCCCCTACCTACTCATTGAGTTTCACCCTATACATTCCTTGAGGAAGGGGTCTTCTCGCCAACGGAAGATAAATTCAATGGAGGCACCCTTCTCTAGCAATTTTAAAGTTACTTTCCTTTTCTCTTCAGCTTTTCCCCATAAGAAATCGGGATCTCCATAATTTTATTCGACGCATCCATGTGTTTGATTTCATCCTTCAATTATTTTTCTTCGTGTTCATTTAATTTTAAGTAACGTTCAAAAAGTCCGTAGACCTGCTTTGTTTCGTGGATCCAATTTCATTTTGACTAACCTTTTCCGTTTGGATCCCCACTTCCTACTATAAACAATCTAACCCGAAATCACCTGCTAAACCACATCGATATACTCCCCCAACGTATCTGTTGTAAAGTACTCGGCAATCCCCTTTTTTCCAAGAAGATAGGATACTATTTCATCATTGGTTAAACCCAATTCTCTTAACCCCCGCACAATCATTGTTAAATAGGAGGCTGAAGGCTTGTTGAATGTTGTTCGGTCCATCGGCGTGTTTGCTGTAAATGTAAACATCGGAAATCCGTCTTCTTCGCCAAGATAAAGAAGGCTTCCATACCATCCATCCGTTATGGTTTGCTTACCCTTTTGCAGCACCTGCTGCAACTCTACTAATAAGCCGGGCTGATTATTTTCTTGGGCAACAACCTCTGAGAATTGCTCGGCGGTAATCAAATATTTCCGGGCATACGTCCGATCCGTATAAACTGGCCTGTCCCCAATAAACGCTACTCCGCCATCACCCCATTTGCTCCGTTCTTTGGCAAAATATAGCGGGTACGGCAACTCCACCTTTTCACTTCTTTTCGGCGGGGTTTTATCCGTGCATCCGCATTCTTTTGCTGTCGATCCTTTTGGGGTATCTCCGTATATATAGCACAGAAAACGATCTTCGCAAATATTGGAACCATAGCTTACGTACCAAACATCCATTCATATCTCCCCTGTCGTACGGTAGTTTTGTAATAATTATAAAGCACGCTACCGATTTTAATCCAGTTACACGAACTTCTCATTGACGACACCAATTCATGGGTATAATATGTGACTAAAAAAGAGTCTTTTCATGAAACGCATTCAGGAACAATGGAAATCTATAAGGTTTATCAGGATGGCAAGGTGTTAAGAAATAAAAAGTTGTAAAATTTATAATAAGTCATTTAATTCACAAAAAGGTGGTTTGAATGCTGTGTGCTTACGAGAGATATATGGTACTGTTTAAGCAAAGGGTTATTCAAGAATGGAGCCAGATTATGAATAAACTTAGTAAAACGTGAATTTATAAAGTTTAGGATAGCTTCTAGGACTACCATGTTTTCCTAGAAGAATTATAGATGGGGGGAGCCTGATGAAAAACTCTATTGTGTTACGTGCAGTAGATATCGGAAACGCAGAAGACTTATCGTTTGTAAAAAATGCAGCACAGTTATTACAGGAACTCGTTTCAAACGGTGCAGCAATTGGGTGGGTTGATCCACCCTCAACAGAAGAGGTGGCTAGCCTACTTCGAGAGTTGGCCATTGCAAGTGAAAATAGTGACGCATGCCTAATTGCGATTTGGGTCGATCAAGATCTTGCGGGTGTTGGGTACTGGAGACGCTACAATCGTCCGACTCATCATCCCCATGCCGACATAGAAAAGGTGGCAATCGATCCACGGTATCAAGGTCGTGGCTTAGGTCACCAACTCATGAATCAATTGATTTCCGCTGCTATCAATGCTGGGATCGAGGTGCTAACGCTTGACTTTCGTGGTGACAATACGCGGGCCGCAAAACTGTACAAATCTCTAGGATTCACAGAATACGGTCGATTGCCCCGTTTTGTTGCCGTCGGTAATGCCCGATATGACACAATATTCTATGCCCTTGATCTGCGATAATCCAGAAATGGGCACGCTAATCGAATAAAGGACGTCCTTCTGAATTGTGCCGTTTTGTTGAAGTGAATCTGTAAGCATTTTATAAAAATAGCTTAATTAAATTCTTTGTTCTTGATTTAAGGAGAGTTGTTATTTACATGTCTGAACATAATGATGATTCATTTCGTGATATGAATATGAAACAAAAAATAGGAACAGTTGTGGGAGTAACACTTTTCATAGCCGTAGTATCAGGTTTTATTATAGGGATTTACCTGTTTGGGATGGCGGGTATTTTTGAATTGCTTGGTATTCAATACACATCTGTTTGGTCATTGATTATTTTTGTTGTCAGTTTTTTTATTCTTAAAAACTCACCGTAAGTGCAGGAAAGGAGTGTATTTATTATGAAAAAAGGTATGATGATATTTTTACTTGTTGTAAGCGTATCAATTTTACTTATGGGATGTGGTACAGGAAAGAAAAACGATGATAGCGGTCTTGCAGATAGCTTTGAAAAAACGCAAAAAGTTGAAGTATTCTCATCAGATGGTTCTGATGTTACAACAATTTCAGACGATAATGATATTGAAAACTTTGTTGATGCGTTAAATTGATAAGTAGGATTCAGCGGATATCCCTTCAGGAGCTACTAAAGGAAAAAGATTTAAAATGTATCAAAAGGATACTGTTAAACTAGGCGAGTCAGAAAAGCAAAAAGATAATTTAAATGAAGTTGCTGCTATGACAACATACAAAGATCTTCCTTATATTGAATTTAGTGTAAAAAGTTATTCATTTAATTTCAAGGTGCCAGAAGAGGTTGCTGAATACTTGAATTCAAAGCAATAATAATTACCGCAAACTGGGGCAATTATGGAATAAGAACGCGTCCTTTAACTGAACAATAGGACCAGGCTATGGAGGAACTGCTATCTTTAAAGTTGGATTTTTACGCTAAGGCGAAAATATATGAAAGGAGTGTCGAATATGTCATTAACCATTATTATCATAGTAACAACGCTTATCTGGATTGCGGTATCTCGAGAGGCTGTAAAACCTTCAGAAGAGATAAACTGGCGAAAAACAATAACTTTAATGTCAACAGGTTCCTTACTGACACTAGTCCTGACCATTTCACTCTTTCAAGACATCCCATTTTTAAAATAGTTTTTGTTTAAGTTGCCACAAACGGCCGCAATTGTTGAAGAGATATAAGAGGATCACCCATTGTATTGATGATATGGGTGATCCTCTATTTTATGTCCACGTAAAATAAGCACCAAAACAGAGCAAATTAAATACTAACTTGATAAGCTATTCATCGAATTGAAGTTCTTCATAAAGATAAGTATGTATCACCTATTCGAGCACTTCTTGTTTTCCAATTCAAATCACCTGATCACTAATGATTACACCCTCAACCGCTAAACCTTCAGGAATGGGACATCGAACCCCCATTCCCTTTCTGTTCTGCTGATGGGACAAACGGATGGATAACCAGTAACTCCATTAAATTTTTTGGTTGACAGAACAATTGCGAGTCTACGTTCTGCTTGCTCTGTTCCTGTTCGAGGATTAAAGTCAAAATAAATTAAATCCCCTCTATCTGGAACTTGCATATTATAATTCTTCCTTTCCAACTGATTCGCTAAAAAATTCTTCGTGTGGATTCTCTCCTGCACAATTCGCTAACAAATCATCCAATGATACTGTCGCGATTAAGCCGATAAATGGCAGCGAAATACCAAAAAGAATACCCGAGAACATCGTTCATTTTGTCTTTGGGATCAAGGTTGAAATGAGCAGAACAAAGCTTACAATGTAAAACAAGAATATTAGGGATTGAAGATAGTCTTTTAGAAACCATGAACCAGAAATGATCAATAATATGGAAAAGGATACGGATATGACAACAACCCAAAATAACAACGTGCCTAAAAATTTCCCGAGCAAAATTTGTAATCTGGACGTCTTTGTTACGAGTAAACGCATCGTTCTCATTTCTACTTCCCTGTTTATCGAATCGTGGGATATTGCAAAAGCAAATAAAAATCCGAATACCAGGACAATCAATGCAATTGCGGCAGTATATACTGACCCTTCCTCCCCGCCATTTTCGAGAATTTTGTTGATCAACGCTTGATTGTTATCCGCAAATTTAGCAAACTGGTAAGAAACGAACGTTATGAATAAAACAATGATAATAGACCTTATACTTCTAAAAGAATCAATAAATTCCTGTTTTAGTATATGAATCATTTTTCTACTCCTTTCTGTGATTACCTATTGCATATCGTAGGTTTTCATTTTATTTAATTCTCTTATTCTTTTTTTCTTTAATGACTCTCTTCCTTCAATCCATCCACCTAGTAAAATAGCCAATCCGAGAATAAATGCGAAATAAAAATCAGAGGTATCTCCATCTTTTACTTTTGCAAATACCCAGCCCCACATGAAGACCGTAAAAATGATTGGTAAGATGGCACCAAAATAAGCTCTTTTTCTTGTTGAAAGAAAATGTTGAATTACAAGGGTTAAAATCGCGAATATAATATTGTAAACATATTCCATCACTTGTCACCTTTTTCCTTTTTATATTTCTCAATAATCAACTTCGCATCCTCTAAACTAATGCGATCATCAATCGAAAGTCCCTTAATAAATTTCACAAAGTCCTCGTTATCCGCAGCATCATTTACTGTTATTTTCTGAATTAGCCTATCCAGCCTAATTCGTACAGTTGGATAGGAAACATCATAGATTTTGGCGATTTCCTTTAAGGAGCCTGAATTCAATACAAACTTTTTAATGAATTCCATATCTTCTTCATCTAAAGCCAAAATCCAATTTGGCACATTTTTAATATCCATCCCTTTACTCCTTTCATTTTCTAAATATAGTTTAACATATTTATTAATAAAGTAAAACGAAAAATAAATATTATTTAAGTTTATTTGTATATTTTATTTAATAATAGTTACTCAACACAAAAAAATCCTGTTTTTGAAAAGCTAATCAAAAACAGGATTTTGTATAATATCCTTAGTATTCTCGCTTTTTATCTCTCCTAACATTATTCACCCAGGCTCTATCCTCATCCATCATTTTCTTCGCCGCATAAATCGTCAGAAACTGGATGACGATAATCGGGATACCCATGATTCCGGAGAGAACTTCCAGTGGATCCAGACCGCCGATGCGCATTAATAGCAAGGCAAGCGCGGTAATAATTGCCGCTACAATAATACGTACCGATTTTGACGGCTCGGCTTTACTCATATTCTGTGTACCCGCATACGTGGCAATGGTATACGTCGTAGAATCAAGTGTTGTCGTCAAAAAGATCGTGGCGATGATAATAAATGCCGCAATCATAATCGATGAAAAAGGCAGCGAGTTTAATATTGCAGGAATAGCTGCCATTTCATCTTCAGCGACGATATCCAGTACTGACACTTCGCCGGTCAAATACCGGTGAACACCAAGACCTCCGAGGATACCGGTTGCTACCCATGATATCATCGTCGGCGCTAATAAATATGTCAAAATCATTTCTTTTATTGTCCGCCCTTTTGATACTTTTGCTGCGAAAACACTGTGTAGCATTGCCCACGTCGCACTGTAGGCATACCAGAATACGGTATTTGTTTCGATAAATGTACTGCCGTTCAGATCCAGGGAATTGGTATAAAACGATAAATCAACATAATGGGAAACGAGAAATCCAATCGTATCGGTAAAGTAATTCAAAATAAATATTCCCGGCCCAAAAAGCAGGATTCCCAGTGCAAAAATAGCTGCCAGGTACATGTTGAGCGTACTTAACTTTTTAATTCCTTTTTCAATCCCCAGGTAGGCGCTTGTTGAAAATAGACAAACCCAAATAATCGTTACAATTAAGGTCAGGCCAAACGTGATGTCAATATCAAATAACTCTGCAACATTATAGGTCACAATCGGTGCGCCAAGTCCCAGGGTTACCGCTGCCCCAGCAAGTATACTAATAAGAAAAATAATATCTAGAATTTTCCCGCCGATCCCATCGGTGAATTGGTCACCAAATATAACGCGACATGCTTCCGATATCCGCATCATCGGGCGTTTCCGAACGTGCAATATGTACCCCATTGCTGGCGCCGCCATCACGAAGATTGCGAATACTTGCAGATTCCACATAAACATGCCATACGCATTTCCCCACATCAATGCGTCAATAGATTGCGGCTCAACTCCCAAGGGCGGGTCATTCGCCACGGTTGCCCACTGAACCATCCCTGTCCGCATGATGGTCGAACCGAGCCCCATCGCAATCAAAATGGACGCATATTCGAACAACGTAAATCTTGGTTTCTCATTCGGATCACCGAGTACCACATCCCCATATTTGGAAAATGAGAGAAATAGTCCGGCGCCAACCAGAATAATCGTATACCAGATATAGCCCCATTTAAAGTTAGCCACGATACTTTCAAATATGGTGTTCATTAATTCCAGCGATCCGCTTTCATTTAATGAAAATGGGATGCTGATCGCTATAATAATAATCAATGAGGGCAGGAAAATACGATAGTCAATCAGCCCTTTTCTATCTTTTACTCTTTCTTTCATACTCAATGAAACCACCAACTCCTCATATATTTTTTCTTTATTCTGTATCCGTTTATAGTCTTTCTTAAACGGGTCTTTCCATACAAGGGGACGAAATTGATAGAATCCTGCCTAAACCCGACTGAGATTGGGAAGTTGAGCGCTAATCAGAGTGGATTCGGCGTATTTTCTAGTTTGTTCAGCACTAATCTGGGCGGGTTCAGCACTTTTCCAGTCATGTTCAGCGTATTTTGAAAAAATTGTTCAGCACTAATTCAGACGGGTTCAGCACTTTTCCAGTTTGTTCAAGCACTAATCCAGTCATGTTCACATAATCAGAGCAAGTCCGCGAGGTGCACAATTTTAAGCGTGTTCGACGCAAAAATCGATCAAGAAACCGATCCCTTTATCTCCCATTACACATCCATTGCCTTCCCTCCCCACAACCTTTACAATGATCAGTGTGAAAGGAGTCTAGCAATGAACACAAACTACAACCTGCCTGAACAGATAAAGAACATGCTGCAAACAACGAAACGGAAAAATAACCACACTTTGCAAAACCTTATCGGGGAAGGCGGCTATGTTCCACCACATATCGATTTGGTCATTGACGCGATTTCCGCCTTAAGCCTGGGGAAAAATATTTTACTAAAAGGTCCAACCGGGGCTGGGAAAACAAAATTTGCGGAGACGCTATCCAATATGTTCTATCAGCCGATGTATAGCATTAACTGTTCGGTCGATTTGGATGCAGAAAGCTTGATGGGCTTTAAAACGTTGGCATATGAAAATGAAAAACAAGTAATTGAATTTGTACCGGGCCCAGTTACAAGCGCAATGATGCATGGAACTTTTTTATATATTGATGAAATCAACATGGCAAAACCGGAGACATTGCCGCTTCTAAACGGGGTGCTTGACTACCGGCGAACCGTTACCAATCCGTTTACGAATGAGATCATAACAGCCAAAGAAGGTTTTAATGTCATTGCTGCGATCAACGAAGGTTATGTTGGTACCGTCCCACTGAATGAGGCATTGAAAAATCGCTTTATCGTAATTGACGTTCCGTATTTGGAAGGCAAACAGCTCAAGCAATTGATCCAAACGAATACAAGGCTAGCCAATGAAACGACAATTGATCTATTTGTGAAACTGTCTGCGGATCTCATTCAGTCTGTCTATCAAGGCAAGCTGTCTGAAGATGCCGCATCGATCCGTGCGCTGCTTGATGCGTGCGATCTGAGCACATTAATCCCTGCAAAACGGGCAATTATCCGGTCGATTGCAGATAAACTGGAGGAAGAGCGCGAACGGAAATTTGTCAGTAATATAGCAGATACACTGTTTTAGAAAGGAGCATGCTGGATGGTGGACAACCGGTGGATTAATACAACTATCGATACGAATCTGTTTCTGCAGTTACAAGATTTAACGGCAGTATTATCCGGAAATGCGGATTTTACCTTTGAATACACGTATGGGTCATCAATCGATATCATTGATCATAAAGTGACTGGCAGCAGCCTTTGGGATATGGATAAACGGGACATCAAGGAATCTGGCTATAAGACGGATATATTTTTGCGAACAGAAGGGACATTGCATCACACCCATGTCCCTTCTTTAAAAGCGTATTTGCAAGATATGGATGAATCGAAGTTGTTAAAATTCGCCATCCAGCTCGTCACATTATTGGAGGATATTAGGCTAGAGGAAATGATAAAAAGGGAACGACCTGGGACGAAACGGGACTTTGCCATCCGTACCAAGTATCTCAAACACTATTTTGCGACACAATTAGCGACAAACGTGACAAGAAGCTATGCCCTTGATGAACTATTCTGCCTCATTTATTTATTATTACAAGCAAATGAGCCCGATCCAGCTTTTCCTCAGGCAAACACAGCCCAGCTTGATCGTCTGGAAAGCCTGAAACCGCTCCTATTTGCAAGCTTTGAAGCGAAAACGACCGCCGATATTACCGAAATCGCCTATAATATAGCATTTTCACTAACAGATCAGAACAAAGACATGGTCAATGACTATTTTACGTTTCCGATTTCTCATATAGAGCACTTGACACAGAACACGTTGTTTGATGAATTAACCCGGACAGACGAGCTGGCGAACCAGAACACGGAAGAAGTGGATGAAGAAAACAACAAGTATTTCGATCAGCCCTTCTCCACGTGGCATCGGGAAAACCAAAATAGTGACCGGAAGCAAAATTTTCTCCAATTCGAACTGGAGGTTGGCACGAAGACAAACATCCGGGGCGGTGCAGCACGCGAAACCGAGGATGCTGATCAAGCGATGGGCAGTGTTCAGGGTGCTTCCGGAAATAGTAAACGTAACGACTATTCCGAATTAGAATCACTAGAAAAACAGGAGGATAAGCGGTCGGGAAATGAATCCAGTGACCGTATTTATGGTGAGGAAAACAAACATGCCGTCGCAATCGAAAAAAATGCAGGAACGTCATCTAACGCTGATCTGGATTTATATCGACAATACGTCCAAGAGATTGAGCCGTTCAAACGGAAGCTCGCGGCTACCATTGAAAAAACAATCGAACACAAAAAGAATGCTCCGAGAAAGGATTTGGTTATTGGCCGGCTTTCCAAGAAATTGTTGCCGCTTGTTATCGACGAAAATCCGCGCGTGTTTTATAAGAAAAGTCAGGAATCAAGTGACATGGACGCTGTATTCACCCTGCTTGTTGACTGTTCCGCATCAATGCACAATAAAATGAATGAAACGAAACGAGGGATTGTCCTATTTCATGAAGTATTAAACCAATTAAAAATTCCTCACGCCATTGTCGGTTTTTGGGAGGATGCCAATAAGGTGAAGGAAAATTACCAGCCGAATTTTTTTCACCGAATCCATTCCTATGACGATTCTTTCTACAAAAACGACGGAGCAAGGATCATGCAACTCGAACCGGAGGAAGACAATCGGGACGGCTTCAGCATCCGTGTCATGACGAAGGAATTAGCCGCTAGAAGAGAAAAGAACAAGTTCCTGCTCATCTTTTCCGACGGTGAGCCGGCAGCTTCGGGATATGATCAGAATGGCATTGTCGATACGAATGTTGCGGTTGTGGAAGCACGTAAAAAAGGCATTGAAGTTATCGGTATGTTTCTTGCAGATGGCGTGATTGACGAGCATGAAGATGCCACGATGCAGAATATTTACGGGAAAGAACGCTTGATGATCCCGAGTGTTGCCGAGCTGCCGGAGTTGTTTGCACCGTTGTTGAAGCGACTATTGTTGAAGGTAATTTAAGAGAACAGTCCCTTCCGCTCCGTTATAGCGCCATGGGACTGGTCCCGACTTAAAAACGTTCTATATTTATTGATTAACCTCGTCCTCTTCACGAAAATATTCAAAAATAGGTTGAAGATTACTAACCGCTTCTTCCTCAATACTACCTATATTTACGATTGAATAATCCAATAATGTTATCAGCGATTTTAGTTTCCTTTGCATTATTCCTTCTTTAAGCATGAAAGACGCAGCATCCGAATGAACCTGCATTTTGTCAACTAATTCTTTTAAGAACTCCAACGCACCATATGCTATTTCTGTTTCTGACTTAATTTTAATCAATTGACTGTCCAATTCAAACGCAAGTTCCCGATACCTTTTCATTATTTACCCGCTCCTCTTTTATACCCCTTTGATACTTGCAAACCTGGCACCTTAGTAATCCAGCATAACGGTTGATTAATCAACCGTTATGCAAAAAAATAGATGCGTGAACAGTAGCAGCTTTTAGTTATTTCACTTCTCCTCCCTATTTATTTGTTAACTATAGTATAGAATTTTTCGGTTGATTTGTCAACCGATTTTATAGAATTGTTTGCTCAACTTACCATTATAAAGTAAACTTAGTATATAAATTCAAAAAAGAGGTTTTCAAATGGACTTTGGAACATATATTAAGGAAATTAGGAAAAGTAAAAATGTTTCATTAAGGGAAGCTGCGAGACGTTCGGGGATATCCCATCCCTATTTGTCACAAATTGAGACAGGAAAAAACACGAAACCTACTCCTACTATTATTAAAAAACTTGCCTATGGATTGAACGTTCCATATATGCAATTAATGGATAAGGCCGGTTATACTGATTATACCTATGATACTATTGCGGAAACGTTAGATGCAGATAATCACTTAGATAAAAGTCAAGATTTATATGTTTTATTAAATAGGGAAGATGATTTGTATTACAGAAATTATTTACTAACCGATGACGATAAAAGCTTTTTGATTAACATTTTGGAGAGAACAGTTCCCAATAAAAAGTCAAATTGAAGAAGTAAAAAAGTAGCTTAAAATATATGTGAGCGGACTTTGTTTTACTGGTCCAAATTATATACGGCAGGATTTAAGAAAAGCAAGGATTATCAGGAATTAAGCCGGACAATTGCCATAAACCTCTTAGGATTTAATGTTGATACCGCAGCTGACTTTCATTTTTGTTATCAACTTCTAAACAAAAAAACAAAAAACGTTTGACGGATAAATTGGAAATCCACTTTATCGAAACATTAGAATTCATGGATTTCATAAAGAATATAGACCTTCATAACCCGCTGCACCGATGGCTGATCTTTCTAAAAGTTGATAACAATTTGCTTTTGAAGGTGGTAATTTCAATGGATAAAAACATTACCGAAGCAGAAGAAAAGCTTAGCGCTCTAAACCTCGATAAAGAACTCAAGAAAGCGTGTGGTGTCAGGGAAAAAGAGATAAACGACGAAATAACCCGTATGCGCGGCGCTAGAGATGAAGGGAAGATAGAAGGAAAAAGAGAAATAATTGAAGCAATGAGAAAAAACGGCATCACAGACGAGATATAATCAAAATGACCGGGCTTAGCCCACATGAATTAAAATTAATAAGCAAAAGAGATTTATGAACATCCTGATATTTATAAAAATCCTTCACACCGGACACGCATCCCGTATGAGGATTTTTCTTTTAAACAAAACTACAATAGCGAGGTGTTACAAGTAGCTCAGCTCACTATATCAATAAACTAGTAAATATCCCAGGGTTCATGTCTATAATATTTCATTTGCTAGTGATCAATGAATTGTTTATTTTCAGGTCGCACCAACCCAACCGGTTCACCATCGTATCACAACAAACTTGTATATGGAAAAATGAATCAACAGAACGAATCATTTTTGCGTGGATTTTTAAGTCCGAAAATTTTCCGGAAATATAAACCGAAATAGGATCCTGCGAGTGCCATCACCATCCAAACCCAGCCATGCAGACTGAATGAGGCAATCCCGCTAAAATAGGCACCAATGTTACAGCCAAATGCCAGTCTTGCACCGTAACCCATCAGAAGACCGCCGATAATCGACGAAGTAGCTACACCAGGTTTGATTTTTCCCGGCTTGAAATTGCCCTGGAAAGCAGCGGCAATAAAGGCACCAAGGATAATTCCAAAGTTCAATACACTTGTAGAATCGGCAAGTACGGTTTGCTGAAGTGCCTGTGTATTGTCTTGCCAATACGACCAGCCTGCGACATCGACACCGAAAAATTGCAGGAATTTGGATCCCCAAAGGACGAAAGCAGACGTAACGCCCCAAGGTGTCCCTCTTACAGTAAGCACCAGTGCATTAAGTACAGCGAGAACAACACCCGCGGTTACTAGCGGCCATGCACCGCGCCATAATTTTTTGACTCCTGCTGTTGTAGCGAGCGGCTTCATTTGTGGCGGTTTTCTCTTATTAGCAATTTTTACTGTAACACCATAAATACCAAAGAAAATAAGCAGTTGCACCAGCAATCCGCCAAAATAGCCCAAGCCAGTTGATTCAGCTAAAGAAAGTGGTGGCAGTGATGGCAGGTCAAGCCAAAAACCAAGGTGATATGCCCCAATGACAGATCCGGCAATAAAGCTAATCAACGTGAGTACCATGGAAGACTTTCCGCCACCCAAATTATATAATGTTCCGGATGCACAGCCATTTCCCATTTGCATACCGATGCCAAATAGGAAAGAACCAACAATGATACTAACTCCGACTGGCGAAATATTTCCTGTTGGCGTTTCTCCGGTAAAACTGAAACCAGTACTTAAGATAATGGCAAATAATATAGATGCTACGGCAAGCATGATCATGTGGGCTTGCAATCCTTGCACATTACCCACTGAGACCAATCGTCTAAAGGCTGAAGTGAAACCAAAACGTGCATGCAGTAATGTAACCCCCAAAGCGATGCCTAGCAAATATAAAACTCCTTGTACGGCGCCCGAACTAATAACAATCATTGCTAATAATATAATGGCCGCGATCGAACCAATCCATACAAATGGCCGTTGAATCGGGTCAAGATTTGTTACGATCGTTGTTGGCTGTTTTTTCTCATAATGTAAAGCGTGTGCTTCTTGTGCCATCCCAATTCCTCCAATTCTGATAAAATTACTTGTATTTAATAGTAACGATTATTGTAATACATTTTTGCGGGATTGTAAATAGTCAGTCCCTACCCCCGTTATATTCATGAACGCTCCTTCCACCTCATCCATAAAAAATCCTCCATACCGGGCACGTTACCCGTATATGGAGGTTTTCTCTTTTAAATAAAACTCTTCGTGCTATTATTGCGGCTAAATTTATATATAGCGATGAGAAAAAATGCAGCTGCAAAAGCGAATAAAATTAAAATGTTTAAATACAAACTGCCAAAGCTGCTCCCTTCCTGCAGTTTCGTCAACGTATCCAACGTCCAGCGCTGCGGCAGAAACTCGGATATTTTCTGAACCGATTCCGGCATGACTTCTACCGGCCAAAAACAACCCGACAACATGACAGTCGGCATGATAATCAAATTAGTTAGGGCATTTGCTGCACCCCGGCTATTGGAGAACGCTACAATAACCAACGACACTCCAACCGAGATCAGCGAAAATATCGCCATCACCAGTAACGCCTTCCAAAGGGAAATATTTAAATCAATATGAAAGACATAGGACAGAAAAGCAAGCGTAATAACGACTTGAACGAGCATGACCATCATATTGACAAGTACATTGGAAAAAATATATTTTCGTGCCGAAATTGGTGTGGACAATAATCGAAAGTATGTGCGATTTGCCTTTTCCGCCAAAATAATTTCTGATAGGTTAGCGGCTGATATCATCATGATCATGATCAAAAAACCAAGGGCAGACAATGTCATCGATTTGCTGGTAGATGAATCCTCAAGCGCAGTCGTATTCAACTGAAAGTCCGTTTGCTTATAATCATGATACAAGCTGCTAAATGTATCCAGTTCCCCTTCAGCTGCCTTGCTAAGCGCAGTCAGGTTATCGATATACTGATACAAATATGATTTGACAAAACCTGTAACACTTTCCCCTTTAATCGATGTCAGGTCAAGTGAATCTGGTTCTCCAGTTAACACACTTTCGGAATAGCCTTGTTCAAAGGTAATAACACTGTCAACCTTTCCCGATATCACATGTTCCTTTACATCTTCCTCCTGTATTTCCTTCACCCTGATATTGTCTAGTCCTTTTAAAAAGGAAATCGTCTCCATAGAAATTTGCTTATTATCATGATTGACCACACCAAGGGTCAATTCACTCCCTTGATCTCCGTTAGCAAGTAGCGCAATAAAGATGCCTACAAGTGGTGTGACCAAATATAATAAAATATTTCCCTTTTTTCGGAATGTGGTCCGTAATGTTTTACGCATTAACCATAAAATATCTCCCATTTATATTCCCTCCCCCCGTCGAAATGATGCCGTCGAAATCAGTAAAAATAGGAAGGCAAGCCCAATATTCATGACGATCGCTGGCATTATGAAAGATGAATCATTTGCATAAACGAGATTGAAAACAGCTTTATTTTCCAATGTCAGCGGAGACAGGCTGCTGATAACTTTTAATATACCTTCTGGATTCTCAATTGGAAAATAGGCCCCTCCAAAAAGCGATGCCAACTGGACGACAATCAAGACCACCATTGTTGGCGCTGCAGGCGTTTTGATTAAAAAAGAAACCCCAACTCCAAAGCTAACGGCAAAAATGATTTCTGTCAGCAGTACGAGAAATACCAAGCCCAAATGCTCTCCCCAATTGGCATGAAACACAAGCTTACTAAAGGCGACCACCAACATAATACAAGCCATATTAATGACAATACTGCCCATTACTTTGCCAATAAAAATGTCCCGTTTATGAATTGGTGCCACGATTAATCGGCTCGCAGTTTTACGCGAACGTTCATGGGCAATCAGTTGACTTCCCGACATGGCCGCATACAATGCAATCATCGTTGTCATTACAATCGCATAATAATCCATCGAACCAGGTTGTTTTTTCGGTACGAGTGCATGATCATCGATGTAATCATGTTTGACTGCATTCGAAAATACGATCTCAGCCTTTTCAGGAGCCACCTTGGTAATCTCAGACACCAGATTGTACCGGTCCACAAAAGAAGCAAGTGCCCCCTGTAAAATACTTCCTTCTATACTACTTTGATCATTCACAAATAGATGAAATCCCGACTGATCGACAGAAACGTACCCATCCACTTTTCCTTGCTCCACCTGTTCTTTACCGTTCATACCATCCGAGAGCGGTTTAAAATGAATCCCTGATTGTTCCACTTCCTCTGTAAATGCCTTAAACGGTTCAGAAAGGCTGTCATTCGTATTCTCATACAACACATCCATATCATCAATCGAAATATCTTCGTTGAATGCTCCCGTCAATGCCGTACCAAGCACAAGCATGAGTACAATGGGGAAAGCAAGCATAAATACCAGTGTCCGAATGTCACGAAATTCATGTTTGATTTCCTTCCAGGCTATTTGCAGCATGTTCATCGTATTTGCCCCCTTCGTTACGAATCCCGTAAATTTCTGCCGGTCAACGTTAAAAATACCGTTTCCAAATTTGGTTCCTTTTCATCGAGTGACCGGATTTCTAATTGATTACGGATAAAATAGTCAATGATTTGATTTAAGTTGTTCACGCCTAACTCTGTATGAATTTGTACCGTATTTTCATCCACTTTTACGTCTGTCACCCCTTGGATCTTATAAATAGTATCCACGTCAATCGCTTCTTGCGACTTTACCTCGATAAAGATAAGTTTGGAATCTGTAATGAGCGATTTTAGTTGCTCCTTCGTTCCTTCTGCTATAATTTTTCCATGATCGATAATCGCAATCCTACTGCATATTTCCTCAACTTCTTCCATGTAGTGACTCGTATAAATGATCGTGCATCCCATTTCATTCAGCTTGTGGACCGACTGCAATATATATTTTCTCGATTGCGGATCAATCCCGACAGTTGGTTCATCCATAATAATCAATTTCGGCTGATGGGCAATGGCACAGGCGATATTTAACCGACGCTTCATCCCGCCGGAAAATGTTTTGGGATAACTTTTCTGCTTTTCGGTTAGACCGACAAATTCCAACGCTTCTACCGTCCGATCGTGCAACTCACCACCGCGCAAGCCATACAAACCAGCGAAAAATTTCACATTTTCATAGGCGGTTAAATCCTCATAAATTGCTATTTCCTGAGGTATCAGTCCGATATGCCGCTTGACAAACTCGCTATCTTTGCTCGTTTCTTTCCCCAGAATCATGATTGATCCTTTGTTTTTGCGCAAAAGGCCGGTGATCATATTGATCGTCGTACTCTTACCAGCTCCATTCGACCCCAGAAAACCAAATATCTCTCCCTCCGCAATCGCTAGTGACATGTCATCAACAGCGATAAAATCATCAAATTTTTTCGTCAGATCTTGTATTTCTAAAATATTCATCTCTTCACCTCTCCGATTGGTGTCAGTTGTCAATAAGACTGCACTTGCTTTTTTATTGATGCTTTAATTATAAAAAAAAGAACGCACTGGCATAAGTGCATTCTTTCATGACTTGATATGAAGTTTTTCATGATTTACCTTCATCTTGTTGAATCGGCAGCAGGGTTGTCACAGAAAATCCGTCATTGCCATCAATAATGATTTTTCCGTCGAGCGTAGCTGTTCGTTCTTCCATCCCGATAATTCCCAGCCCCTTTTCGATTTTAGCTGCGCCCTTGCCATTATCCTTCACAACAATCCGAATCAGCTTATTCAGGACGTTTACATCAACTGCAATCAGAGTACTCGCCTCCGCATATTTCAACGAATTGGTAAGTGCTTCTGTCACATTCTCTTGGATAATCTTCCACTGCATGTGTGTAATTCGGTCCATATTCCCTCTATAGGTCAGCATAGTACGCTTATCGTGTCTGGCTTGAAATTCATCAATATACAGTTTTAAACGGTTAATCCCCACCTGCTCGATTGACGGTTTCAGATTTTTTAATGTCAATCGAATGCTCTCAATGCCGTCCTGGGTAATCCCAATCGCATTTTGCAATAATTGTTCTGCTTTTTCCTGATCGCCTCTCATAAGCCTTTTCGCTGCTTCCATTTGAATAAGCGCTCCCGTAATCGCATGACCGATATCATCATGAATCTCCTGGGAAATTCGGTTGCGTTCCTCCAATTTAAACATATAAGCAGATTGCTTCATATACGCATCATTCTCATTGATTTGTTTCATCAGTTTTTGCTGCATGATCCGCATTGCATCCAGCTGCTCTTCCTTTTTTACCAGCTTTTCGTGAAAAAATTTCCCCATTGTATATGTAAAAAATGTATAAATTGCTATTAATACATATATCGCTCTTATTTCTTGCTGCACGTAAAAGACAGGAACAATGGCCAGAATAAAAGACAAAATTGTGCGCGTCTTCCATTTATCCAGCAATTCCACAACTGATAATGGTAGCAGCAATATAAATAATGCACTTACATGAACATTTCCCATGATTGACAAAGTCATGGAAAAAAGTAAAAACAGGGTAACAAGCACCTGCCGGGATGAAAGGTGCAAGCAAATATTGATGCACAGATACAATAAGAGCAAAAGCACTGCCCAGGAAAGACCGATCGTTTCCTGATAAATAAGGGTCAGCCCCATAAAGAAAATAAGGATCAGCTTATTGAGAATCGCCCATCTTTCCATCTAATACACTTTTCCTGTTAAGTAATAAACGGCAATTTGCGTACGGTGCTTCAACCCGGTTTTCCCCAAAATGGTGGTGATATAATTGGCCACCGTTCCCCCTGAAATATACATATGTTCAGCTATTTCCTTGTTGGAATAACCCTTCGCAATAAAAGCCATAATTTCCAGTTCCCGCTTGGTAAATAAGCTTGTGTCGATCTTTACCTCAGCAACCTGTTCGTTATTGGATAGGCTTGATTTAAGCTTATCCAGCATTTCATCCTGGATAATGCTTGTGCCATAATAAACACTTTTGAGAGCATCGCGTATCCGCTCAGGGTCATTATTCTTCAGCAAATAACCTTTCGCCCCATTTTTGATGGCACCAAGTATGTATTCATCATCATCAAACGTCGTTAAAATGACTGGCTTTGTTCCCGTGGTATCCACAATCTGCTTTGTCGCTTCCACCCCGTTCATACGGGGCATCCGTACGTCTAATAAGGCAATATCGACATCATGGTTCTTGCAATATTCCACAGCTTCATCCCCGTCATTCACCAGTACCAGCACTTCAAATTCTTCATAGGTTGATAGAATGATATTCAGTCCTTCCCGGATGAACGAATTGTCATCCGCGATAATTAGTTTAATGGCCACAAGCATCCCTCCCGTTGGTATGTTTATTTCGAACGTATCTAATTTACATAAATCATAATGGAAACGGGGATGTTTGGCAACGTCACGAAACACAATTGTACCCTTGCATACGAAGAATCCATTTCGTTCAACAGATAGCCGTTCACAGATATTTAAAAGTCCATAATGCAGACTTCAATACTATAGGATTACATTTTGTCATATTTTGAAATGAACTGTAATTAAATTGTATCCTCTTTCTAATCTAATAATCTATATAATTTGCTAGAATAGAATCTAGTAATCAAAAATACACCAAGGGAGAGTACATAATGTTAAACAGGAACCATTCTTTAAAAAAGTATATAGTATCTACAGGTTTTGTCACGTCACTCGCATTTACACCAGTGGTCGCCGGAAGTGTTTTTGCTCATGGTGCAGCACCAAATGAGAGTACAAGCCAAAACAATGCAACCGTTAATGAAGCAGCTGGTAATGAGGAAGCTGCACCCGCTGTTACCATAAGTTCAGATCTTATTTCAGCGGGTGACAGAGGTAAAGCTGTTACGAATGTACAATCAGCATTAAATAACCATGGTTACAATCTGAATGTTGACGGAATTTTTGGACCAAATACGGATAATGCTGTAAGAGATTTTCAACAGGATAATGCTCTTGCAGTCGACGGAATTGTCGGACCAGAAACGAAAAAAGCTCTAAATACTGCATCTAACACGGAGGAAGAGGAGTTAACCATTACCGAGGCACCTACCCAGCAAACAGAATCTGCAACAGTAAACACTTCATCTTCTTCAGCGTCTGATGTTGTTTCGATTGCCGAAAGCTTGGTTGGTACCCCTTATCTATTTGGCGGAACAACGCCTGAAACAGGGTTTGACAGCAGTGGTTTCGTCAACTATGTATTTGAACAAGTCGGCATCTCATTAGACAGAACCCACGCTGAAATGTGGGAAAATAATGGTACGCCTGTAGATAACCCAAGCCCTGGCGATGTTGTATTTTTCCAGAATACGTATAAAGACGGTGTATCTCACAGCGGTATCTACATTGGCAACAACCAAATGATTCATGCAGGTACAGAAGAAACAGGGGTAGAAATTGCATCTTTGGATAACAGCTATTGGCAAAGTCATTATCTTGGTGCAAAATCGTTTCAATAGACAAGCCCAGTATTGAATTAAACACCTTCCAGTTGAAATTCCGTACTATTTTTCCACTGGAAGGTTTTTTTAGAGTCCCACTACAATGATGCATGCCTTTCCCCCAAAGCTGGCACCTATCAAGTCCTTTTTCCCAAGGCACGTAAAAATTCAATTAAAAGTTTTGCAATTAAAGGTTTTGTATGAAATTCCAAAAAAATGCAGGTGCATGAATCAATATCATGCGCCTGCTCTCGTTTTGTTCGTAACATTGGTTTTTCACTTTACAAATTGTATAATTTTTACGCATGATCTTTGGCGAGGTCCTTCCACGCAAAGGTTATGCCAATACCTACTGCCAGTAAAATAGCTGCAAAGTAAAAAGGATAATCCAAATCTATATCAAACAAAAGCCCGCCAATTACTGGACCAATCACGTTACCAATACTCGTAAACATGGAATTCATACCGGCAACAAAGCCTTGCTCGTTTCCCGCAATCCTTGACAGGTAATTGGTAACAGCCGGACGCATTAAGTCAAAGCCGACAAAAATGGTTACCGTAACAGCCAATATCGTGTAATATTCGTGTACAAGAGTCATTAAAAATACCAAAACGGTCGAGAAAATCAAGCAGTAACGGATTAAACGAATCTCACCAAACCATTTGATAAAATAGCCAAAGAAGACGACCTGAAATATCGCACCCAATATACCGCCACCAGAAATCATAATCGCAATATCTGTCGGTGTAAAACCAAATTTGTGGTCAGCAAACAATGAGAACAACGATTCAAACGATGACAGGCCAAACGAAAATATAAAGATAATCAAAAAAGAAATGAGATAAACTGGTGCGAATATCCGCTTCCAGCCTGTTGTTTGTGCTCCTGGTATCTGCTGTACATCATCATGGTGCCGCTCAGGCTCACGTAGCAGAATAACCGATAGTACAACTGCTACCAACGCGAAACCAGCAGCAAAGAAAAACGGCACTCTCGTTCCAATGCCTGCCAAAAAACCGCCTACTCCTGGTCCAATGATAAATCCAGTGTTAATGGCTGCTGACATATACCCAAGTGCCTTCGGGCGATATTCGAGTGACGTAATATCGGCAATGTACGCTGTAACGGCGGACATGATAAAAGCTGCACTAACACCACCAAACATGCGGGAAATGAACAGGACAACAACATCCTGCCCGATGCCGAACAGAAATTCAGAAAAAGCAAAGATAACTAATCCAATCACAATCATTCTTTTTCGTCCCAAACGATCCACCCATCTCCCAGCAACCGGTGAAGCCAGTAGCTGCAAAAAGGCAAATGCTGCAACAAGATATCCAACAATCGAACCGGATAAATGTAATTCATTCATAATGGTTGGTACAACGGGAATAACAAGACTAATCCCCAAAAATGCCAAAAATAAATTTATTAATACAATGACAAGTGCCATCGTTTGTTTTTTCTCCATACCATGTTACTCCTTTTATAAACTGTAAAACATAATTTAAACCTTCACATAAGGGAGAGTCAAACTTTTTTATCCTGTTGTTTTTGTTTTTACAGATAGAATAAACGATTACTTACAGTATGCGTGAAATTGTAAAAAACATGATCATACATATCAGGATGAAAATAACTTTCTGAACTTATCGTTTCATCCATTTAATCCAATCATGATTGTACTATATTTTAGTTCAAAAGGTCCTTTACGACGACTTTATTTTTCGTAAAAAAGGCAAATAGCACCTGCTACCAACAAACAATAACTGTTCCAAGCATCCTCAGCAGACTCTTGGACAGCCCTATGTCAAAAACAATATGAATCCTTATTACTGTAAAAAAGTTAAGGAGGATTAGGACTAATTTCGATCCAATAATTAATCGGGGATAAGGAGTACTCTTTTGTGGATACCTGAGGAGTTCTTATCACCTGAATTGCTTAATATCCATCTCTATGAATATACTTTATTTATGCAGTGTTTTGGAGGGCATATCAAGAGTGAGTGATATACTCTTTGACAAGCCGAAATTGTTATTCTGAAGTGCGAGAAATCCCCTGATTATACACAATACTTCGAACTTGATAATCAAGTGGCTGATGAGGACATTCATCGTTATGAATGAAAAATATTTCATAATCCTCCCGTCTAGTTTCTCTAGGATTTCCGTTATGTCGGGTGCTTATATGGAAGAGAACACGGAGGAAAATAATGTTGGAGATGACTTCGACTTCGGCCTTGAAAGGATCTTGGATGGGATTGAACAGTATCTAGGCTCGAAAAAGGGACAGCAGTCCTTCTATGATTTGCTAGTCAGGAAAAGGCAATTTTACAAGAACGTTAGAAAAAATTCATTTAACTGTTGACCCTCCTCTTGGGGAAGCCTTTAAAGTACTAAATGAGGTGGTTAAAATGCTTTACACGGTAAAAGAAATGGCTAAATTCGCAAATGTAACGATTAAAACACTTCATCACTATCACAAAATCGGCCTTTTATATCCATATAAGGTGAGTGAAGCCGGCTATCGCCTTTATGGAATGAAAGAACTCGAACGGCTGCAGCAAATTCTATTTTATCGAGAATTGGATTTTCCCCTCAAAGAGATCAAAAACTACTGGATGGTGGGCCTGACCGAATATCCGTCTTGTCCGGGCAGAAGCAGCTAATTCTTGCCCGTAAACAAAGACTGGACCAGCTCATTCAAACGCTGGATGAATCCATTCGGCATGCTCAGAAAGGAGAAATTATGGATCAATCAGCAATGTTTAACGGTTTTAAAAGCGAAGAGGAATGGAAGGCGGCCTTGTCGGAACAAAATGCGCATCTCAAGCAAGAATACGACTTCGATTTACTTGGAAAAAACGCGAGACGTTCCATCCATGAATGAAGCGGCGTTAGAAGCTAAACATTTTCAGGACGCGATGGCTAAGTCGCTAAGGGAAGGATTAAGCGTTAACGACGAAAAGGTAGAGCAGCTAATCCGTGAACATCTTGATTTTCTGAATCAGCATGGACATGAAACTAAGGCAATCGATTTTGTAGCCCAAACCAGGTTCTTCTTACACGATGACTTTCATCTTAACATGCTGGAGAACCAGCAGACGGGCCTTGCCTATTACCTCTGTATCGCGGCAGAAGCGTTTGCTTCCTAAGATGATTTAGAACAAAACAGCGACTTCTGTAACAATAAAGATCCAATCTACCCTGCTTAAATAGGGAGATTGGATTTTTTGAATTCTGCCCCCTATAAACTGGATGAAAGACTCTTTTCTTGCTATCCAAACGAGATTGGGCGCTCATCTAGAAAACAACCCAAGGCTATTGAAGATAGATGTATGCTATTATGTGCAAAGCATTTTCTCAAACTAAAAAACCGCATATTGGCGGGTGATAACATGTACTTATAATCTTTATTACACTATTTACAGAATCACCGTACCGTGCTAATCTTGTAAAAAAGGAGGGAATTTTCAAAATGGTTATGATTTATCAAATCTGAAGGCTCTAATCATTATCTTTTTTCAAAGTGGAAGACAAAACGGTACATGTAAAAGTAAAAGATAATGAGGAGAATATATATGAAGTTCAAAAACGTAATAAACAGATTAAATGCTATACAAAAAGAAGTGGATTTTTCAGGAACCGTATATGTAAAAGTAAAAGATTCCGTTTTCACAGAAAGTTATGGCTATGCAAACCGTACGGAGAAAATTGCCAATCAAGTAAAAACAAGGTACGGGATCGCCTCCGGTTGTAAAATCTTTACAGCTATAGCGATTTGTCAGCTTGTCGAGCAAGGGAAGCTGAGATTTGAGACAAGGCTGGTCGATTGTCTTGACATCCCCTTTCCTTATTTTGATGAAGGTGTCACCGTTCATCATTTACTTACTCATACATCAGGCATACCAGATTATTTTGATGAAGATGAAATGGATGATTACGAAGAGCTTTGGCTGCAAAAGCCAATGTATCTGATCAGACGTTTGCATGACTTTCTGCCATTTTTCCAAAACGAACAGATGAAATCGCCTGCTGGTGCGACGTTTCACTATAATAATGCAGAATATATTGTCCTGGGATTAATTATTGAACAGGTGTCTGGCTACACTTTTAGTGATTATGTGGAGCAGTTTATCTTTAAGAAAGCCGGTATGAATGATTCCGGCTATTTTGAAATGGATTCCTTACCTGAGAGAGTCGCTTATGGTTACATCAAAAAACCTGACGGCGGATACCGAACAAATATATATTCCATTCCCGTAAAAGGTGGCTCAGACGGCGGTGCTTATGTAACTGCAGAAGATATGGTCAAGTGCTGGGAAGAATTATCTAACTATAAGCTTTTAACGAAAGAAATGACGGAAAAACTTCTGACCCCACAGATACAGGTAGAGGAAGATATCTTTTATGGCTATGGGCTGTATATGCAAATGGATCAAGATAAAGTAGTAAAGTATATACTGATGGGCTATGATCCAGGAATAAACTTTCGTGCGGTGTTTTATCCAGAAACATCTTTGAATATTGTTGTTTGTTCAAATAAATCGGACGGTGCATATGAGGTAATTACGGGGATACAGGAAGCATTGAGGTGATGAAAAGGGAGCTGTGCTGGCTCCCTTTTTGTTATTCTCCTTTTTTTCCAGCAGTTCGATTGACTCTGGGATACGCTCAATCGGTTTCGGTGCAAGCACGATCAACTTTGGGCACGGTTCGATCAATTTAAGGTGCCCTCGATCGAATTTGTGTGCGGCTCGAGCGTTTCCAGAGCACGCCCGATCGATTTCTGAAACCGCAGCTCAATTCAATCCTGAAATACAACCTTTCCATCCATAACCGTTAATTCTACTTTCGCCTCTCTAATTTGTTCAATAGGCACATCAAACAAGTTACGGTCAAGAACAATTACATCAGCTAATTTCCCTTTTTCCAGCGTTCCCAAATCATGCTCACGGAACCCTCCATAGGCTGATCCTAATGTATAACTACGTAATGCTTCCGCCAATGTAATCTTTTCATCCGGATTCCAGCCATCTTCCGGATTCCCGTCATTAAACACCCTTGTCACGGCACGATATATTTCCACCATCGGATCCAAATCAACGACAGGGAAATCAGTTCCGAATGCCATTTTAGCTCCATGCTGTTTCAAAGTGTTAATCGGCCAGGTTAAATGTTCGCGTGTTTTTCCTAAACGATCAAGGTAGTCGTTTTCCTTAAACCTATCGGATACAGCCAAATGTTCCGGTTGCATAGATGCAATAACGCCTAATTCAGAAAAACGATTAAGATCATCTGGATGGATCACTTCAATATGCTCAATCGTATGCCGGGAATCCCGAATTCCATTAACTGTTTGTGCTGTTTCAAAGGAATCCAATCCTAAACGGACTGCACCATCACCACAAGCGTGAAGACGAATACGAAAGCCTTCGCTATCTGCATCTACAATCCATTGTTTGACTTCATCGACCGGTATAAGCGTATTGCCGCGCGTTTCCGGACGGTCCGAATAAGGTTCCAAGAGATAGGCGGTGTACGTAGTCGGGACGCCATCCAAAAATTGTTTCAGGCCAGAAAACATGAGTTTATCAGAATTGTATTTTTTTCTTAACATCCTGGGTCGCTCCAAATCTCCGTTTAATGCGGTCAGAAATTGGATACGGGTTGTTAATTTCCCTTTTTCTTCAAACGCTTGATATAGATCAAGATCCCCTAATTCGAGATTAGGAAGCGGAAGCATATCGCTTACCGTTGTAATTCCCAATCTAGCTGCTTGCCCCATGAAATTTTGCAGTATCCTCTCTTTACGCACTCTTGGAATACTAGTAAATGCTTCTTTGGCCAATCCCATCGCTGTTTCATATAAAAATCCTGACGGTTCCCCATTTTCGTCTCTTGTTATCTCGCCAAAAGGTGGATCAGGTGTATTTCGATCAACATGAATAAGCTCCAGTGCTTTACTATTCAGCCAAGCACCGTGGCATTCCGCATTGAAAAGGAAAACGGGGCGATCCGGGATAAGTTTGTCAAGGGTTGAACGATGTGGAAGTTTTTTATCATCCCAAAATACATGGTACCAGCTGAAGCCAATCACCCAAGGATCATCAGGCCGACTGTCAGCAAATATCTTGACCATTTCAGCCGTTTCCTGCTCAGACTTTGCACCAATCAGTGATACACTGTCCTGCGATAGACTCCCAAGAAATAAATGCAGGTGAAAATCCTGAAAACCAGGCATAATTAATTTTTCCCCATAGTGAAGAACCTTTGTATTTGGCCCGATGAAGTCCTTTATTTCTTCATTGGATCCCACTGCCAAAATATAACGCCCCTTAATTGCCACCGATCCGCTAATCGGTTTGTCCTCAACTCCGGTAAATATCGCTTCACTATTTAATATGAGATCTGCCTTTTCAAACGAATGCATTTGCTTCCTCCCCCTAATTTACTAACGGGCCAATTTGATTAAGAATTTACAGTTGTTATGTTTGGCGTTCCCACTATTTCTCCCTGATAAAGATCCCTTCTCTGATCCTTAAACGGTGTAACTGTTCCGACTAAACGATTGCGCCGCAGTGATTCAAGATCTACCTCTCCAACGACCATTGTCTCCGTATTAGGATCACTCTCTCCAATAATTCCATTTTCGGAAAAGGCATAATCAATTGGTGAAAAAATAGCCGATTGTGCATAGTGGGTATTCATATGATAAACCTGAGTTAGATTGCCAACTGCACCTGCAGTAATAACGATGGCCTGATTTTCAACAGCCCTTGCCTGCGCACAGTAACGAATCCTTAAATAGTCTTGTTTGTCTGTCGAAGTATACGGTGTGAAAATCAATTGTGCACCACGTTCTACTGCGATTCGCGCCAACTCTGGAAATTGGATATCATATCCGATTAAAATGGCAACTTTTCCACAATCTGTATCGAAAACATTCACTTCATTACCGGATTGAATCCCCCACCATTTCTGCTCATCTGATGAGATGTGAAGCTTATATTGTTTATCAATCGTCCCATTGCGGTGGAACAGATAAGCGACATTATACACCGAATCACTTTCGGCAACGATATGTGATCCGGCCACGATATTGATACTATATCGAATTGCAAGACTGGTAAATAGTTGTATATAGTCCTCCGTATATGCTGCGACTTTCCTCACCTGTTTACTCGGAACTGTTTCGCCAAGAAATGACAACAGCTGCATGGTGAATAGCTCCGGAAAAACAACAAAATCGGAACGTATCTTTGAACTTGCATCCACATAATATTCACTTTGAGCCGCAAAATCCTCAAATGATTTAATCCCCTTCATTGGGTATTGAATCGCTGAATTTCTTACAGGCAAGGAACGCTTATAATTTTGATCTGACAATGTTGCCAAGTAATCCGGATTGTGCCATTCCATCAAAGTCGCATATTTTAATGAATCATAGTCATCTGGTAAATAATTCGGCATCACTTTTCTTAATTTAAAACCATTCATTAGTTGAAAGGTGAGTACCGGGTCGTAAAGGTTTCGTTTCATTACTTGATCCGTATACTCATCTACAGTCATTTGGTCTGCGTAAAGATGAAAATTGGGGATCCGGCCGCCAAATAAAATACTTTTTAAATTGAACTTTTGACAAATATTGCGTCGTGCTTCGTACAATCTCCGTCCAATTTTCATATGCCGGTAATCCGGATGAACAACAACTTCAATTCCGTACAAATTTTTCCCATTTGGATTATGATTACGAATAAAACCTTCATCGGCAATCTCATCAAATGAATGATCTTCCCCATATTCGTCAAAATTCACGATAATACTCGAACAAGAGCCAACAATTTCCCCATCATATTCAATACAAGCTTGCCCTTCAGGGAAAATTTTTAATTGGCTCTCAAAATGTTCCCGTTTAAACGCGATATCCGGATTACCGAATCCGAGTTGATTCATTTTAATAATATCTTCTATATCTTCATGCTTTGTTTGGCGAACAATTAGTTTTTTCTCCATATGGGATAAATCTACACTCGACACGATGGGTTCCTCCTCTCGGCAACTTAAACTAATTGGCAGGGTTTTATAATAGCTATCAAAAGTTTATTCATAATAAAATCTGATTCTTTTATGCATCTAGGAAAAGGTTTGTTCACGTGAATTAATTTGCCTTAATGGAAACATATTTTTCTTCCAAATACTCTAAAAGTCCATATTTTCCGCCTTCTTTACCAATACCACTCTCTTTCACCCCGCCAAATGGAGCCTGAATGGTAATTGGCGTTGGATCGTTAATACCAACAATTCCGAACTCCAACTCATGCATCATCCGAAGTCCACGGCCCAAGTCCTTCGTGAAACAATACGCCGCCAACCCATAAGAAGCGTGGTTAGCCCTTTCCACCACTTCTTCTTCCGTTTTAAACGTAAAGATTGGCGCTACAGGACCAAATGTTTCTTCTGTGGCGATCTTCATTTTATCATTAGCGTAATGAATAACAGTAGGTTCATAGAAATTTTGGCTGCCAACCGTTTTTCCACCGCAGAGTACCTTTCCGTTATGTTTTTTGGCATCTTCTACATGACTTGAAACCTTTGCTAAAGCTGCATCATTAATAAGCGGGCCAACATCGACTCCACTTTCCAATCCGTTACCTACCTTTAATTTTGAAACTTTTTCCGCCAGCTTTTCCCCGAATTCTTCTGCTATATCTTCAGAAACATATACCCGGTTTGTACTGATACAAGTTTGACCGGTGTTTTTAAACTTTGAAAGCAGGACACCTTCGACTGCTGCATCCAGGTCAGCATCCTCAAAAACAATAAGCGGTGCATGGCCGCCAAGCTCCATGGAGATCTTCTTCACCGTGTCAGCTGAATCACGGATGAGCTTCTTGCCAACAGCTGTTGATCCGGTAAAGGTAATTTTTCGTACGTCAGGATTGCTCGTCATTTCCCCGCCGACTTCCTCTGCTGGACCAATCACAAGGTTCGCCACCCCTTTTGGTAATCCAGCTTCATGAAAACATTCAAACACTTTAATCGCTGATAAGGGGGTTGCTGGTGCCGGCTTGAGCACGATTGTACATCCAGCAGCGAGTGCCGGGGCGATTTTTCGTGTGATCATGGACATTGGAAAATTCCACGGGGTAATCGCTGCTGCCACCCCGATTGGCTGACGAATGACCATTAAGTGTTTATCAGGATGGGACGCGGGAATAGTATCTCCATACACCCTTTTCGCTTCCTCGGCATACCAATTAAGATAGTTAATAGCACTATTAACCTCGCTTTTGGCATCGACAAGTGGTTTTCCGTTTTCTTTTGTAATCGTTTCCGCCAATTCATCCTTTCGTTCCTTCATTATACGGACAGCCTCTGCCAAATAATAGCTTCGTTGATCACCCGTTGTTTTCTTCCAGGCAGAAAATGCCTCCTTGGCACATGTAATAGCTTCTTTTGTTTCTGCTCTGCCAACAGTTACCACAGAGGTGATCAATTCTCCTGTCGCCGGGTTCATAACATCTATTGTTTCGTTGGATTGTCTCCATTCTCCATTTATATAAACCATGTGATTTCCCCCTCCTATATTTCTACAAATTTACCTTCAGATGGTTTTCCGATACAAAGCAGCATTTTCCGCTTCGATAGATTCATAATGACCGAAAAGACCGTCTCCATCCTGCGATGTTCTGGAGCTAACTCGTTTGGAAAATGATTAATAGAATTCGGGGCATTAAATTCATCAGCAAGCCATTCTTGGAATGATCCCTCATTAATCGATTGTTGTTTTGCAATGGCCGTATTGATGAGTTGTTCCGCCCTCCGTTTTCGAAGCATGGAATCGTCGTACTTAAACTCATTCATGTCTTGTAAATGTTGTTTAATAGAATCCGAGCAAATGTGGTTCGTATGTACGAGCTTACCATCATCACCACCGATATAATCAATTCCAAACGGAGAAACCTCCGCATTGACAGCCATTCCATTTCCATTTCCCTCATCACTGCCAATTAAAAAACTTGCTGCAGCAGCAATTTTCCCATCTTTAATCTTCGAGATCGCTTCCGTCAAAGAATAGGAATTTAAGACAGCCCGCAATCCTAGATGAATTGGTAAACCTTCTGATTTTTTATCGGTAATTAATGCATTAAAACAAACACCTACCCCCGCTGAATTAAAACCAATTTTTCCGATAATCCCACCCTCTGTAACCATTTTCACAGCTGGTTTTGTATCGCTCTGAATGTCAAGCAGCAGCAGGCTATTCTTTTGTGTTCCTTTCCAGTCCCAATTCTGGCCGATGATCGTATCATCTGTCACCGGCGGCATTACTGCAATAGCTGTGCAGCCATCAGAGAAGGCTGATCCTTTATAACCTGCCAAAGCAATTTCACTTCGAGCATTTAATGCCAATATATCTTCAAAGTCAACACCCGCACCCTCAGCAATCCCTTCCATTTCCTCTACCATTTGCAAATCATGCTTCTCAATGGCTTGCAAATGAGCAAGCGCTCGTTCCCTGGCATCCTTCCAGCTAATATGCTGATACCCGTGAAACAGTTTTTCATACGTTTTCAGGCTTTGAATTACTTCTTCTTTTCCTTGATGACCATGTTCTCTTCCAATTTCTTTAGCAGACCCAGCAAGTGTCAGACTTTTGATCATTTTCCCGCCCCTTCCATACTAGAGGTGAGATGTTGGAATTGAACCTTTTGAAAAGATGACCAATTCCAACTCTCCTGTTTTATCCTCTTCCAAAAACAATAGCTAAACAGATGCTGTATCTCACTACTCAAGCTTCTTTTCAAACGCGGTGATAGCGTCATCGATAATCGTAATCATTTCTTCTACCTCTTGCTTATTGATGACAAGCGGTGGGGCGATCGCTACTATTTCACGATTGGAGCCAAGTGTTCTTAAAATTAATTTACGGTCAAAGCATTCATCCACCACAGTAGTTGCTGGTGCTACAGAAAGATCAAACAGTTTTCCAGTATCACGATCCTCATAAAGTTCAAATGCAGCTAGCAAACCAATAGCCCGGCAGTTCGTTACATGCGAATGTTTATCTTCCAAATAATTAAACCCTTCTTTTAACGTTTGTTCCATTTTAGACGTATTCTCGATAATATGATCCCGTTCCAGAATCTCAATATTCTTCAAGGCAACCGCACAAGCTGTCGGGTGTCCGCTATACGTAAAACCATGAGACAATACTCCTTCATACTGTACAATTGTATCCCGGATGCTTTGCTTCATCATTACGCCACCTAGTTGGGAATAACCGCTTGTAACCCCTTTCGCAAAGCACATTAAATCGGGAACGACATCCCAATGTTCGACGGCAAACATCTCCCCTGTGCGGCCGAATCCGCAAATGACTTCATCGGCAATAAACAAAATACCGAATTCATCACAAAGCTTGCGAACGGCTCGTAAGTACCCTTTCGGAGGTATATGAACACCACCTGACCCTTGAACAGGCTCCATGATGACGGCAGCAATTGTCTCCGCACCTTCTTTTTCCACGATATCCCTAATACACCCCTCATAATTTGGGTCATGCCTATCTCCTGATTCACAATTGGTGAGATGCGGCTTCGCATGGAACACATCGGCAATATTGGAATCTGCAAAATCATGAAATGCCGGAATACCTGTTGCTGTTTGTGCGGCCACAGTAACCCCATGATAGCCATTTTCCAAGGCAATAATTTTCCGTTTTTTATATTGCCCTTTTAAGCTCCAATAAAAGCGAGCCAACTTAAAAGCGGTGTCATTCGATTCCGACCCACCAGATGTATAGAAAACTGCATTTAAGTCACCAGGAGCCAGCGCAGCCAATTTTTCAGCAAGTTGAATAGCTGGTTCATTGGAATATCCTTTGAAAGAGGATGCATATGCCATTTTTAACATCTGCTCTTTTGCTGCTTCAGCAAGTTCTTGCTGACCATGACCTAAATTTACGTTCCAGAGCATGGATAATCCATCGAAATATCTTTCACCATTCGTACTATTGCAGTAAACACCTTTTCCATCAGCAAAGATAAGCGGTGTCCCTTGTTCTGCCTGAACCTTCGGCGGTGTTGTCGGATGGATATAGTGCTTTTTATCCAACTCTATTAGTTCCATGGTTTTTAAGTTTTGCGTTTGAACAGCCACGGATAAAACCTCCCAAAAATAATTTTATTTATCATGCTTACATCTTAATCAATGCAATTTCTATGCCAAAACGGATGATCAACCCATTGGCACAGTCATCTTCACACTGTGTCTTAAGTCCACTTATCAGACAAAAAGTAATACAACGGGCTTTTTGTTTTTACAAATATTGTAAATATTTTCCATATATCATTTTGGTATTTTCTCTTTAGAGCTACGCTTTCCGTCATAACAAACGCAAAATTATGAGAAAATGCATACCATTATTTTTTTTTGCATAAAAAATAACGGAAAATCATGCAGCTATTCTACTGTGCACATTCAATTGATCGATAAAGGTCATGATTAGTACAAAACATCCAAAATCATGTGCTGCCGCCCGCACAAAAGTACATGATTGGTGCGTGTTCAAAAGTTGCCAAATTGGATCTAGATAGTCAAGGCGGCGCAGCTTCAAGCACCGGAGAAACCAGTGAGCACGCGAGTTGGCCCTTTTCATTTGGTACCTCTCTGAATATCCTCTATTAGTGATTTTTTTGCCTTTGGGAAATTTTGTGTAACTTGCGACTTACTGCTGATTGGCTAATTCCCAATGCTATTGCCGCTTTTGTTGTAGTTTTGTATTTTTCCATCGCAAGTGAAATTAATTGCTCCTCCACATGGTCTTGTGCTTCTTTAAGTGGTATAATTCCCGTCACCATTGGTTTAGTCTTGCCATTATTGCCAAACTTTAAGAATTGGCTGACAAAGTTCGCTGTAATGACCTCATCATCCGCCGTAACAAATAGTCGTTCAATAAGATTTTGCAATTCACGAATATTTCCCGGCCACGTGTAAACTTCCAATAAACTTAGTGCATCAGGTGTAAAGTGATAATTTTTCCCATACTGCTGATTCAACTTACGAAGGAAATGGTACGCCAATAATGGAACGTCTTCGCTTCTTTCCCTTAGTGGGGGGACATAAATCGGGATAACATTAATTCTATAAAATAAATCCTCACGAAACGTGCCTTCTTCAACCATTTTTCCCAAATCTTTATTCGTTGCCGCAATAATTTGTACATCAACTGGGATTGCTTGTGCGCCACCAACAGGAACAACTTCATTTTGTTGCAGTACCCGTAATAATTTCACTTGGAGATGGGTAGGAATTTCGCCGATTTCATCCAGAAATAAAATGCCGCCATCTGCTTGTTGAAAATAACCCATTTTTCCATTGGGATCGGCACCAGTGAAGGCGCCTTTTGTATAACCAAACAGTTCGCTTTCCAGCAGGTTTTCAGGAATGGCCCCACAATTAATCGTCAAATAAGGTCTGTTCGAACGATTTCCTTCTTTATGAATCGCTTGGGCAATCAGCTCTTTCCCTACCCCGGATTCCCCCAGAACAAGGACAGTAGAAGAAAAGCCAGCTAACTTTCTAATTTGAATCATGATCTTTTCCATTTTCGAGCTGCGGTAAATAATTTTTTTGGAAGCCTCGGTTTTATTTCTAAGACTGTCCAATTCTTCTTTATATTTTCGGGAAATTTCCTTCGTTTGCATTAACTCGGATTTTAGTTTTGTATTTTCCGTAATATCCCTCGAGGCAATGATAATCCGTTGCAGCTTCCCTTCGTCATTAAAAAAGGGATTACCAATAGCTAAAATTTTTTTGCCACTTTCTGTTTCCTGAACAATAGAAACCTTTTTCCCTTTTTCAATTACCAAACGGGCAACAGATGGGGTGAAAACACCGTTTCTTTCCATTTCCAATAAGTTTTTTCCTACTATATTTTTTAAATCTTCCTTCCAAAAATCTGAAATATAATTTTCACTATGACGAAGCAGTATGCCTTTTTCATTTACAACAAGGATTTCATCATAAATGGTTGAGAGGATTGCATTTAAATCCTGGTTTAGATCTTTGACAAATTCAATTTCCATTGCCATCTCTTTCACCATTGGGAGGTCCTGTACAATAATGACAGCTCCATCTACTTTCCCTTGAGAATTCTCGATCGGGCTATAGTCTATAAGAACCCCCATCTCATCCGTAATATGAATCTGATTCAATAACGTCTCACCTGTTGAGAATACCTTTTCCAAATGATCTTTCCTAAAAATGGATCCTGCCTCAATACCCATGACTTTGTCTAATGTCGAGTGAATCATTCTTAACCCGGATTCATTACAATTGACGACCCTTCTTTCGTGATCCACAACAAACATTCCCATTGGGATCGAAGCCAAAAGGATTTTCAACAAATTGATATTTTTATTCTCTTCTCGAAACAGTTCAACAAGCATATCCTCTCTTGTGATATACCCGATCAGTTTATTGCTTTCATCTTTTACTAAAACAATTGGTTCCCCCATTATCCAGAAAATAAAGGGTAATGTTATGGTATTGTTTGGTTTCAGAATTCCTACATTTTCAAGTGAGATCGCATTGGATTGAAGTCTTTTTAACGTTATGTCCGGGCTTGCCCAACTATCAACCCCCAAATCTTTTAAAAAAACGTAAGCATATACTTTATTTTTTTTCTGTAAAAAAACAAAGTGCTCTTTATTACCGGCCAATTGTTCTGATAATGGTTCTACATCTTCTGAAATCGTAAAAATTGGTTTGAGCTTATCCTGAACTGCCTTATTCATAGAAGTGAAAATCCCCTTTACAATATTTTCTGTCATTTCATCATAACACGATTTTTAAAATATATCGAAAAAATAAAAAATAGATTATTTGACAGGTATTATTAATTGTAAATGGGGTTGGCAGCAGCAATCAGGTAATTCTATTGTTTATTATTTACTCCACAAAAATAAAGGAAAACTTCATTCGCTTTTGCAATCACTTGATTATCCGGCCTTCCTTATTTAATGTCATTCCTACTGTCTTTTAACGGTGTAACTGTTCCGATCAAACGATTGCGCCGCAGTGATTCAAGATCTACCTCTCCTACGACCATTGTCTCCGTATTAGGATCGCTCTCTCCGATAATTCCATTTTCAGACAAGGCATAATCAATTGGTGAAAAAATGGCCGATTGTGCATAGTGGGTATTCATATGATAAACCTGTGTTAGATTGCCAACTGCACCTGCAGTAATAACGATGGCCTGATTTTCAACAGCCCTTGCCTGCGCACAGTAACGAATTCTTAAATAGCCTTGTTTGTCTGTTGCGGTAAACGGTGTGAAAATCATTTGCGCACCACGTTCCACTACGATTCGCGCCAACTCCGGAAATTGGATATCATATCCAGTTAACATGGCAACTTTTCCACAATCCGTATCGAACAAATTCACTTCCTTACCAGATTGAATCCCCCACCATTTCCGCTCATCAGGGGAAATATGGAGCTTATATTGCTTGTCAATCGTACCATTGCGGTGGAACAAATAGGCCACATTATACACCGAATCATTTTCTGCAACGACTTGTGAACCGGCAACAATATTAATACTATAGCGGATTGCCAGATTAGAAAATAATTGGATATAGTCCCCAATATATGTAGCGACCTTCCTTACCTGTTTACTTGGAACCGTTTCACCAAGGAAGGACAGCAGCTGCATGGTGAACAACTCCGGGAAAACAACAAAATCGGAACGTACCTTTGAACTTGCATCCACATAATATTCACTTTGAGCTGCAAAATCCTTAAATGATTCAATCTCCTTCATTGGATATTGAATTGCTGAAATTCTAACCGGCAGAGAATGCTTATAATTGTAAACCGATGGTGATGGGATGTAATCTGGATTATGCCATTCCATCAATGTTGCATATTCTAGTGAATCGTGATCATCAGGTAAATAGTTTGGAAGAATTCGTTTAAACTCAAATCCATTCATTAACTGGAAATTCAAGACAGGATCATACAAATTCTTATCGATAACCTGCTTAACGTACTCCTCTGGTGACAGCTTATCCGCGTATTTATGGTAATTGGGAATGCGTCCTCCAAAAACAATACTTTTCAAATTAAATTTCTGGCAAATACGACGGCGTGCTTCATACAACCTTCGCCCAATTTTCATATGCCTGTAATCAGGGTGAACTACAACATCTGTCCCATACAGGTTAAGACCTTTTGGGTTATGATTCCGGATATAGCCATCATCGGTAATTTCATCAATAGTATGTTCTTCATTATAATCATTGAAATTAACGATCAAACTAGAACATGACCCGATGATTTTACCATCATATTTTATACAAACCTGTCCTTCTGGAAAAATTCTCAGATGGCTTTCATAATGTTCCCGTGTAAACGGAATTTCCGGATTAGCAAAACCGATCTTCGCCATTGCAATAATCTCATCGATGTCTCCATGTTCAATCGGACAAACAGCGATTTCTTTTTCGTAATCGGCTTGATCAATTTTCGGCATCAATGTTCCCTCCCTTTTACATTTTTATATTGGCTACAATTTATAAAATAATAATTCCTTATCGATACGTACCCTTTCTACGATATACGGTCACGGAACTTCATATAAAATTTCATCATGCCTACTGCTTTTGCATGTTGACTGTGAAATGGTATGGGACGTAATCGGGCTTTTTCCAGCGGGTTGTCTCCTCCGCCTTCATGGAGTATATTTTTTGCAATTAGTTTTCCAGCCATGGAAGACATTGCAGCACCATGTCCGGCAAAACCAAACGCATAATACGATCCGTCCTCCAATTGCCCCATGTATGGCAGCATTTCCTGCGTAAAGCCGACTTTACCTCCCCAGCGATAGTCCACTTGCGCATTCTTCAATTGCGGAAAAACAGTAATCATCCCCGCACGTAAGTTATTGAAAAGATTCTCTTGATCTCGTTTGCTTGAGGAACGTCCAGATCCCCCGAATGCCAACCGATGATCCGCTGTCAGCCGGAAATAGTAAAGCAAATTCTTTGTATCCGATACGGCCCTATCATGCTTGATTAAGTCCTGACATAGTTCTTCAGAAAGAGGTTCTGTTGCGATCATAATACTTTCAACAGGAACGATGGTCTTTTTTATCGTTTTCTGAAAATCCCCTGAATAAGCATTTGTAACAATAACAAGCTCTTTAGCGATTACTCTTCCCTTGTTGGTGTTTACGACAACCTTACCAGACTCTTTTCGGTAACTCAAAGCCTCTGACTGTTCATAAATTGTTCCCCCCATCTCTTCGACTGCCTCTGCTAACCCGAGCGCATAATTAAGTGGGTGAAAATGAGCACTGCTCTCATCGACTCGACCACCGTGATAAAAAGGTGTGTTTAATTCCGAATGAAGATCCTGCTTTTCAACAACCTTAATTTTTTTATAGTCAAAATCTCTTTCCATCACCTCTTGCTCCCTTTTCATTCCATCTAGGTGTGAAGGTTTATATGCAGCATGAAAGTCTCCATTTCGTCTAAATGCACAAGAAATTTGATGTGTATTGATTATATGTTCAATAAGATCAATAGAATCGAGCGAAAGCTGCCACATTTGCCTTGCTGCTTCTAATCCCTTTTTCTTCGCATGTAACTCCATTGAACCGATATAACCAGTCAGCACCTCCCCACCATTCCTGCCACTGGCACCAAAACCAACACTTTCTTTTTCCAAAATAATGGTTTGGCAGTTTTTCCGCTGAAGATGGTAGGCTGTAGATAATCCTGAAAAACCACCGCCAATTACAACTACATCGCAATGCTGTTCCCCTTGAAGTGCCTGCCGTTCCTTCCGTTCGTTTGCCGTAGCTTCCCATAATGACTGTTGCTCCATTTTTTCACTCCTTCTTTCTCTTTAAAAGCCTAATATAAGTGCGTGTTCAAAAAGTTGCCGAAGAGTGTCTTGAAGGTCGAGGCGGCGTAGCTCCCGGCACCGGAATGTACACAAAAAGGTACATGAGGAGCGGGCTTGCACAGGACGTGCTGACTTCTGCTGTTGGCGATTGTCGTGGGCGGTTTTAGCAGAAGATCCCCTTCCGCCAACTCTAGAGTTCGCAGCTTATCATTTGGTGACTTTTTGAACATCCTCTATAAACCTTAAAACAGAAACTTTTTGTCTTTTGACGATGTAAATTTCATAAAAAGCAAAACAGATAACAGTACCAAAACCATCAATAGGATCGAAAGTGCTGCACCGAGTTGCCAGTTCATCTCGACCAAAAACGAATCACGAATGACATTTCCAACCATCACCAATTTATTCCCGCCTAATAAATCGGCAACTACAAATACACTGATTGCAGGGACAAAGGTCATAATAAAGCCAGCAATGATCCCCGGTAATGTTAACGGTAAGGTAACTCTAAAAAATGTTTTAACTGGATTTGCACCCAGATCCTCTGCCGCTTCCAAATAAGACTTATCCAACTGTTCAATGGAGGAATAGATAGGTAATATCATAAAAGGGAGAAACCCATAGACTAATCCAACAATAATGGCGAAGGATGTATATAACATTTTGACTGGTTCTGAGATAATTCCGAAGTGCATTAAAATATTATTAATGACCCCACCATCGTTTAACAATGCGTTCCAAGAATACAAACGAACAACAAGATTTGACCAAAATGGAATCATTACTAAAAACAATAATATATTCTTCCCTTTATCAACACGTGCAATAAAATAAGCAAAAGGGTAGGCCATGACAAGACAAATGACAGATGCAGCAAATGCCCAAAGGACGGATTGCCATATAATCTTTAAATAAAAGGAACTAAATGCCAGCTTATACGATGAAAGACTAAATTCATAGATTGTTCCCCCGTACCCATCACTAACCGTAAAACTAATGACGACAATCATTGCTACCGGAATGACTAAAAACAAAAGCAGCCAAAGCATACTTGGTGATAGCAGTGAATATGCCAGTTTAATATTTTTTATCATGTATTTCTTCCTTTCTATTTCTTGGTCTGCGTCATTCTTTTACCAACAACTAGAACCATGATAACGATGAAGAAAATCATGATTGTGGAAAGAGCATTAATTTCCGGCGAAACCCCTTTTCGCACCATTGAATAAATCAGGACAGGCAATGTACCTGAACCAGGTCCCGTATTGAAAAAGGCAATCACAAACTCATCAAGTGATATAGTGAAAGCCATGAGTGCACCAGCTAATACTCCCGGAAAAATTAACGGAAAAGTTACCTTCCAGAATGTCTGCCAGCTATTGGCTCCAAGATCTTTTGCGGCCTCTTCCAATGAAGAATCAAACCCATATAACCTGGCAACGACTACAAGCATGACGTATGATGTTGTAATCACTACATGACCGGGAATCACCGTAGGAACACCCAATGTAACATGCAACCAGCCATATATGGCAAGTAGTGCAACCCCAACAACAATATCAGGAATGACGACCGGTATGTAAAACAAAAAATTTACAACTTGTTTGCCAAAAAACTTGTAGCGATGAATCGCAAGTGCTGCCAGTGTACCTAAAATGCTCGCAATTAATGTTGTAATCATGGTTACAATAATACTGTTTTTTAGTGCATTTATTATTTGTTCGTCATGAATCAGTTTAAAATACCAGTCAAAGGTAAAGCCTGTCCATACCGTTCCTAGCTTTGAATCATTAAATGAAAATATCATCAATACAATCATCGGGATATAAAAGAATAGGAATACAAGCATCGAATAGACAAACAATATTCTTTTTGTTTTGACTCTCATTTTTACACCTGCCTTTCACAAGCAATAATGAAAACAATTGTATCAACGGAACATGGGGAAAGTTGTTCATCAACCCGACAAGCATATCCCCATGTATGTTTTTACTTGGCTCGTACCTCTTGCCAGGTTCGATTCATCATTTGCAATTGCTCTGGTTTTAAGTCTTTGTAATACACAGCACTTTCTGGAATAGAAGGATAGGAATTTGGATTATTTTTCAATTCACCACTCATCAATTCCTTTGCTGCTTCATTTGGGTTGCTGCTAGGTGTATTCTCCGACAATTTTGCGCTTACCTTAGCACTTAATACGAAATTAATAAATACTTCCGCAGTGTATTTTTGTTTAGATGTTTTCGGAATTACCAGATTGTCGACCCAAATAGTCCCCCCTTCTTCAGGCATGACAAATTTAATGTTGGGATTTTCTTTATAGGCTCTTGCGGCTGAATCGTTATAAGTATGGGATATCCAAGCTGTTCCATTGACTAAATCAGCATCGGGTTCTGAACTATACTTAAGAATATTTGGGTTTAAATCGATTAGCGCTTGTTTTGCCTCTTTTAAATTTTTTTCATTTGGCTTGTTCGCGTCATAACCAAGTTTTTGCAAAGCCATTGTGAGGGATTCCCGTGAATCATTTTGAATGGTTACGTGCCCTTTATATTTTGGATTCCATAGATCTTCGTAACTTGTCGGCTTTTCTACTTTCGTCTCGTTATAGGCAATACCTTCCGTTCCATACATATAAGGAACAGAATATTTTTTACCATCTGTGCCTGGATCATATTCCGGCTTTTGAAATTTTTCTTCTATGTTTTTGAAGTTTGGAATATTATCCATATCAAGTTCAGCAAGAAGACCCTGTTTAATCATTCTTTCCACAATGTAATCCGTCGGAACAACGATATCATATGGTACATTTGCTTTGTTTAACTTTGTAAGCATTTCCTGATTCGAACTGAACGTATCATAGATCACCTTGACACCATATTTCTCTTCGAAATCCTTTATAATTGCTTCGTCACCGTATCCACCCCAATTGAAAAAGTACAATTCGTCTGCAAGTTCCTCGTCTCCAGAGTCAGCTGTGGCATCGTCTGCAGATCCACAAGCAGATAGGCCGATAAGTAAAACACCAAACGTGATCAACCAGATAAATTTCTTCATTCGTGAACCTAACCTCCAATTCATTTTTGATTCGTGAATTTGCAATGAACTTACCGTAAAATGACAGAATCGGCTGGCTCCCAACTAACGGAGATTGGATTACCCTTTTTTACGCCATCCATTTTCCCGTTGGATTCATGAACAATCATTTCCATCCCGCCATTAAGTTCCACAACAATTTTAGTTGTCGTTCCAATATAAACTTTTTCTTTAAACTCTCCAGTTAGTACAAATAGGTTATCCTGCTGTTGGTCCGATATTTTGGCATTTTCCGGTCGAACGGAAATATATACTTCTTCTGCTTCTTTAAGATTGCTGCTTTTGGGAATCAGAACATGTTGACCAGCAACCTTCAACGAGGCATAATTTCCATTCAGGTTATCAACCACCCCCTTGAAAATGTTTGTTTCACCGATGAAATTTGCTACAAATCGAGTCTTCGGTTTTTCATATATTTCATTCGGTCTGCCCGTTTGTTCAATTTCCCCTTCATTCATGACCACAATCCGATCTGACATCGTTAATGCTTCTTCCTGATCGTGGGTTACATAAATGAATGTAATGCCCAGACTCTTCTGCAGACGTTTTAACTCCATTTGCATTTGTTTCCGCAGTTTTAAGTCAAGGGCGCCCAGCGGCTCATCAAGCAGTAGGACCTTTGGATTGTTAACAATCGCTCTGGCAATGGCAATTCGCTGTTGCTGGCCTCCACTTAATTGTTTAACACTTCGATCCCCATAGCTTTCCAGTTGAACCATTTTCAGTGCCTGTTTAACACGTTCTGCTATTTCCTGTTTATTGATTTTTTTCATTTTTAGCCCAAATGCCACGTTTTCAGAAACAGTCATATGTGGAAATAGGGCATAACTTTGGAATACCGTGTTCGCCTCTCTTTTGTATGGTTCAACATGATCAACCTTTTTTTCGCCAATTTTCACACTACCAGAAGTCGGTTTTTCAAATCCGGCAATCATACGTAATGTTGTCGTTTTCCCACACCCTGAAGGTCCAAGCAAAGTTAGGAATTCCCCTGCCCTGACATTCAGATTTAACTCATTAACCGCCTTATAGTTGCCAAATTGTTTTGTTACATTTTCCAATTGCACCATATTCTCTCCCAAGCTCAACCCCTCCAAATAATTATTTTCTGTAAATGATTAAATATCCAGTTAAGTTTGTTTGTTTACAATTCATGTTGGCAAATTGTGATAGGTATTCTTTTTCAATTAGGCAGATAATGTGATGCCCCTTAACCTGCTGGTAATAATTCAGATTGAACAAATCATTTTCCTTTATTAAAGGATATCAAAGAGTCAGTAAATGATAGTTGTGACCTCCTACACTCCACTGCTCAAAATTATCCTTCCGCCATTCAGACCCAAATTGGCAACTTTTGAACACGCACTCTATGAAAATACTTTTTCCAGTAATAATTGATAAAATTTTCCATTACACTTTACATTTTGTTAAAGTAAGCAACAAAGCAAATTCTGTTGATTTGCTTGAGTTAGAGTGCAGCTGACTTCTCTGCCTCATCCATTTCAAAATCTGCCATTTTGGTTCTGAAAAATTTAGTCAGGAAAAGCATATAAATAAAGCCGATAGTAATCCAAACGAGTCCAGCAATAAGTGCATCAGCATGGAGAAAATACCATAAGACCCCGGTTAGGCCAGCCCCTATAACCGGCATTATTACGTAGGAGAAAAAATCTTTTGGCGTTTTGTACCTCTTTTTACGGAAGACAAAATAAGCAATGACAGACAGATTAACAAATGTAAAGGCAATCAATGCCCCAAAATTTATAACAGCAGAAATCAATTCCAGGCTTGGAGATATTGCAAGCAACGATACAACTCCAACTATAATAACCGAGTAAACTGGGGTTCGGAATTTCGGATGGACATAGCCAAATACCTTTCGCGGCAGTACCCCATTTCGCCCCATTACATACAATAGGCGGGAGACACTTGCATGTGACGCAAGTCCGGACGCTGTCGTTGCTGCAAAAGCACCGGCCAGGAATATCATTTTAAAAATGGTTCCGCCGACATACAAACCGATTTCAGGCAATGTATCATCCGTTACGTTAAAATTGGATACATCCGGGAACAGGGCTTGGGCAAAATAACCTGCAACAAAAAAGATACCTCCGCCAATAAGCACTGTCAGCATAATTGCTTTGGGCATCACTTTAGAATTTTTAGCCTCTTCTGTATACATTGTAATCGCATCAAATCCTATAAATGAGAAACATACAACCGTTGCGCCTGTCAAAACCGCGGTCATCTCTACATTTGCGTGAAAAAGTGGTGCAGTTGTCAAGATTGTGCCCTGTCCCATACCGTTATACAGTTTAACAAACGCAAGGACAATAAAGGCGGCGATTAAAACAATTTCAAAGGTAACGAGAATGGAATTCAAACTAGATGTTTTTCCCATGCTCCAGACATTAATTCCAGTCACAATAATGACATAGCCTACAACCCAAATCCACGCGGGAACATCAGGGAAAACGGATTCCATATAAATTCGAATAATCAGTGCATTGACCATTGGCAGCAGCAAGTAATCCAATAGGGCAGCCCAGCCAACCAAGAATCCAAGATGCGGATTCATTGTCTCCCTCGTATACGTATAAGCGGAACCTGCACTAGGAAACACTTGCACCATCTTTCCATAACTTACAGCAGTAAATAACATCACAATTAACGCAACAATATAGGCAAGTGGGACAACACCATTCGTTTCCTCCGATACAATCCCGAATGTATCAAATACAACTGTCGGTGTCATATAACCTAAACCAAGTCCAACAATGGCCCAAGGTCCAAGTGAACGCTTTAGCGTGTCTTTTTCCGTCATGTGATAACTCTCCTTTTAATCATTGATCTCTTTTTAATAACTTTAAAAGCGATACTAAAATGAAGGATACACAATTGAACAAGGTACGGGTACTCAATCACACAAAATCCCCCTTTGATCCAAAATAATTCGGATAATTTTAATAAATGCAATTTCTGTGCCAACCTTATATCTAGCATCACCAAGCTTTAAAAAACAAAATAGATTTGGTTTCTTATGAATAATTGCATAATCTACTATTTTTTGCATAACCAGGTTATTTCCTCGGAATAAAGGGAAATTTCATTCAGTGGGGGTTTCCTACGGCACAGGACGTGCTAGTGCAGGCGTTGTCACGGGATGTGACGGTTTTAGCCTGCCCTTCCTCCCTCACTGAATGTTAGTTGAGGCTCACACGATGTGGGTAACAAAGACGAAGGCATAAGGCAGTGGCATTCTTAGTCTTTGTTCCTAAAATCAGAAATTTACGGGCTGTTATACCCACCTTCCCATTTTTGGTTTACTCACACTTAGAGGTGGAGGTACTACTGCCCGTTAATGCGTGATAAAATTAAGTGGACAGTAAAAGCTTTTTATCTTTCAATAATACATCAAAGAAAAAGCACCCTTAATTCCTTGCCAAAGGTGCTTTATGCCAAAATTTTATATTAAAGATGGTGCCGGTCCTGCTTTACTTTTGCGAATAATATCTTCCTAGCTAAACCCATCATGACACTCTTTATTGCTTTTTTTATTTTTTTATTGACATTACATATACTCCCTCACTATTCATCTTTTAGAAAATCCATTATAAATGATACGTACTGTTGTTTAGCAGATAACGTCATCATAAACAAGTGGCACACCGCTATTGGTGTGCCACTTTCCTTATTTACACGGTTACCTCAGATTTATTCCAGATAGTAAGTGGACATTATGGCAAAATCCTTTGATCATTTCGTATACTGCTTATATCCAGCGAGTCGTTATAACCTTTTTACGCGTATAGAATTCAATCCCGTCTTTCCCATTCACATGAAGATCTCCATAGAAAGAATCTTTCCAACCCGAGAAAGGGAAAAAGGCCATTGGCGCCGGTACACCGATGTTGACTCCAAGCATACCTGCATCAATCGTTTCACGGAATTCACGAACACTTCCACCATCATTGGTAAAAATACACGAACCATTCGCAAAACGTGATTTATTTGTTAATGTTACAGCTTCTTTAAGATTTTTCACCCGGGAAATAGATAGGACTGGCGCAAATATTTCATCCTGCCAAATCTTCATTTCGCTCGTGACATTGTCAAAGATAGTCGGCCCGACAAAATACCCTTCTCGTTTAATACTTTCATCATTTCTTCCATCCCGAACAAGTGTCGCACCTTCTTTTTCACCTGTTTCAATATATTGGAGTGTTCGTTCCTTATGCTGATCACGGATAACGGGTCCGAGAAAAACACCTTCATCCAAACCATTGCCAATCTTAATTTCATTTGCCTTCTGTACAAGTTTTTCAATTAGTTCATCGGCTATTGGCTCTTCCACTGCTACCACAGAGCAGGCCATACAGCGTTCTCCAGCCGAACCGAACGCAGCACTAATGATTTGTGTTGCAGCATTCTCCAAATCAGCATCTTTAAGAACGATTGAATGGTTTTTAGCTCCGGAAAGCGCCTGAACACGTTTAAGGTTTTCCGTTCCTTTTTTATACACATACTCAGCTACAGGCTGTGAACCAACAAACGAAATAGCACCAACCTTTTCATGCTCCAATAGACCATTTACAACATCATGTGCTCCATGAACAATATTAAATACACCCTTTGGCAAGCCGGCCTCTTCCAGTAATTCCGCCAGACGATTAGCCAGAAGCGGTGTACGTTCGGACGGTTTTAACACAAACGTATTCCCAGTTACAATCGCCATCGGAAACATCCAGCACGGAACCATCATTGGAAAGTTGAATGGGGTAATTCCTCCAACCACTCCGATCGGATAGCGATAAACGCCCGATTCCAGTCCTGACGCAATCGATGGCAATTGTGATCCCATTGATAAAGCAGGTGCTCCCGCAGCAAATTCTACACATTCGATCCCGCGTAAAACTTCCCCATAAGCTTCTTTATAGCTCTTGCCGTTTTCAACAGTAACCAGTTCGGCAAGTTCCTCCCAATGGTCTACCAGTAATTGTTGATACTTAAATAGAATTCGCGCACGTTTGGGGACTGGAACCTCCTTCCACGACTGGAACGCCTCGGAGGCTACTGCCACAGCATTGTCTAAATCTTTACTTATTGAAAGGGGTACCTGTGCGATAACCTCTCCTGTTGCTGGATTGTATACTTCCGCAGTCTTATCCGATACAGCCTCAATCCATTCCCCACCAATATAATTTTTAAGCGACTTTAATTGAGTTTGTGTCATATATGAATTACCTCCCGCTTTTTTGTTAATAAGAAAGTCTTGTTATTTGATTTTTTAAGACGCATTTTCTTTAAATACCTTTTTTACAACAGAGATAATGAACGCTAAATCCTCATCTGTGCAAGAAAGTGGTGGACATATTGCCAAAATATTATTATATCCAGCTACCGTATCACCATTTTTGCCAATAATCAGGCCACTCGCTTTACAATCACTGATGATTTTATTCACGCGATCAGGTGAGGCTGGTTTCTTCGTATTTTTGTCCTCCACCATTTCAATTCCCATGAGAAAGCCTAAACCACGTACATCACCAACAAATGGATGGTCTGCCAATTCGGCAAGCTCCTGTTGTAATCGCTCACCCAATACCGCAGATCTTCCCACCAAATTCTCCCGTTCCATAATTTCAATATTCTTGAGCGCCAATGCACAAGCTGCCGGGTTGCCGCCAAACGTGTTCACATGACGGAAATGGCTGTTTTCTCCATTATCTTCAAAGGTTTTATAGATATCTTTACGAACCGCGGTAACTGACAACGGTAAGTAAGCACTGGTCAGTCCCTTCGCCATCGTAACCATATCCGGTTTGATATCAAAATGCTGATGGCCAAACATTTTTCCAGTTCTGCCAAATCCGCAAATAACCTCATCGATGATTAATAAAACACCATGCTTTTTACAAATCTCCTGTACTTTTTCCACATAGACACGATCCGGAATCAGAATACCTCCACCCGTGATTAGCGGCTCCATAATGACACCGGCAACAGTTTCTGCTTGCTCCCAGACAATTTTATCTTCCAGTTCCTGTGCCCGTTGCAAATTATATTCCTTCACCGATACCCCAGCTGGTCTCCGGTAATTATCAGGCGGTGAAACGTGTAAAAACCCGGAGGTAAGCGGTTCATATTTATATTTTCTTAATGCCTGCCCTGTTGCCGATAATGCCCCCAATGATCCACCATGATAGGCCCGGTAACGCGAAATAAATTTATGTCTTGCCGGTTCTCCATTCTGCTGATGGTATTGCCGGGCGATTTTAAAAGCAACCTCATTGGCATCAGAACCGCTATTGGAATAAAAGATCATATAGTCATCGTCAAGCAGCTCATTTAACTTTTCAGCAAGTTCAATTCCTGGTACATGGCTCTGCGTCATCGATGTGTAAGCCATCTGCTGCATTTGTTCATATGCTGCCCGCGCCAGCTCCTCGCGACCATAGCCAACATTTACACACCATAATCCTGACATGCCATCCAAATATTTATTGCCAGCATAATCAGTGATCCATGCTCCCTTTCCTTCCGTTACCACCACTGGCTGTTTCTTGTCGTTATATTGTGAGATATGATGCCACACATTCTCGCGGTCTTTCTCCACAATAGATTGGGATTGCCTTGCATCTTTAGCAGTCTTCATCTCCACTTTCTCCTTCCAATAATTGATTTTATCCTTTGTCCATAACCTATTATTGTAAGCGGTTACTACCCAATGCTGTTATTCCCTCCTAAATCAGTCGTCCTTGTGTTGACAGCCTCTTACCGATCCTTCATAATTTATTTTACAAAGAATTATAAACATTGTAACTTCACACTTTGTAACATGATACATGAATTGCTTTAACATTGTGGAGGGATGCATTTTGATCGGAAAATTCGAATTAACCATAAGTGATATTCTGCAAAGAGATATCTTTAAAACTGCCAAAGTGATTGCCGGAAATGAGGGATTAGATAAGCTGGTAAGATGGACACATATTTTAGAAACGAACAAATTTGATTCCCTAATCAATGGTGGTGAGTTAATTCTAACCACCGGCGCTGGCCTGAAACTCGACTCTTCCACGGAGTTGACTTATTTCAGGAATTTAATTAATAGAAATGCAGCAGGGATTTGTGTAGAAATTGGCACACATGTCACTCATATTTCCAATGAGGTGATACAATTAGCCAATCAATATCAATTCCCCATCATTGTATTTGATCGTTTTGTAAAATTTGTTGATATTACGCAGGACCTTCATTCCCTAATCATTAACCAACACCACCAAATGCTCAGTCAGTTAAATGAATTATCAACGAAATTTAATGAGCTTTCATTATTGCCCAATGGTATTTTGAAAATCCTTCAGGAACTGAATACTTATTTAAAAGAAGAAACCTTATATATTACGGATGAGGCGCGGTCATATTATTACCCACCCGAAACAAAGTACATAGAAGAAAAAGTTCGTTCACACTTATCAGATTTTGACTTCCATCCTGCAAAGGAAAACTTCATTTCACTAGATGAAGGGAAATTTGCTGTAGTAGCAGTTAAAGGATTAGGGCAAATTTGGGGTTATCTATGCTTGCAGGTTGGTCAAAACGTATTGAAGGATTTTCTTTTCTCCGTGATGGATCGAGCGGCACTATCCATTGCACAAATTACGTTAAGAAACAGAACTATTGAAGAGCGAAAACAGAATATAGAAGATAAGGTTGTTCGAAACCTATTACATGGAAAGGACTACGATGCTGACGAACTCCACACCATAGTACCTTTGTCTGCGAATAATTTTCATTACAGGCTGATTTTAATGCAAAACAATCGACCGGAAATTAACGCCGAAGAGGAAGATTGGAACGAAATAAAACTGCAACGATCAGTGATGTTCCGCTCTTTGTTTAAAAAACACGGGTTCTACCCTGCTGTATCTGTAAGTAAAAGTGATACCGCTATTATTGCATCCTTTCGGGTAAAAGATGAATCCGAACAAGGGATAGCTAAATTTTCTCCCATCGTGCAGGCAATAATGGATATGTGTGTCAAAAATATTTTTGACGGCAGTACATGTATTTTAGGAATTAGTAAGATTAATAAAGATATATCCGCTTTAGCAACCAGTTATCAAGAAGCTAAAAAAGTTCTTTTCTTACAGAAGGCTAACATCAAATCATCCATTTTCTATGAAAATATTGGCGTGTATCGATTGCTTTTCGATCATCGAGGTGAGCATTTAAAATCTTACATTAACGATTTGCTGACACCCTTAATCAAGTATGATCAGGAAACGAAAAGCGAACTATTAAGAACCCTGGAAGTATATTTGAATTGCCGCGGTTCCAAAAAAGAGGCTGCAGAGCAATTATTTATTGTCCGGCAAACACTGTATCATCGTCTCCGAAAAATAGGAGAATTACTTGGGAAAGATTTTATGGAACCGAGCAATCGCCTAGCCCTGGAGCTTGCTATTAAGGCCTATTATATTTCAAATGTTACCGGAAATGGTTGAAAGAGATCATCTTGATTTCTTTCAACTATTCCCCATAGAACAACTACTTTGCCGTCAGATCTAAAACGGCCTGCAGCATAACATTTACTCCGTTTTCACAGTCCTCCCATGGTGTCCATTCATCTTCCGCATGGCTCTTACCGTTTACACTCGGCACAAAGATCATAGCAGTTGGAATATATGTTGCGATAAACTGTGCATCATGTCCGGCACCACTGACCATGCGCTTATAGGAATATCCGATATTTTTCGCTGATTGTTCTACTGCATTTACGATTTTCTCATCAAACCATACTGTATTCCGATCCCATTGTTTCGTTGTTTTCACCTCACATTTTTCTCTGCCAGTGGATTCAGGGAGCCCCTGAATAATTTCCTCCACTTGCCTGATGGTTTTGGCATCCTGATGTCTTGCCTCAAGGGTAAACACAACCTTATTGGGAATGACGGTATGAATGTTTGGACTAACATTCATTCTGCCAATCGTATAGACCAATTTATCATCCAGTTTGTTCATTTTCTCACGTATTTCAGTAATTAAATTATTGGTAGCAAATAAGGCATCTTTTCGCATTGACATTGGAGTTGTACCCGCATGGTCGGAATCACCGCTAACCTCGATCTCATAATTGACCATCCCAACCACACATTCAACGACACCAATCTGCAGTGATTCACTTTCTAACACAGGCCCCTGTTCAATGTGTAACTCTAAAAAGGCAGCTGCATCTGTTAACCGATTTGTTTCCTTTCCTGCAAAGCCACTGTTCTTTAGTGCCTCCCCAAATGTAATGCCCTCCGTGTCTGTTGACTGCAACATGGTCGATTTATCAAACCAGCCGGAAAGCACACCGGAAGACATCATCGCGGGTTCAAATCGCGCCCCCTCTTCATTGGTAATATTGGCAACTACAATAGGCACCTGAGGCTTGATGCCATTTTCAACGATGGTCCGGACAACTTCCAGTCCTGTCAATACACCAAGCACACCGTCAAAACGTCCACCTTTTTTTACGGAATCCAAATGGGACCCTACAACCACTGGAGGCTGATCATTATCTATTCCCGGCAATGTTGCGTACATATTGGCCATATCATCCCACACGACCGTCATTCCAAGCTTTTCACACTCGGATTGGAAATGCTTCCTAGCTTTAAGATCTATGTCAGACAATGCTAAGCGGGTAACACCATTGTTTTCGGTTCTGCCAAAATCAGCGAACTCCTCGATGGTATTTTTTAGCCGTTTCCCATTGATCAGTACCTTTTGTTTTTCCATCATTTTTTGCCTCCCCTTCCATTTCTCTCTTGTGTTTACTCAGTCATTTGTTCTTGCTGCTTGATGTACAATGTCGTAAAATACTTTCGACTATCCGGGTGTGTTAAACGTATTGTCTTTTTATCTGAAGTCATTTTATTCTCGAATTCGACTACATCTCCATCAAGCGTACCTTTTGAAGCCGTCATGATATACCCTTTTTTCACCAAATCATCCACTTGACGTTTTTCTGATAGAAATGCATCATAGCTTGACAAGGCCATGTTCCCTCCTTTATCCATTAACCTACTACTTCTTCCTGACTTTCTCCACTACTTTCCTTAATTACCCAATCGCGTCCGACGGTAATTCCCAAGTATTTTTCGTCGTTTGGATCCTCTATTTCGGCCTGTGGAAATTTTTTGAAGTACCAATGTTTAGCCAGCACATAGTAAACAGCTCCTGCTATAATAAATCCGACGATAAACGAATAATCCATGAAAAGAATGGCTACAATACCGCCAATCACCCAAGCAATAAAACCAACGATGTTTACACCACCATGGAACCTGAACTGTCCGTCATGCTCGTATAGTTCCTGTACATTTACCCTTCGCTTCCGCAACATATAATAATCGACAACGAGAATCCCGCTTATCGCTGACAAAACGGCCCCAAAGAATAACAACGCCTGAGTCAATATTTCATAGACACTCCAAGGCTGAATAACCGTTCCGACAATCCCGACAACAAATACTGCAATCGCATTGGATACTTTTGGCCCTAATACATTTGAAAAAATAGCAGCAGCAGGTACGATGTTTGCAGCCGTATTCGTGGACCACTGTGTCAGTACAATCATCAGAAGCAGCATTGCCAGCATCCAGCCGGAAGCAGTCTCCTGTAACGCGATAACCGGGTTAGAACTGCCTGCAACCATAAAGGCTGCCGCACCAATCATGATCATAAATGTTTCCGTCAATGGCATGGCAATCAGGCTACCGATCAAATTCGTTCTGTTTCGTTTAAACCAATTTCTTTCATATTTAGGTGCCTTAAAAAACCGTGATATGGTCGGGATATCGCACCCCAGTGTTGCCCAGAAACCCATATTGGCAAAAATAACGATCATAAATGCTGTAACCGCGGCGCCTCCTGTAACTGGACTTGCTGCCCAAGCCCATACATTGCCACCTTGTTCGGCAATATCCGCTGTTAACGTGTTATAGATGATCAAGGATAAAATAATAATGATCGGGGCAGCAATATCGGCAAAGCGTTCCACCCATTTAATACCGGAAGCAGTATTAATTAACTGTACAATGGCAAATATCAAATAGCATAACAACCAGTTATCAAATTCCGGATTGATCGTATGGATGATCGAATTGATCGCGGTTGAACCGAAATACGTATTTAGCCCAAACCAAAATGATGCTGTGACTGCTCGTGCTATCGAGGGGATATGAGTTCCAACTATACCAAAGGGTGCTCGCATATAAACTGGAAAAGACAAGCCATGTTCCACCCCGATATCTCCGACAATTGAAATAAAAATACCAACCGCAATACAGCCGATCAACGTTGCCAGTACTACCCAGGGCAAGGAAATACTTTGAACTCCGGAGGCGCCGATATCAAAGGTTGCTAAAAGTATGGCCATCCCAACCCACATTGCAAAAAATCCCATGACTCCTATCTTCCGCTGATTATAACCAATTGGAAGTAAATCCGGTGACTTTAGGTACGAGTTGTTGTTTTCATTAGTCTTTCCCATCGTTTTTCCCCTTTTAATTTATTGAGGATCACGAAGCTGTTTGATCGTCAAACAGCTTCCTCCTCAATTACTCAGTTTCATTCACGAAATCCTCCACCTTTTCCGTTTGCTTATTTTCAGAACTAACTTTTAGTAACAAAGGCGTAAGCGCCCGTTTAGAAACGTACAAACTGGAGCACTTCGCAATGAGATAAAGGAAACACGGTGAGCTGGAAGCGAACCGATGTTGACTTATCGTAGTGGAGAAGTGTGAAGTTTGCTAGTTGCTGGACGCTGGAGCCGGACGTGGCTGTCGCAGAAAGTGACATTAACGCAGCCTGAATGTTTATACTTTCCTATAACTTAAAAAATGCTAACAAATGAAAATCAGCTGTTACTATTCATCACTTGCAAAGCTGCCTGCCGGTCATTCCAGGACATTGGCGGTTCGGCTGGCTCAAGATCCACCATATCGATTGCCCCCTCAACTGGACAAACAATTGAACAAAGGTTGCAGCCGACACAGTCGTCTTCCCTGACCTTTAAATAATCATTGCCATTTTCATCGACCAGCATATCGATGCATTGATGGGAAGTATCTTCACAGGCGATATGACACTTATTGCAATTAATGCAAATATCATTATTAATGCGTGCAACTATTCGGTGATTTAAATCCAAATTGCTCCAGTCTGTATATTTTTCAACTGATTTCCCAACTAGTTGACTAACAGATGCAATCCCTTTGTCATCCAAATAATTGCTCAAGCCCTCGGTCAAATCATCGATAATACTAAATCCGTGATGCATGGCTGCTGTACATATTTGCACACCGCCGGCACCCATCAGCATAAACTCAACCGTGTCCTGCCAGGTAGAAATGCCGCCAATCCCCGAAATCGGGATATGGAAGTCCGGTTGCCGTGCGCATTCACCAATCATATTCAGCGCAATCGGTTTAACCGCCGGTCCGCAGTAACCACCATGCGCTCCCTTTCCATTCACATTCGGTATTGGACTCCACGTATCAATGTCTACGCCTATTAAACTATTAATTGTATTGATCATACTGACTGCATCAGCGCCACCACGTTGTGCAGCTTTTGCTGTCGCGGTAATATCGGTAATATTCGGTGTTAATTTCGTAATGACCGGTACTTCTGCGACTTCCTTGGCATATAGCGTTGACTTTTCTACTAGGTCCGGATGCTGGCCTACCGCTGAACCCATTCCTCGTTCAGACATCCCATGCGGACAACCGAGGTTTAACTCAAAACCATCTACCCCGACATCTTGTACCCGTTTGACAATTTCGTGCCATTTATCCCGCTCTGGTTCTACCATTAATGAGGCAATAATGACCCGATCCGGAAAGCGTTTCTTTGTTTCATAGATTTCTTTTAAATTTTCCTCAATCGGCCGGTCGGAAACCAATTCAATATTGTTAAAACCGGCTACCCGCTGACCGTTAAAGTGATACCCGCCAAAACGCGAGGTCACATTCAACACCGGTTCACAAAGTGTTTTCCATACGGCACCGCCCCATCCGGCTGCAAATGCACGCTGTACCTGATAACCTGTATTCGTTGGCGGTGCAGATGCAAGCCAGTAAGGATTTGGAGACTTAATTCCTGCAAAATTGATACTGATATCAGCCATATTCATCCTCCCATCACATTTTTTATTTAAACCTTTTCTTTAGACCCTTTTAACTGCTGATGTACCGCATACGCTGTCTCTTTTCCCTGCTGTGCTGCAGATACGGCCATCGCTTCACCGATACCCTTTGCAAAGACTACATCACCTGCCGCATAGACTTTCGGTTCGGTCGTTTTGAAGGTTACAGGATCTACTTTGACAACCCCACCCTGATGGTCCAGGTCAAATGCTTCAATTAACTGATGATGCCGTGTCTGACCAATTGCTTTAATGACGATATCAACATCCATTAGAAATTCAGATCCCTTTATTTCTATTGGCCGCTTGCGCCCGTCTGATTCCGCTTCCTTTAATTCCATACGAACGCATTCCATCTGTTTGACATGACCACTACCATCACCGATCAAACGCTTCGGGGCAACTAACCACCTGAATTCCACACCATCCTGTTTGGCAAAGTCGTATTCAAACTTATACGCAGACATTTCCACTTCCGTCCGCCGGTAGAGAATTTTAACGCTATCCGCACCGAGTCTCACCGCTGTCGTTGCACCATCGATCGCAGTATTCCCTGCACCGATAACAGCAACGCGCTTCCCAGCAAATTCAGTTGGATAATTTCCGTTCTTTACTTCTTCAACAAGATCAATAGCGTCGTAAATACCTGCTAAATCTTCTCCCTCGATTCCTAACATTGGCACCTTCCCCATTCCTGCAGCAAGGATAACCGCATCATAATTATCCACAAGATCCTCTGCAACAATATCTTTGCCTACTTCGGTATTTGTGCGGATGTCAACACCCAAGCTCTTAACCTGTTCCACTTCCCATAAGGAAATATCCTTTGGAAGCCGAAACGGAACAATACCATGCGTGTCTAATCCGCCAGCTTCGTCTTTAGCTTCAAAAATCGTCACCGTATAGCCGAGCCGACCCAGTTCACGGGCTGCCGATAAGCCTGCTGGACCACTGCCAACAATCGCAATCTGCTTGCCGTTTTTCTCTCCAGCTTTAAACAATACCTGTTCATTTTTAATCGACCAGTCGGTTGCAAAGCGCTGTAGGTCTCCAATCATAATCGGTTTCGTGGAATGATTAAGTACACAAGCCCCCTCACACAATTCCTCTGTCGGACAAACACGTGCACAGCTTGCTCCAATAGGATTCGCTTCCATAATTGTTTTTGCCGAACCCTTTAAATTTCCGGATGCAATCTTTTTAATAAAACCTGGGATATTAATTTCAGTCGGACAGGCCGTAATGCAAGGTGCATCATAACAGTACAGGCAGCGGTTCGCCTCATCTAATGCCTCCTGAGCATTAAAACTAGGCTTAGATTCATCAAAATTCTTTTTCATATCTTCCGCTGACAGTAAATTTTGCAGTAAATGTTCCAATGAAAAGCCTCCTTTTCAGGGTTCATCACTTAAAAATCAATCTAATTATGAACCCTTTTTTATTTTTGTCCGATTACAAATACGAATTGATCTGGAAATCACCCCTTGCATATACAATCTGCATGATGAGACCTTCAATTAACGAACAGTAAAAGTAAGCGTTTGTATCCTATGTTTGCTATTATATTTTTTAAAATTTATAATATATTTTACATTGTGTAACAATTTTGTGGTTATTATTAGCCGCTTTGTAATGATACAGCAGTTCAACTACAACGGGTGAAATTTTCCGCTTACTGCATCAACCGTGATAAAAAAATGATTAGGAAGGTTTAAAATCCCTTCTACTATCCAGTAAGGTCGGTAAAATATTTCCTGTTTGGTTAGGGTTAATTTTGGAATCGTGAGTATTTTCTTTTTGCTTGAAAGAGAATGATATAAAAAATCCTCTGCCCTCTCCTTAGCATCTGCTAGTGTTAAATCTGGTTGAATGAAATCCCGATCAGATACTTCCTGTTTCATAAGCTGCGGAAATGTATCAGCCAAAGCTCCAACTTTATTAACGCCATCAATAGTGCAACCTACATGACCTTTTAGCGGATGGAAAAAGTTCCTTCTATCGATTACATATTCAAAAATCATATAAGGATAAAACACAAGCCTTTGCACCTTATATGTTGTCTCTGGATCTAACTTTTCCAGCCGCTTTTTAACTTCCTCTTGACGAAAGCCCGGTTGTTCTGCGTTAATGATCATCAGCGATTCACCCTTTTACTGGTATATTATTTTGAATGAAGGTTGAAATAATTTTCGCCTCCGGACTAATATCACGATTGATATGTTTATCAATATTTTTCGGTAGTGGTCGTGGTCCCTTTGCCTCTTCAAATACTTTTTTAATCGGTTCTGAAGGTGGTGTACCAAACGGGTTCCCAATCATCATTGCAATAATGGAGATAATTAAACCGGCAAGGAATGGATGTATACCAGTTACACTTTGCCAGTCAAACGACGTCCATAGTATATTTGTCACCCCACCACAGATCATCGAGCATAGAACCCCAACACTATTTGCCTTTTTCCAATAGACAGCGGCGATATAAGGAACCATAAAACTATTGCCCAGTGTACCAAACGCAAACACAACCAGATCAAAAACCTTTGGTGGCTGTACGATGGCAACGATAATACCGATTACCCCAGCTAAGAGCACACTAAGTCTGGACACGAGTATCATTTTGTTATGGCTTGCTTTTTTATCGATAAACCGTTGATACACATCACGTGACAAAATGGTCCCTGCCTGCATCAAAATAGAATCAGAAGTCGACATGATCGCTGCCATCACCGCCGAAAGTAATAAAGCTGCAAAAATCCCTGGGAAGAACGTATACGCAAGCGTTGGAATAACCATTTCGGGATCACTCAAATTTGGCAAAAGAATGATCCCTATAAAACCTAACAGATATGGTGAATAAGCAAATAATTGGTTATAGATAGCTGTCCAGAGTGTAGCAGTCTTCACAGTTTTTGTACTTTTCATGGACATATGTCTGACCACAACATGCGGCAGTCCCATATAGCCAATCATGTAAATTAAACTGGAGCCTAAAATAACACCCCATTGTCCATAAAAGACATAATCCTTCCCCCAAATACTTAAGTATGACGGGTCAATTTCACTAAGAGACTGGTTTAAGCCGGAAAGCCCGCCTACATGGACGAGACCAACAATTAACAGGCATAAAACCCCTAAAAGCATAACCAGTGCCTGAAAGAAGTCTGTCCATACAACAGCCAGATAACCTCCAGCAACTGTATAGATGATAATGATACCAACACCGATAATCACGGCCCACTCATATTTCCACCCCGTCAAAGACTCCAAAGCTTTGCCCGCAGCAAGAAATTGGGCAAATACGTAAGCAAATAAAAAAACGGTGGCAATGATCGATCCCACAACTCTGACAGCAGCACTTTCATAACGCTTTTCCAAGTATTCAATCGGCGACAATGCCCCCAGAATTTCCGACATCCTCCTCATGCGTTTCCCCAAAACGGATAGATTAATAATTCCACCGCCCGCATCACCAATTGCATACATAATGGCATACCAACCTTGTTGAAAGGCTAACGCCGGGCCGCCCAAAAACATAAACCCGCTCATGGAGGTACTTTGCATCGATAATGCGGTAACAGCAGGACCAACCTTCCTGTCACCCAGCAAGTAACTATCAGGTGATTTGGAGGCCTTTTTGGAAAAATATAAACCGATACACAAAAGGACTAATAGATAGATAACGAATATAATGACATCAGACCCCACGTTTATTCATCCCCCTTTTCTTGATTCTCCTCCAATTTGTCGTCCCTGTTTTTGATAAAATACATCATGATACCTAACGCCAGCCAAATAAACGGCCATGGAACGATATACCAGAAAGTATCGACCGGGAAGTTAAACATCGTCTCTCCTCCTCGCGAAAAAATTATGTTTAGTTCAAATTTATGTATGGAAACAAGCAATATTACAATACGAATTAGATATTCCTGTACACATAGGACAATCCTGCTCTTTAAAGAAAGACCGCATCGGATTATCGTTTAGAAATCTATTTTATAAATAACACTTTTTGTAATACTTTATCTGTTATTTGAAAATTTATAGAAAAGGTTTATAATATTTATGAATATAAATATTTTTTATTCATACATTCATAAAAGGGGGTTTTTTGATGTCGAGGGGATTTAATGAGTATGAAAAGCAATTCATCACTAATTCTCTTATAGAACAAGGAAAGATTCTTTTTAGCAATTTTGGGTTTCAAAAAACAAGTATCCTTGAAATCACCAAAAATGTTGGTATTGCTCCAGGGACGTTTTATAAATTCTTTAATTCAAAGGAAGACTTATATTTCGTGATACTTGAAAAGGAAGAAGAAAAAATAAAAGAGCAATATGCTAATGTAGATATTTTCAAGGAAAATCAACCGAAAAAAGCAATCAAAAGTATCCTCCAACAAATGATCAATACAATCGAAACGAATCCACTAATTCGTGAATTGTATTTTGGGAGCAATATGGAAGTTTTGCTAAAAAAACTATCTCCAGAATTACTAGAGAAACACTTCAAAAATGATTCTAACTCATTATTGTCTTTGATTGAAAAATGGAAAATTGAAGGGATAACCCTAGAAGAAAACCCTGAGGTCATTGCAGGTGTACTGCGTTCTTTGTTTGTACTTACGCTTCACCAAAAAGAAATTGGTGCAGCAGTCTATCGGGAAACTATCGAACTGTTTATTGACCTTATTGTCGATGGAATCATTCAGGAGGAGTGATAAATATGCATCAAGCCATTCAAACCAATCGGTTATCCAAAAGCTATAAAGGCTTTCAAGCTGTTAAAGGTATTTCATTAAATATAAATAAAGGTGAAATTTATGGTTTTATCGGGTTAAATGGGGCTGGTAAAACTACAACAATCAGAATGTTGCTTGGACTGATCAGACCAACTCATGGCACATGCTATATAAACGAAAAGAAGGTAAGTCTTAAAAATCATAGCATCTGGAGAAAAGTTGGGTATATGGTTGAGACACCCTATTCTTATCCTGAACTCACTGTCAAGGAAAATCTTGAAATCTATCGCCGCCTTCGATTGATTTCAAACAAAAATAAGGTATCAGAGGTGATGAATCAACTTAATTTAACAAGATATGCCCAAAAAAAAGCGAAAGACCTCTCTTTAGGTAATGCCCAACGTCTAGGTATTGCCAAAGCAATTCTGCATACACCTGAAATTTTAATTTTGGATGAACCTGTTAACGGATTAGATCCTGCAGGGATAGTTGAGATAAGAGATTTACTTCAAGACTTGGCTTTTAACAAGGGGGTCACAATTTTAATCTCTAGTCACCTTCTTGATGAAGTAGCCAAAATTGCTACCAAAATTGGTATCATTCATGAAGGGGAGCTGATACAAGAAATCGAATCAACCAAACTAAACAAACTTCTTAATCAACGTCTTACCATTGATTCTCAAGATAACAAGTCAGCTGCATCTAAAATGTCAAAAGCCGGATATTTCTCAGTTTTAAATAAAGATGGCTTGATTGAGACATACAATAAAAAAGCCATCCTACATCCAGACGAGATTTCCCGTTTTCTTGTTTATGAGGGACTTCCCCCAACTAGATTGACAGTGGAAGAAGAGAACTTGGAATCCTATTTTCTAAGAATTATCAAAGGGAAAGGAGAAATGTTGCAATGAGCTATTTCCTTACTGCATTACAGGCTGAGGGACTTAAAATTTGCAAGTCCAAAGTAATTTGGATTACCGCGGCAGCTTTTACCATTGCACCTTTAATGGCCGGGTTTTTTATGGTTGTATTAAAAAGTCCGGAACTTTTAAAAAGCTCCGGCTTGCTCGAAGCCAAAGCCCAATTTGCAGGAGAAGCAAATTGGCCATCCTATATAAGTTTACATGCCCAAATAATTGCAGTAGGCGGGATTTTAATCTTTGGGTTTGTCACAAGCTGGATATTTGGGAGAGAATACGCTGACCACACAGTAAAGGACCTCTTAGCACTCCCTTATTCTAGGGCAGTTATTGTGATGGCCAAATTTATAGCAGCTTTCCTAACGAATACTATTTTAAGTACATATGTTGTGACGCTTGGTTTCTTCATTGGGTGGATTATCGGGCTCACACAATGGTCTTCAACAATCGTTACACATGGTCTTTATATACTGGTAGTAGTTACCATTTTAACGATAGCCCTATGTACACCAGTCGCTTTCTTTGCAAGTTACGGTGGAGGATATTTAGCTCCATTAGGATTTGTTATTTTTACGCTTGTTCTTTCTCAAATTGTTGCAATTGCTGGCTTTGGCGAATACTTTCCATGGGCTGTACCAGCTCTTTATAGCGGTGTAACAGCGGGAGAAAGTGCTCTAGGTTGGGGGAGTTTATTAATTATTTTCATTACGAGTTTATTAGGGGTTTTAAGTACACTATATTGGTGGCTTTTGGCAGACCAGCATTAAGAGAAACAATAATGTTACTAACATCATGTGAATTTGTTGATAACAAATATTAACGAGTTTTACACTTGTTATTTGTACTGTTTAACCCCATTCCCACACTATTTTCCTAATACCCACTTTGTAGTCCTTAAGAACGAATTGTTATGTGAAAGGTTTAGTGCTTCTATATTTAAGGGATAATCTTACTAATAAGGTTTAGAATTGGAAGGGGATATTAAACATGAAGCGCTGGGCTTTTCTTTTGTTGCTATTAACCATTATGCTTGTCATAACTGCATGTGGTGGAAATGCGGATGATGAATCAAACAGTCAGGATAATATGGGTGGAGCGGATGACAATACCCAAAATGAGAAGAAGGATGATGATAATCAAACAGTTCAAGTTGATTTAAAAAATGGAGATGGGGAATCAGTTGGTACTACAACATTGGAACAGGTGTCTAAGGGAGTTAAAATTACCCTTGAAGGACATGATATCCCAAGTGGCACACACGGATTTCATATCCATGAAACAGGACAGTGTGAAGCGCCGGACTTTAAATCAGCTGGAGGTCATTTCAACCCTGAGGATTCCAATCATGGCTTTGATGACCCGGACGGGCCGCATGCAGGAGATTTACCCAATATTGTAGTAGGTAAAGATGGTACAGTGAACGAATCATTTATCGCTGAAAAGGTAACACTGGAAGAAGGTAAAGACAACTCCCTATTTGGCGATGGCGGAACAGCTATTGTCATTCATGAAGGCGCTGATGATGGCAAATCACAGCCTTCAGGAGATGCCGGTGATCGATTCGCATGTGGTGCAATCAATAAATGACAGACGATTTGAGCCTGAGACATAACAAAACGCTGAACTCTAAAAACGAACAACACACTTATTATTTGGACTCAAATCCTTCAGACTAGGGGCTGAAAGTGATAAAAGTATGTTTATTCAATTAAAAAAATAATCAACATATTAGCCATGACTAGTATGTTGATTATCTTTTTATGTTAAGGTTTTTATAAAATTTGGTCTTGACAATTACTACAGTTAAGGGTAGATACTTTTGTCGACCACCCCTTTGACGGACTATTGCATACCACCAATGTTCAATGTCACACGTTCTTCAATTCTTTAGCAGCTTGTGCGTCATCAAAACAAAGCGCAAACGGTTTTCCAGGAATGAACTTGCCATCGCCTTTTTCACCAATAAATTCACCTTCATCAACTACAAGCTTCCCGCGCAGGAATACTTTATCCACTTTTCCTTCCTGTTTATACCCTTCAAACGTACTATAGTCAACACCATGCAAACTGTTTTCATTAGAAATAACGGACGATCCATTCGGGTCATACAAAACGATATCCGCATCCATACCAACGCCAATATGCCCCTTGCAATGGTCTAACCCCATGTTCTTGGCTGGCGTGGTTGCAAATAGGTCAACAAACCGCTGTCTGGAGATCTTTCCGGTGTTGACACCGTATGTCCAAAGAATGCCTAAGCGGTTTTCTACGCCAGGTGCACCATTTGGGATGTTGGTAAAATCATCGATTCCCATATGTTTTTGTGATTCCCAGTCAAATCCGCAATGATCGGTGCTAATGGCGTTTAGCCAGCCATTGTCAAACGCCTCCCATAAGGCCTCTTGGTCGGCTTTGGTACGTAAAGCCGGTGACATCACATATTTAGCCCCTTCGAAGTTTGGTTTAGCTAAGTCATCTTCCTCAAGCATCAGATATTGGACACAAGTTTCACCATAAACCGGCAGTCCCTCGTTTTTGGCAGACCGGATGGCTTCCATAACACTTTTAGCTGTGACATGAACAATGTAAACGGGGGCTTCTACCATAGCCGCCAGATTGATCACGCGCTGGGTTGCTTCGAGTTCCACCCTTGCTGGTCTTGAAACTGCATGGTAATATGGATCCGTCTTACCTTCAGCGACAAGTTTCTTTTGTAGCAGGTCGATCACATCAGCATTCTCACAATGGACCATAACGGTAACTCCAGCTTCCTTCGCCGCTTTTAATGCTTTGTAAAGGGCCTCATCATCACTATGAAACGGCATCCCTTTATAGGCCATAAACAATTTAACGGTGGAAATACCCCTGTTAGGCAAATCGGCAATTTCCTCGAATGTCTTATCTACTGGATCACATACAACAGCATGGTATGAATAATCTGCCATGGCCTGGGGAGCAACTTCATTTTTGTCCATTTCAAAAATCGTATCCGCCATTCCTTTGCCCTGTTCCTGATTGACAAATTCTACAACTGTTGTGGTTCCACCAGCAACAGCAGCATTCGAGGTTTCAAACCCTCTTACTCGCTCCCCTTTAAATTCAAAGGAATAATGGACATGTTGATCAACCCCACCTGGAAGGACGTATTTCCCCTTAGCATCGATAATCTCGTCAGCAGTTGCGTCTAACTGTGCCCCGACCGCAATTATTTTTTCTCCCTCAACTAATACATCTCCAACAAATTCATCGATAGCGGTTACAATCGTTCCGTTTTTAATTAATGTACGCATGATATCCTCCTCCGAAAATTTGTGAGTGCTTAACAAATGGTTGATTTTTCCCCTTTGTCTTTACAGCTAAATGTTTTACTACATGAAGTAACAAATCACCCCCTGATTTGATATCTTCCTCTCTTGTATATTCCTCAGGGCAGTGGCTTTTTCCTCCCATACTTGGAATAAAAATCATCCCTACATCGATCAGGTCCGTCATCATTGCTGCGTCGTGAACAGCGCCACTATTCATTTTCATATAGTTATAGCCCTGTTCGGATGCTGCCTCCTCAATCGCCTGGACGATAGTTTGACAGGGAAGATGCACCACTAATCAATTCAATCTCGCTTTGAAATTTATCTTCCACGGCAACGGCGTTTACTTTTTCAGCCAAGGCATTGGCAACAAGATTAATTCCCTCTGCCTCCACATCCCTCACATCTATAAAAAACTCCACACGTCGGGGAATAACATTTGGCATATTTGGCTGACAGGTTATTTTATAAGTAAAGAAAGTATAAAAATTTAGGCTCTATTCTGCTTACGTCAGAGTTGGCCATGTCCAGCTCCAGCGCCCAGCAACTAGCAAACTTCACACTCCTTCACTACGATAAGTCAACATCGGCAAAAGGGGAAGTTCGGTTAAAACCGCGACGACAATCGCCACACCGAACTGAACTACGTCCTGTAGGCCTCAGCTCACCGTGTTTCCTTTATCTCATTGCGGAGTGCTCCAGTTTGTACGTTGCTAAACGTGCGCTTGCGCTTTTCTTACCAACCGTGGCAACTGTTGTCGGTAATGCTTGGCTTCTTGCCATTTGCTGAATATAGGAAATGATGGTTGCTGCTCCCACCAATGGATCACGTCTTAAATCCATCGGCGTTGTCCCCGCATGATTGGAATCCCCTTCCAGTGTAACTTTAAACGTTTTCATTCCTGAAATCGCTTGAACAATACCAATCGATTTACGCTGCGTTTCAAGTATAGCCCACTGTTCAATATGCAGTTCTATCATCGTATCTACTTCATTGCTTCCAAGAACATCCTTACCAACATCCTCTACATTAAGACCGAAATTTTTAGCCAGGTCATAAGCGGAATCACCTTCTCCATTTTTGATGGATTTCAGATCATCTACACCAATTTTCCCCGTTAATACCTTGCTGCCCAGCATCGTGCTTCCGAAATTGGATCCTTCCTCTTCAGCAAAAATAATCAATTCGATTGGACGGCTCATCGTTACCTGTTCTTCTTTTAATACTCTTATAGTCTCCAAAGCTGCTAAAACACCAGTCAGTTCATCAAATTTCCCACCATTTTCTACCGTATCGATGTGGGAGCCTATTATGATGGAGGGTTTATCGATTTCTTTCCCGAAGATTGCTCTGATATTTCCAATAGCGTCCACTTTTATGTAGAGACCAAGCCCCTGCATTTGTGATAAAAGATAATCTCTAGCTTGCCGATCTTCACCACTGTAGGAAAACCGTGTGCAACCATTGTTTGGCGTTTTATTATAGCTAGTAAGGTTGATAAATCGTTTAGCATTCGTTTTAGATTCATTTCCATTTTTGTATTCTCCCTGAATGGAAACGCATAATTCAAATGAGTTTTAGTTAAAATGATTGCCCCTACCGATTTATATGAAATCATTAACATGATTAGCACCCAAAAAGGTTCATATTTACCACCACCTGAATTCGTCAATCCGTTATAATAGAGATAGATATGTATGTTGGAGGTCAGATTCATGTTCAGACAAGAAAAAAAAGACGTTCAAAAAACACTTTTCGATCAAGATCAGGCATTTCCAGATCAAATTATGGAAATGCTAAAAAAAAGTTGGGCGGATGATTTTTACCGATTGATTCTCACACAGATAAATGAAGATCGGTTTTCTGTTTTGTATAGCGATAAGGTAAGCCGTCTGAACAAGCCAGTCAACGTATTGGTTAGTTTCCTTATTCTCAAACAAGAGAATTTACTCTCAGATGAAGAATTGATTGGATCGCTTTACTTTGATTATCGGTTTCAGTATGCGTTAGGTCTCGAAACAAACTCTGATAAAGATCGTCTTTGTATCAATACCTTATCGAACTTCAGGTGTCGCCTTGTTGAGCACGAACTCCAAACTGGCGAAGATCTTCTCCAACAGGAAATGGAATCGATTTCGGATAAGATGGCTGAATTTCTCTCATTAAATAAGTTTATGGCTCGAATGGACTCCAGTATGATTGACAGTTCCTGCAAAAACATGACGCGCATTGAACTGGTGTATACCGTCATTCGCAATATGGTGAGAGAACTAAGTAAGACAACGGATTTGGAACTTCCCGAATCCTTTTTGGCATACCTTGAAAAAGGCCATAAAAATAAAACCATTTACAAAACTAAATCAACCGAAGAAGGCTCTAAACTGGAATCCCTTATTCAGCAGGCTCATGACTTATACGAACTGGTAAAAGGTCATTCGGCAGCGACAGATTCTACCAGTTTTGAGCATCTTTCTCGTCTTCTTCAAGAACAATCCATCGAAACAGAAGATGGTATCGTTGTTCCGATGGAAGGCGCAAAGCTATCATCTCAAATTCTTCAAAATCCATCTGCCCCTGACGCAACCTTTCGAAATAAGGCTGGCGAAACCATATAGGGAACAGCTTGAACTTTGTTGAAGTTTACGACCCTGAAAAAGAAACGGGTCTTATTATGCATGCCGAATTAAAAGAGAATACGTACAGTGACGCCCAATTTGGTGAGGATTTTGTAAAGAATCATTCTCTCGCAAACGAGATAGACATATTAGCTGTTGACGGTGCTTATTACCGACAAGAGACTGTAAAACAGGCTGAAGAAAAAGATCTTGAAATAAACTTTTCTTAAATGACAGGTCGAACGGTTTCAGACGATTATATTGGCGTGGACCAATTTAAAATTGACCCCGAGACACACAAGATTACGGAATGTCCACAAGGATATGAACCAACTTTTTTCAATCTATGATTCAGAGAAAGAGATATACACCGCCAAGTTTTATAAAGAACAGTGCCGGCACTGTCCATTATTAGACCAATGTCAAGTGAAGAAGCAGAAAAAGGCGTATCATATTTCGTTTAGCGAAAACAAACGACGCACAGATCAAACACGTTCCAAAATCGGTACAGAAAGACATCAGGAATTATCTAACTATCGTGCAGGCGTTGAAGGTGTGCCGTCTGTCTTAAAACGGGTATATCAACTAGAGCATTTACCTGTCAGAGGACGAGTGCGCCCAAAAATATGGATATATGCATCGATAATCGCCCAAAACTTCAAAAGATGCAGGAAATACATCAAAATGATGGTCCCAACCACTATATAAGAGGATGGGATTTCCTAATATTTAATTGTGAAACCAAAAATCGTACTTACATTAATAGAAATTGGTCATTTCAATTTATTAAACCCTAGTTTTTGGGTGCTAATCATAAATTTAAAATTCAGGACTATGTTTATTAAAAATGTCTACGGGAATCAAGTAAAGAAAGGTAATTTTTAGAAGGAGGAAGATGACTAGTGGAAAAAATAAACTTGGAAATGGCAAAACAAATAATTGACGGAGCGGAAAGAGAAGCAAGTAAAATTGGTGTGCAGATGGTCATCTCTGTCGTGGATGATGGTGGAAATCTCGTTGCCACCCATCGCATGGATGATGCATGGCTGGCAAGTGTAGACATTGCCCGGAACAAAGCCTGGACATCTGTTGCCCTGAAAATGCCTACAGCTGAATTAGAGGAAGCAACCGTTCCAAACGCAGAGCTCTGGGGGCTTAACACAACCAACCAGGGCAAAATTGTTGTCTTTGGTGGTGGAATCCCACTTGAAAAAGACGGAAAAATTGTCGGAGCAGTCGGTGTTAGCGGAGGCGCTGTACCTCAGGACGTACAGGTGGCTGAAGCAGCAGTTGAAGTATTTCGAAATGAGAATTAGTGTATACAACCTCCCACGACGGGAGGCTTTTGAATTATCGTAATCCAATTTGGAATGACATGTTGATTGTTACTTCCTATTAGAAATACAAAATAAACTTTTCTGTATTTCTGCATTACAACACTTTAATTTCAAAGGAGATTTCCCATTATCATTCACGTTATCTGTCAGCCATTGTAAGTGGCCGACAGATATACTGACTAAACCCTCAAATATCGTTCACATGGTGTTTTGATTACCATAAGCCAAGTAATTTCCACCAAAGTCCACCAACAAGAACCCAGATTAAGATATGAAGAACGGAAATTCCAAAGCCAATTCCCCACCATTTATTTTGAGTGACATAACCTGATCCAAAGAACACTGGCGCTGGACCACTACCATAGTGTGTAATACAGCCAAATAGGCTACCGAAAAATCCTAGAATTAAAGCCGTTAACATTGGTGGTGCACCTGCTGCCATCGATACAGATAAGAATGCTGCATACATTGCACTGACGTGTGCAGTTGCACTAGCAAAGAAGTAATGAGAATAGAAATAGATAAGAGCTAATGCTCCAAGAGCCCAGATCCATGACATCCCACTAACAGCGCCACCCATTAACTCACTAAACCATGGAATCATTCCAAGTGTGTTTAAGTAAGATGCCATCATTACTAAAGCAGCAAACCATACTAATGTATCCCATGCACCTTGTTCTTTTTTAATATCATCCCAAGATAAAACGGATGTTAATAAAAGAACGGATAAACCAATTAATGCTGTCGTGGTTGCACTAATCGCAATCTTTTCTCCAAATATCCATAGACCTAAAATTAATAGGAATACACTGATCATACTCCACTCAGATTTCTTTATTGGTCCCATTTCTTTTAACTTCTCAGTTGCAATTTGTGCTGCAGTTGGTGTTTCTTTAATTTCTGGCGGATATACTTTATAAATGAAATAGGGAATAACCAACAGACTTACCAGTCCAGGTACAAGCGCTGCAATTGCCCAATCAGTCCAGCTTATATTTACACCAGCCTCACCAGCAATTGTTGCAGCTAAAGGATTGGCCGCCATCGCTGTCATAAACATTGCAGAAGTAATCATATTCCCTTGGAAAGCTGTCTTCGTTAAAAATGAACCAATCTTTTTTTCAGTTCCATCTTCCGGATCTGAACCAAAAATTTGTGATAGAGATCGAACAATAGGGAAAATAATCCCACCACCACGTGCAGTGTTACTTGGCATTGCTGGTGAAAGAAGTAAATCACTCACTAGTAAAGAATAAGAAAGCCCTAGCGTTTTCTTCCCGAATTTATTTACAAATACATAAGCAACCCGGTTTCCTAAACCTGTCTTAATAAATCCACGAGATATAAAGAATGCAATGACGATCAGCCAAATGGTTGTATTTTGAAAACCGCTTAGTGCATCCTGTAATTCTAAAGTTCCAGTTAATACAACCGTTGTTATTGAGAGAATCGCGACACCCCCCATTGGCATTGGTTTTATAATTAAACCAACAATCGTTGCAACAAAGATTGCAAATAAGTGCCAAGCCTTTTCGTCTAATCCTGTCGGTGCACCTATAAACCAAATAATTGCTCCAACCGCTACTGTAATGACTAATGAAACAAAATTAACTTCTTTGTCCTTACTCACTTGTGCCGGCTTTCTTTCCTGCTTCCCAGCGACTCCCATTTGTATCACTCCCTCAAATTATTTTGAAAACATGAGTTTTTTGGCTCTCGCCCGGCAAGTGAATAAATTATGGCAATAACGTTCTTATCGGAGCTGTAACCCCTTGGTTACGTTTTGCGGCCTGAAACAGGCTGTTAATACCCTTCTAACCAGCCCATTGTTTAATTTCGAGCTAAATTGAACCACTCCATCATAATGTTTGTGTAACATTTTTGCCTCGTCTACCATAAGTTTTAACTGACAGCGAAGCCCCCACTGGATCCAATCTTTTAATGTATTTTGCCTTATATCGGAGGGATAGTTATTTATTTCCTGCCGGTTATATGTATACGCTAAGCTTAACAGTATTCAAATCCGTATCCCTTTAGGTGATCAACAATTTTCTTTTCTCTTTTTGTAAGGCAATATCTTGGATTTCAATGTTCATAGTTTCCACCCTTTGATTCTATTAGTCAGAATCTAGTATCAACATGGGTAGTCCATTTTAAACAGCGAAGAAACAGTTTTTTCTATATTAATCGCAGATATATTGTGAATATATTCACAAACAAACTTTCACTAAATTAGTGTGAAAAACTTTAATTAGATATTGGACAAATTCATCCTAGAAATATCGACGCTTCACATTTAATTCAATCTTCAATTTCTTTTTCATTAGATAAGAACTAGATAGCTGTTATATATGTAAGTATTTCAGCAGCTTGGGTAAAGCCTTTTAGTATGCTAAGATTATAAATTCTCTATTTCCATCGGCAACAGCTCCGTCCCAGCATATTTAACCAAATTCTATCCTACCAGTTTTTTTCAAATTATTATCAGCTCATCCATTATTATAATTTTTTAGGTTAAGTCATTGAAATAAACAAAATACAGGACAGAATCACTTCAAATAAAACTGTTATGCAATCCAAAAAATGGTGCGTTAATGGAATAATACTTAATTCTATTATAATCACAAAAACCCCTTTGGACAAAGCAAAATCCAAAGGGTGAAGCTTCGTATCTTGTGCTTATCTTGTTGTAGATTTATTTTGGGAGATCCAGTTGCCATGAAACACCAAATTGATCATTTAGCCAACCAAACTTCTTACTAAAACCATAGTCATCCAACGGCATTAGTGCTTGTCCATCAATAATAAGCTTCCCGTAAAGGTTATCGATCTCCTGTTCTGAATCACAAGTGATATAGATGGAAAACGAAGGCGTAAAGGAAAACTCATGCTTCACATTACTGTCGATGCACATAAATTCTTGTCCCTTTAAGGAAAAAGTCGCATGCACTACTGTACCTTCTTCTCCAGCTTCATTTGCTCCGTACCGAGAGATGCTCGTGATTTCCGAGTCCTCAATAAGTGATGTGTAATAATTCATTGCCTCTTCTGCCTTACCATCTTGAAACATCAAAAATGGTATAACCCTCTCCATTATAAATCAATCCTTTCCCACATTTTCTTAAGTTTATCATATGTGATCGCTAAAATTTTCTTTTCGGTTGCTCTCATTAAATGACCCAATTCAGAAGGACGCCCTCATATCAATAACTGTACCCAATTCCGGAAAAAGCATTATTCCATATTGATACCGTTGATTAGCATTCTTACTTTTTATCTTGCTTTGCTTTAAAAAAATCGCCACCCTTCCGTTCTTTATTATCCGTTCCCCAATGTATTTCTTTATTGAGCTTTTTTAGCTTGGGTATATGTTTTGAACAATGAATATAGGCTTCTTCCACTTCCATAACAACCCAACGTTCTGCTTTGCTTCCTTCTTTCTCCTTCATGTCACTTATTATCTCATCTGGTATTTCCAATAATGTTAATTGATCGTTCTCAACAATGGAGGCTTTGCCATTAACATGTAATCCAATTTGGTTTTCAACAAAATCTATAAACATTAATCCTATATGAGGATTTTCAATAATATTTCCCAAACTTGCCATAACACCATTTCCTTTATATTCGGGATACATCAAAGTTTTCTCATTAATAACCCGAACAAATCCAGGTGTACCCGCTCGGAAAGAGGAGTCACAGTTCCCGCCAGAATCAGCGGTTGAAATAAACATCATATCTTGTTGAGATATAAAATCTGTCATCACATGATTTAGGAAATCAAGCATTTGATTATTATAAAAAGCGGCAGCCTTCTTCACTGTTCCAAATTGTTCTTGCAATAAATGTTCTCCGCGTTCTACCATTTTACATCAATCCTTCCTTTAACCATTGCACAACGTACTTTGTTACAATTTTTACTCTGCACTTTAGTGTTATAGAGCTCTGTTCCTACCAGTAAATATACTCATGATGGAAAGAACTACCTAATTCTTATGATGATCGTGACTTTTATATTGCATGGGATTAACAACAGGCGATATCCAGGCCATTAAACCAAGTACAAGGCTCCCAAGATTAAGCCTCCATTTAATTAACTAGCACTTTTATTAAAGCAAAAAAATCTGGATGCCGATCAAATACTTTTTTACCCCAATTCTAGATGTGATTACCGTAAATAATTTAATATATCATATAATAATTTCTCGTTTTGACATCATAATTATCATGTTGAATTTCATCAATGTTTTGAACGAATTCTCCATCTGTTAAAAACTTAGAATCGTTCTAAATTATTTCTAAGATATTGTCTTTGGTTGTTTCTAGATGAAATTGCAGTCCAATGATATTTCCATCATATATAAACCCTTGATTTAAGCACCCTTTAGATCTAAACAACAATTGGCTTGTCGTTGGTGGAATAAGTTCTTCTTGATGCCAATGGAATACTTTGATTTCATCCGGAAAGAAATTAATTTTATTTTGTTCATATCTGGAAATATTAAAAAAGCCTGCTTCCTTTATATGGTTATTAACTACATCTCCATCGAAAGCCTTGGCTATTTGCTGAGCACCTAAACATATACCTAATACAGGTTTTTTTAAATTTTTAAACTCTCTTATCAATTCTCTTTCTGATTCTAACCATATATATTTTTCATTGTCATATACACTCATAGGTCCACCTAATATTATAAGTAAATCTGTTTCATTGTGATTAGGCATATCGCTATTCTCGAAGACTTTATGTATTTTTACTGAATGACCATATGATTTTGCCCAGTCCAATATTAATCCAGGCTTTTCAAATTCGACATGTTGAATAATAGATATATTCAATTTTAGTTCTCCTTCCTTTTTTAACATTATAGCATGAAAGATGTTGATCAGAGATGCAGTAAATCGTTTATATAAACAATTGAAAAACAAAAGGAGAAGCCACCTGATTTTAATGGCTGTTGTGGCACATATACCTTACATTAAAACAAAAATGGCTGCCGTACCCTAAATTACTCCATTTCTAACACCAACTTGTGAATGAATTTAACCAGAAGAACCTCCTTTACTTTAATGGAACATTTTCTGGTTTTATCTAGGTTGCAGCAGTTGGATGGGGAGCATTATCAAGCAGTTACTGACATGGCAACCCTTTACAAACACTGTTTTAATAATTTTTAATATTGCTCCTGCCACTGCCTGATCAAACGGGCATTCTTTTTATGCTTAATAAGTTTTTCAACAGTTATCATGTTTTCTCATTGAATTTTAATCGCAAATTCAAACTATCTTAATTTTAACAGGTTAATATGAGATTGTAAGAAAAAATAAACAGGAGGTATTCACAGATGAAAAATTGGAGAAAAAAATATGTTATTCCAACCATCGCTGTTGCAATGATTGGAACGACAGCAACTGGTGTTACAGTATTGGCAGATTCAGATGATCGCGATGACCACCATGAAAGAACGCAGGAAACTAATGTTACGAAAGAAGAAAGTAAACAGATTGCACTTGAAAAAGAACCTGGTACCGTTGAAGAAAATGAATTGGAAAGTGAGTTTGGCTCCCTTTTCTATGAAGTAGAAGTGAATGGAGAAGATGGCAATGAGCATGAAATTTTAATTAACGCAAGATCAGGAGAAGTCTTAGATCCTGGGAGTGACAGCAGGGATGACGATGGCGATGATGACAAATATGATGATGATGATAAAGACGATGACAATGACGATGACAATGACGACGATCGTGATGATGATCGTGATGATGATTAAGTCCGTAAATACGTAAGCTTTTAGAGGAGGCTGTCGCCAAAGCCATAGCTTTGGCGACAGCCTCCGTATTTACCCATGGATTTATGATCGCACCCCTTTTATAGCATTTAATTACTGGAAAAGAGAGGATGGTGGTATTCCTGTCCTTTCAATGCCTGCTTTTTTCATAAGTAAGACAAACCTTCAAAAGGTCCCTGCTCTACATTTTCCCACATACAGCAAACACTGAAAACTTATTCTTGATAGGCAAATACACATTTTCCGGGTTATAGCATAGGATACATTAATGAAAAACAAGGGGAGGTGTTCTAATGATTATCCATGTGGTCAGCACAGGGGAGACACTCTGGCAGATCGCTAACAGGTATGCTGTCGATATAAATGAAATCGTGCAGGTAAACGGATTGCCCAATCCAAATCAATTATTGGTAGGACAATCTCTTGTTATTCCTATGCCTGGTACTTCACATACGGTTCAAAATGGGGAGACGTTATGGTCGATTTCCCAACAATACGATGTGCCCGTTGCTACCATTATCCAGGCTAATCAGCTAGCTAATCCAGATGTACTTTCGCCAGGAAGCAGACTATTTATTCCGCCCATCACACACGTTATTCAACCAGGGGAGACCTTAGGACAAATCGCAAATCGCTATGGTACCACGATCCAGGCAATCATGAATGAAAACCAACTTGCAAACCAAAACATGATTTACCCTGGAATACAATTGATTATTCCAAGGAGAAAATCTGTAATTGAAGTAAATGCTTACTCGTATCAATCAGAAGAAGATGCAGTCAACAGCCTTCAAGCAATTGGTGACCTGCTGACTTATTTTAGCCCGTTTGCTTATATGATCAGGGAGGATGGCACATTACAACCATTCAACGACGAGCGTATGATTGATGCCGCCCTTAGCAAAAATATTGTCCCGATGCTTTCCATTACCAACTTTACATCGACACAAGCAGGCTCCAATGTTGCACATATCATTTTGAGTAATCAGGAACTAAGTAATCAGGTGATTACTAACGTCCTGCAAGTAATGGATGAAAAAGGATATAAGGTTTTGAACGTTGATTTTGAAAATGTGCTGCCAGAAGACCGCGAGAATTATAATCAATTCTTGCAATTAGCTGTTAACCGCCTTCACCCAAGAGGTTATCTCGTATCAACAGCACTTGCTCCAAAAACAAGTGCGACCCAGGGCGGACTGTTATACGAAGCACACGACTACGAGGCACATGGCAGAATTGCTGATTTTGTCATTCTAATGACGTATGAATGGGAGTACCGACTCGGCCCGCCACAAGCAATCTCTCCCATTAACCAAATAAGACAGGTGGTGGAATATGCTCTTTCTGTTATGCCGGCAGAAAAAATATTTTTAGGGTTCCAAATCTATGCACGGGATTGGCTTCTTCCACACGTTCAAGGCCAGGAAGCCGAGACATTCAGTCCTCAAGAAGCAGTCAGACGGGCGGTAACACATGGCGCAGCTATTCAATATGATACAACAGCCCAATCGCCATTTTTCCGCTACACAGATGAACAGGGTCGGCAACATGAGGTATGGTTTGAAGATGCCCGAAGTGCCCAAGCAAAATTTGATCTTGTCAAGCAATATAACCTTCGTGGCATTAGCTATTGGGCATTAGGATATCCTTATCCACAAAACTGGGTGTTGTTGAACGACAATTTTACGATTAGAAAATTTACACCCTAGCCAAATAAGTGGCGGGTTTCCATCACTTATTTGGCTTATCTGATCAAAATTTTAGCGTATATATCATTCACAAAACACCTGATAGAAAGCAACTTCATCTTTGTTATCCATTTTTCTTTAAGTGCTCTCTGAAAATATCCATTTAGTTCCCTTGTTTTTGGGACATCACATCCGGTCATATATATGTGGTAACAAATTGTTGGCCATCCAGACGTTCAATGGAAGTATAATAAAATACGTCTTCAATAACTGCAGCAACATAGAAATTTAATTGTTTTCTCCAAACAACTTATCAATTATGCTGTCTATTAAAGGGTCTCCGTATTCGAGGTATATCAAACGTCAATAATCCCGGTTCACAATGTACTTTCGGAAATGCTTGAGAAAAGTAATATTGCGTTGTACTCCATGCAGTATTGTATTACTCACATCGCCTTTTTGACACTGCTAGCACCCAGGATGGAAACAAAGTTAGCGTGGTTTTTTCTGCATCTTTTAAGGCGAACCTTCCAGGCAATTCCAGAACTCTCCAACATCAAGAAGATTATCCTTAATTTGAAAAGCAATGTTAGATTATACAGGTCCATTTGTATAAAAACAGGACCCAATGACAACGAACAAAATAATAAAACTATTAACTTCTACCACTTCTTTCTAACCTATCCTTTCCTGCGCTCAACCATATTGATACCGATCCCCATGTACAGAACTGCAATGAGCAGCATCAACGCCATAGATAACGTAATGTCACTCCATCCTGCATCAAATATAGCAACATTCATCATCGCGTCAACTGCATAGGTCAGCGGGAATAAGTCTGCTATGAATTGTAGAACAGGATTACTGATGGTACCGGGTGGCATATAAATACCACTGATAACTGGAATAATCGAAATAACGGAAGGATAGATCATATTAAATTTCTCAGGTGTATTCGCAATTCCAGCAAATAGCATGGCCAAACTCACTGTACTTAGTGTATAGACAGCAGCTATGACCAGTATCATCGGAAGGCTTCCTATATTATAATCCATGACATATTTAAAAATAAGAAAAACAATGAGCATTTGAACGAATCCAGCACAAAAACTATACAATAGATGACCAGCATACATACCTGTCTTACTCACTGGTGAGAGGATCAGTCGGTTCCAAACGCCACTAACCTTATCCGCAGCGATTCCATTAACTTTAAAACCAATGGTAAACATCACGATAAACAGTGTAAAACCAAATAATAACTGCATTCCCATATTATACTCCTGAAGCTCTCCTCCACTAAGTGTTTGGCTTTCAACCTTGACAGGGGGATGGTCCAAATAAGCCTCTATCTCATTTCTTAATTCCATCGTATTTTCTGTGCCTGCTGCAGCTTCAAGCTGAGCTTCTTTAGTAAACACCTGATGAACCTGCTGCTCGATAAATTGTATGTTTGGCATATCAGATGCTGTTATTAAGCGATAATCACTTTCCATTAAACGGATAGCTACATCACTTTTTCCTTCTCTTACCTGCTCACGTGCTTTTTCTTCATCTGTAATGACAAATTCCATATCACTACTATCGTTTAACAATGCTGTCCATTTCTGTTCCATTTCCTCAGCGTTGGGGCCAGTAGCAAAAACTGTAACAGAAGAAGATTGGTTTTGCCTTGAACCACCAAATATGACCGTTGCTAAAATACTAAGACCGATTAATAAAATAATGAACAGCGGTTTTCGTTTATCTTTCAGCCATTGCGCCATAAAAACCGGGTACACTATATCCTCCCCCTTTTCGGAAAGATGGACATCCCGATGCCAAAGCAAACAACAAATACTGCGATAAGAATGATAATTGGCAACAGCAAATCGTCAGCATTACCAAACTGGATCCACTCAATCAATACAGTCTGTGTCAGTCCGTTCGGTGTCCATTCTCCCATTTTTTGAATTATTTCCGGAAAACCTTGAATCGGGAAGAAACTCCCGCCAAGAACCCCAAGTGTCATGATAATAAGTGTAGAAAGTCCACTCACAGCGTTACTATTGGTTAAATTTAATGTCATAGCCGTAAATAAAGCGGATAGTCCGGCAACTGTTAAAGCAAACGCGGTCATGACAACCATTAATCCGAGCCAAAATGCAAATGGTTTTCCCGGAAATATATCCAGCAGCAATTGCAAACTGGCAAATACAATTACCATCTGTAACAAGGTCAGAATAAATGTAGAAACTGTCTTCCCTAACAGAAAATATAAAGGATTACTATCGGACAATACGATCCGGTTAAAAACGCGCTCCCGCTTCTCTGTTACCGTCTTTAATGCCACTGTCTGAGCCATAAATAATGCGAACAGCGTACTTATTGCGATCGTAAAATATCGGGAAATGGTATAGGTATCCACCCCTTCTACCACTTCTTTTCCCCCTTGCGGCAATTCAGGTTCTGTCGCTGCAGATTCCGCCTTACTACCAAGTGCAAATTGCAAGTTAAGGGAGTCGATAAAACTGTTTACAATATTTTGCAACGCCCTAACTTCTGCTGATTGGTCTTCTGCCATGATCGTTAATGCTACCTCTGACTCTTTGTTAAGCATGATTGCTGACGAAACATGATACGTAAATCCCTTTGGAATCTTAATGATGGCATCCAATTCACCATTATCGACTAATTCTTTTGCTTCCTTTTCAGGTAATTCCTTTGTGTTAACCCATTCCTTTAATCCTTTATTATTAAAAAAATCATGAATAAGCCTGCTCGGTTCGATACTAGCCGCCTGTTCAATCATTGTTGCCTTTTCAGCCTGTGAAAAATCCCCTTCCTGTATCGTTTCTTTAAACCTTTCCAGACCGGCAGATGGATCATCGTCCTGGACAATTGCTACGTCCAGATTTATTGACGCTTGATCGTCATTAAAAATACCGGAAAAGGCAAAGTTTAATATAACAATAAGGGCAATAGGAAGTAACAGGGCTGCAAGAATCTCCTTACGATCTCGCCAAAACACTAATAAATCTTTCTTTATAAATGAGCCCATCGTATTACCTCCTCTTAATCTCTAAGTGTTTTACCTGTCAAATGCAAAAATACATCTTCTAAACTTGGTGTTTCCACTTGAAAGTTCACAATTTGAATGTCCTCTTTTTCCGCTGCATGTACTAATTCACTCAGAATGTTACTGCCCTTTTTCGAAATAATACGCATGCCCTCATTGGTCTCATCCACTTGAAGTACCGAAGTAAAGGATTTTATCCTGTCCAGTAATGAATCACTCTGTCCGCTAAGCTGTACTTGTATCGTGTCTTCACTTGATAAAATACTTAACAACTCTGATTTACTGCCAGAAGCGATGATTTTACCGTGATCCATAATATACACGCGGTTACATAGTTGCTCTACTTCTTCCATGTAATGGCTTGTATACAGGATGGTTGTTCCACGTTCCACATTTAAATTACGAACCGTTTCTAAAATATGGTTTCTTGATTGCGGGTCAATGCCGACAGTCGGTTCATCAAGGATAAGAATTTCAGGGTCATGTAACAGGGCAGCAGCAATGTTCACTCTTCGTTTCATTCCACCTGAAAATGTTTTAACCAGCTCCTTTTGCCGTTCCTGCAACCCCACCATGTCAAGTACTTCCTGGATTCGGTCTTCCAGCGTATCTTTTTTAACTTTATAGATTTTGCCAAAAAACTTCAGATTTTCATATGCCGATAGCTCCTCATATAAGGCAATTTCCTGTGGGACTACACCAAGCACTTTTCTAATCTTGGATGGATCTTTGATCGTACTTTTCCCATCAAGCTTCACGTCACCAGATGTTGGTTTTAACAAAGATGAAATCATGGAAATCGTTGTTGATTTTCCCGCTCCATTCGGTCCAAGTAAACCAACCGACTCGCCTTCATCTAAAAACAGGTTAATTTCATCGACCACTTTTTTCTCTTTAAAGGTCTTACTAAGCTTTATCGTTTCAAGCATTACTTCGCATCCTTTCCTTTTTACTACGTTAAGAATACAAAAAAAGAAACAGTGTCACCACTGTCTCCAGTCACGAAGTATCGATATAACCATTACTTTCATCATTCTTTCTATTTTTATACCAGATTATGTCTGATCGCGTAGATAGCCAGCTGTGTTCGATCCCGCAATTCCAATTTCGTTAATATCTGACTTATATTATTTTTCACTGTTCCAACAGATATTGCGAGTCGTTCTGCGGTTTCATTATTGCTTAATCCTTCTCCAATACACTTTAATATGGCTCGCTCACGGGGGGTTAACGATGGATCCGCTTCTTTACTTTCCCTGCGATTCACTAATTGCGGAACGACTTTTGCTGCCACATGATCTTCAAGCGATAACCCGCCATCTAGTGCACTGCGAATCGAACGGAGCAGTGAATCTGTATCACCACTTTTCAGTATGTAGCCACTTACTCCGACTCGTAATGCCTCCATCACATACTGATCATTATCAAACGTCGTTAACATTAATATTTTTGTCTTTGGCCAGCGAGCGAGAATAACTTTCGCTGTTTCCAGACCATCCTTAATAGGCATTCGGATATCTAAAATCGCAATATCAAACTGCATCTTTTCACAAAGTTCGATCGCTTCTTTGCCATTATTTGCTTCTCCCGTTACCGTTAATTCTTTATCTGTCTCAATCATCATTTTTAAGCTTTGTCTCACCATTACCTGATCCTCAGAAAGGAGTATTCGAATCATTCTCATCACCTGTATTGGAAATTTTAATAAAACCACGTACAATAAATTGATCTTCTGTTTGATACACTGTCAAACCACCAGCAGCTTTTTCCAGCCGCTCCCGCATCGAACTGAGCCCAAATCCTTCCTGATATCGATGCTTTTCAGTAAGCGGATTCGTGATTTCAAAACGGAAAACACTGCCGCCGGGTGCTTCAAACACGATCTCAGCTTCCTTCGCATTACTATGTTTCATAATATTGGTTAATGCTTCTTGTACGGAACGGTAGATGATAAACGTCTGCTCACCTGTTAAGGGCGCGGTAAAGGCACCGTGTTTTATCGAAAAATAAATGCGGATCATGCTTTCCATTTCCAATTTGCGAATTAACCGCAATATTCCCGGAAGTCCCCCGGAATCACTAGCCTTCAGTGATTTTACCGCACTCCGTGTTTCCTGCAAACTTTCACTGGCAAGTTCCTTTAACGATTGTACCTTCGCCCTGTGTTCCTCCGGGGTTTGCAACCGAAACGCTTCCAGCTGCATAACTAAAGCCGTCAGCTTATGCCCTACCGAATCATGAATTTCATGAGCAATGAGTACCCGTTCTTCCTGTCTTACCATCTCTTCCTCAGAAACTACCCTTCGCTTTATTTCACGATATTCGTTAAAAAGTGCTTGGTACAGGGTATCAAGCTCATCCGACTGATTCTTCGTTCGCTTATAAAATATCACTGCTGTCAGAAATAAAAGCATGTAAATTCCGATAAACACTTGGTTAAATAGCTCCAGATTAGAATAAAAAACGGTGATAAGTAATCCGAAACATCCAATACCTCCTACGATGAAACTGCGGCCAATAGCCAAGCGGTAAAACCCTTCTGCAATCACAAGGGATACAATAAGAAGGAAATAGGGATTAAACACGCCATCATCGTAGGGAAATAAGGTCATCGTTGCAATAATTGCATTTACACTTAGCAGGGATGCTAATATATTCGGCTTTCGTTCTACTATAGGGATAATAAAAAAGATAATAAAATAAAGCGCCACTCCAAACAAACGTACCGTCAATTGTTGTACGGGCAGATTAAGGTAAAGAATGGAAAACGGCCAAACCAGTATGTTTAACAAAAGCCATAACCAGTATGATTTCATGATACACCCCTTTTCTTACACGATTACGTCGGATACACTGCCACTTCAACAGCCCATGCGAAGATTGTTCTATAGCTGCAGGAAGATTACTGTAAAGGCATTTTTAGTGCACAATAGTTTGCTGATACTCTACAGATCACTCCTTTGTTTTTTTAAAAATTTACTTTTTGAGCTAGGTGGACATATTTTTGGGGGGTTTTAGGAATCATCGTACAATTTTCTTTCAAAGTGCTGATCAACAATCATCGGCCTGCTTATTGAATATCATTATGTTATTTTTACCATAAAATCACCCTTTGAACAATGTATATCCAAAAGGTTAAAACGGTGCAGCTTTTTTATAAACGGTTCACCTTTAATTCAAATCCACACAGTCAAAACAAATCACAGGCATTTCAGCATTTAGTTTTTACTAGTTGCTATTTTCATTTATATCGTGTACGATTAAATCGTACACGATTTATCTTTGCGTAAACGAGAAAATTTAAGGAGGAACTGGCAAATGGAATCTGTCTATCAATTTACCGTGAAGAAAACCAATGGTGAGGAGCTATCATTAAAAGAATATGAAGGGAAGCCTTTAATCATTGTCAATACTGCAAGTAAGTGTGGGCTGACTCCCCAATTCAAGGGACTGCAGGAATTATATGATCAATATAAAGATCAAGGTCTTGAAATATTAGGTTTTCCATGTGATCAGTTCAATAATCAGGAATTTGATAATATTGAAGAAACGACTCAATTTTGCCAAATGAACTACGGTGTTACCTTCCCAATTTTCGCTAAAATTGACGTTAATGGAAATAACGCAGACCCTTTGTTTACCTTTTTAAAGGAACAGAAAAGGGGCATCCTGTCCAAAACTATTAAGTGGAATTTCACTAAGTTTCTTGTCGACCGCAATGGACAAGTTGTGGAGCGTTATGCTCCTAACACCGAACCAGATAAGATTCTAGAAGATTTAGTGAAGCTGTTATAATCCTATTTCTATGGTGATAAAATGAATGACTTCTTAACTCTGGAAAAACAATTATGCTTTGCCATTTATCAAACATCAAGTGAATTTACCAAATTGTATACTAGCGTCCTTCAACCATTTGGCTTAACCTATTCACAATACTTAGTTCTTTTGGCATTATGGGAAAAGGATGCGGTAACAGCCAAAGAATTAGGTGTCATATTGAATCTTGGAACAGGTACATTAACACCGATGCTTACAAGAATGGAAGCAAATGGATGGATTCGAAAAGAGCGTTCAAAGGCAGATGAACGTGTGATCTGCATTTATCTGCGAAAGAAAGCACGGCAAGAAAAACAAGCAATCACAAAGAAAATTGCCAAAGAAATACAAACTTGCCAGATCGAACCGGAAGAATACCAGCAGTTAATGCTGAGATTAAATCAATTGCAAGCTAAAATAAGCCGGCGCCAGGGATAAAAAAAGAGCCATTTTTTAAACTATAACGAGCCGTTTATTGAATTTCCTGCTGCAAATGATGGGGACGGAGCTAAGATGAAGTTTAATCCTTGTCTGAATTCATCGGCCTGTGTCTGGCCGCTAAATACGCTTATTATCATTAAGTAACCCCCTGAAAATGCAAAGGCACTCCGGGGGGTTACTACTGTTATGCTTTTTTCCTTTTTTGATACCATAATAGGAGACCAATAACGCATAATATCAAGCCTGCGAGAAAATAGTTAAATATACTTGTACTTGTATCTGGCAAAGATTCCCCGTTTGCCTTGTTGTTTTGATCATCGGAACGATCATTATCCTCATTTACATTACCATTCTCGCCATTATGGTTTTTCCCATTGTCCTGTTCCCCTGTGCCATTATCATCATTATTGCCTGCACCACCATTATCGCCGTCATTTTCATCGTCGGTGCCACCATTGTTTTCTTGATTGCCGTCCGTACCGCCATCACTTTTATCTCCGCCATTATCATCCTTGTCAGGAGAATCATCTTCCCCATCATCTTCCTCTTTTTCACCTGCCAGCATGACACTTGTTTCCGCCTGTATACCTCCGTTGCCTGCAAGGATCGTATATTTCCCGGGAACCGTATCCGTTTTTGGGAACCCTACCGTTGTTTTATATTCTTCCCTGGCAACTGGTAATACATCCAAGTAAAAAACCGTACTATCTGGTCCTACTATTTTCACCAGGACTTCATCCATACCTGTTGCTTCCCCTGAAATATCAAGCTCATCTCCTGGTCTGATTTCTTTTTTGTTAACCTCTATTGTTACAGATGCTGCAAATGAGTGCACAGGAAGCTGCATAATAAAGATAGCGAACAGCATTATCACAACACGTGCTTTCAATCCTTTTCCCCCGCTTTCCTAATAAATTTGTCCTTACAAGAGTGAGATAATGTCCCTCTGAACAGTTAAAACATGTAACACTTTAAGTTTCCTTTAAAGTAAAGTATTCAGCTTTAAAGGAAACTTACATCTGATTCGCTGCTGTCCAGTACGTTGAACCACTAAATGGTAGTTAATGCAGCCTTAGACGTCTTAGATGCTCTCATTCATTTTCAGAAAGGTCAATTTGCCACTATTTCTCATAATCCAATGTAAAGCGATCAAAATTACCGATGTAAGGCTGGTCAGGGTTGGTATCTCCTTTCATTATTACAAATAAATCATTAACCCCTGTTACCTTTTTCAATAGGCTTACCGTCGTTGTTTGATACGTTCCCCAGCCACTCGCCGTATTCGCCAATTCTGCCTTTCCGATTAGCTCCCCATCCTTTGCACCCAGCCGGAATTCCAAATAACTTCCTTTAGGCACACGTGATGTTGGGGCAGCATATTCCAACGTTATTTGATTTTTCCCTTCTTTTCCGAAGTCAATATCTTTAAAGGCCAGCCATGCACCATCAAACGTGTTGGCAACCACAACCCCGCCATTATTTGCTTCTGTCTTCAATGGTCCATTGTTAAATGTATTGACATCGGATGACCACTCGTTTCTGCTCTCAAATTCTATTGTCGAATCGGACTGTCCCGGCGGCTCATTATTATCCGCATCGTCATCCGGGATTGGCAATGGTTCTGGGTATGGCTCCTCTTCCTCACCTTCTTCCGGATCGGTTGGCTCAGGATCCGGATTTATTCCAGGAAATGGTTCAGGCTGGGGCGCAAAAGGTTTTGCAAGCCATTGTGAATCATATATGTTGCCGTTGTAATCATCCACAAGATACACATTAATCTTATACTTGCTTGCATTCACATTAAACAGCTGAGCTATTTCAAAGTCGCCATTTTTCACGGGTACAGTATTTGTCATCCATGCTTTTTCACTGCCATTCATTAATTGAAAAACGACAACTGCTGCATCATCATAATCGCCCTTTAATTTTCCTGTAACATTCACCTTCATGTTACCTTCACGTTCAACTTCCACATCCAAATCATAAACTTCCCAAAGCATATCAATGGTGTAAGGCTGGTCAGATACTAATGCCCGTCCATGTGCTTGATTTTTGCTTTCGTTCGCCTTCACCCTGACTTGGACTTGTCCAGCCTCGTATGCAACCGGACCTATTGTTTGCGGATTACCGGTTGCAGCATGCCAGGTTGTCCCGCCATCAGTGCTATATTCATAATCTTCCACCTGACCATAGCCAGGTACTTCCTTCCATCCGAATGTATTTTTCTTATCGTCCACAACTGGATTTGACGGGGCATCCGGAACAGTCATTTTTCTTACTGCTTCCAAACTAAAATCAAAAGCAATATCCGAACTGGTCGCGTTTGCCTGATGTACTTCTACTGTAATAATATTCTGTCCATCTACCAAATAAGAAGGGTCGATCAAATAACCATTGTTATCTCGTTCATCATTTACTGTTGCATTGGCATACGTATCGTAGTTCACGTCACCATCAGGCATATTGGTCCGGATAACCTCATGACCATTCAAATATACGACTGCTCCATCATCCCGAATCAAATTGGCATCCAGGCCCATGATGGATTCGACATCTTCCACCTCAAAGGTTTTTCGAAAATAAGTAGTGGGATACTTATTATCAATGTCTGGTCCATAGCTCACTTCAGTCTTGACGTTATCATACTTGTCATAACCCAGCATTGCCTGACCGGAACTCCAGCTGCTATCGTTGAAATCCAGCGCTGTCCAGCCATCACCGGGATATTTTCCTTTGTCAAAATACTTCCAGATCGATTCTTCCTGAATTAGCTCGTTTCTAGCAATCTTGTTATCAATCTCTTTTGTGAAATCCGTTACTGGTGGTGCTGCTTTTTTAGCTGAACCCCATTTCGGATTAGGATCCGGGCTCATTTCGAATTCCAGCGTCCCGCCTGCCATCAAATCATCATAGCTAATCCATGCCTGGTTAAAATTAGAACCATTGAATTGTGCTGATTGGATAAAACGATTTTCGCTTGATACGTTATTGGCACGAACGGTAAACGTTTTGCCGTTGTCCAAATGCAATGTTAGTTCATCAAAAATCGGGGATCCAATTAAATAGTACGGATCACCTGGATTTCCTGGAAACAATCCCATTGCACTATAGATAAACCAGGAAGACATTGCACCGGCATCGTCGTCCATTGACAGCAGATAACCTTCTGGATCATCCCGGTAGACGCGGGATTCCATTGGATAGGTATACAAACCGTGATTATGATATTTTTGCGTTACAACCTCTGTCGTATACTCTCTGGCATAATACTGGGTCAAGTAAGGCATCCGTAAATAATTAAATAAATATGGTACGTGTATATCAGGCTCATTGACCGCCATGTACTCATCAATCTTAAAGAAATACTGTAAATCCTTTGCCATTTCGCGGTCTCCACCCATTAATTCGGCGAGCCCGTTAACGTCATGTGGAACGAACCAGCGATATGTCCATAAATTCCCTTGATACGCATATTTGTTTACGGTTTTAATATCATTTTTATTTACATTTTTCCCATTTGGTGTAAAGAAGCCGCGTTCTTTACCGTTCTCATCCACCTGTTCTGCATTCCACAGATCCTTATAAGACAAGGTAATGTCCTTATATGTTTCATATGTTTTCTTATCACCAATTAATTCGGCAAGTTTCATAGGATAGTAGGCACTATAGGCTTTCTCCAGCTTTCCTGAAATTTCATTCTCATTTACCGCATAGTTATCGGTATCAACAGCCATACCATGTAACGCTGTATTCACCTCTTCATCGGTAAAATCGAAGCCTTTAGCATATGCATCAAGGATGGCAGAACCATTAAATTCATTTCTTACGGTTGGGCTTGGCCAATATCCTTCTCCCCACTGTACATATGAACCTCTTGTCCGGTAAACATCAATCATGGATTTGACCATGTTCTCATACTTCTTCGGCTCGAGAATGGAATACAAGGAATACTTTCGGAAATCATCCCACGTTGTCCAGCCGTTATAGTATTCAAAATCCTCGCCAATCCCGGATGTTTGGCGTACAGTATTTTCTTGTCGCGCAGCACGGAATTTCCCATCTGAACTTGTTACATTATTTGGATGTAAAAAAGCATGATACATGGATGTGTAAAAGATTGTCTTATTCTCTTCGTTGTCATCCTTAATTTCGACTTTGTTTAACAAGTCACTCCATGCACCTCTTGCTACTTTATGCTGTGTATCAAAATCCCACCCTGCAGCAACATTTTCACGTTCAGCTTTTGCTTGATCCACACTGATCGTTGATATTCCAACTTTTGCTTGAACCTCTTTATTTTCCGTTGTATCAAAATTCACCCATGCACCACTATTAGGGCCGGAACGTTGTAGTTCTTTTCCTGTGGTTTCATCTGACCACGAGGTGAAGGAATCAAAATCATGATCAAACTGGATAGAATAATAAATCTTGTAATAGCCATGTCCACACACATTTTTTGACTGAACCATACCTGAAATTTCATTATTATTCTCGATAGTAAGATTTGCGTCTATCATTCCAGCATAGGAGTTTGCAAGATCAATAAGCACGGATCCATCTTTCTCTGATTCTGGAAACGTGTACCGATGGAAGCCGACATTACCTGAAGTAGTCAATTCGGTTTCTATACCTGACGCCAGTTTAACTCCATAATACCCTGGAGAAGCTTGCTCACTATTTTTATCATATTTTTGTTTATATTCATTACTGTCTTTGGTAAATGACCGGGTTTGCGGCATCATCAAAATATTTCCGCCTGACCCGCTGCAGCCTACACCACTAAACCGTAAATGGGAAAATCCTTTTAAGTATTTATCTTGATAATAGTAGCCGCTAAAAGCCCCACCATCACTGTCGGGACCTAGTGAGACGAGTCCAAAAGGTGTGGTCGCACCAGGATTTGTTTGCCCGTTATCGCCCAGCGTATTGATGAACGGATCCACGTAGTCAACAGGATCCAAATTAGTCGGAGGTTCAGAAGGAATCTCTCCATCCTTCACTCCAAACACCTCAAATTCGTAAATACGCGCCGTGTGATTATCATAAGCACCTTTGTCAATTAACAATCTTACATATCGCGCGGAAAAAGCTGGTACATAACGATCGACAATGGTTTGTACATTATCTTTTACGACATCTACATCTGTCCAATTTTCACCGTCATTACTTTTTTGCAGCCGGAAATTCTTTGTATTCCGGAATGGATACCCGCCAGACTCTCCAATCCCGGCATTCTTGACGACCCATTCATTAATGGTATAAACCTGCCCGAGATCCAGTTCCAGCCATTTATCCGTAGCGCCAGAGTTATCACACCACTTTGTGTCCATCTTTCCGTCCACTGCGTATGCTCCTGCCTCTTTCTCATTACATTGGCTGCTTGCTTTTACCTCAGCATTTAATGCGACATTCGAGGTATCTGTTGTTTGCTGAGCCGGGGATGTTTCCGCCTTTATGGTATTGGTGCCTGAAAAAAGCGGCGTCACCAACGAAGATAAGATCAGTCCTGTCATGGCGATCGCCATTATTTTTTTTCGCATTGCCGTTTTACCCTCCCAGTTTTAGAGTTTCCCTGCAAGTCGTTACCTACTTCAGTACGATTGGCCCAGCTAACGATTGCGGAAGATCAAGGTCACTATTGAACCTGTCAAATACAAATGCTTTTACCTTGTAGTTCTTCCCGTGCACATTAAAATATTGTGAAATTTCCGTTTGCTCCTCCTCTAGAGGTATCGCATTAATGAGCAGCGGCGTATTGCCTGCAAAAAGCTCTATGACGAGGTAAGCATCCTTGCTATATTCCGCTTGTTTATCAATTTCGATATCGACAACAAGTTTATCATCGTGCTTGATAGTCCCGTTCAGTTCAAAAGTCTCATTTACCTGATTTTTTGTATAAGCATTAGGCGCTTTCAAAATCATGCCAGCCTGATTGTTCATTTCTGCACTTGCTTTAATCCGAACCTGAACATGCCCTTTTGGAATATCCCGGTTACCTACTGGCTGTGGATTAGCAGTAACCGTCTTCCAGGTTTCTCCGTTATCAACGCTGTATTCGTAAGCTGACAATTTCTCATACCCTGGTACATTGGTCCATCCAAACGTGTTATATCCATCATCTGTAACTGGTTTGGTTGGTGCTGCCGGAGGAATATCTTTGGTAGATACGACCGTTCCTTCCGAATTATCTCTTTTATCAACCGCCTTCACAACAAATTGATAGTTTTTGCCATTTTCCGCGTCTTTCACAGTATATTGATAGCTTTTTTGGTCTTCTTCAACCGGTACATATGCACTCCAATTTTTCCCTAGACGGCCTTCCTTTTCGTAAATACGGAAGCCGCGGACCGGATCGCTGTCTTTCTTAGCTTCTTCAGGTTTTTTCCAATTCAGTACAATTTGACCGTTACCATTCCGTACAGCTGTTAACCCATCGACTGGTTCAGGCGTTTTGTCATTTCTTACGATCGTGTAATGATCAAACGACTCTTTCTCACCAGATCTGTATGAATCGATTGTCAAACTATTTTCCGTCATTTTTACCCCGGAAAAAACTGGCTTGTACGGTTGTTCATATTTGGCGGCATAATATTTATCCACATCTTCCCGTACATCGTAATACTTTGTTCCAGCGGCGTTATTGACGATATACATCGTTCCATCAGGATTGATCACATTGCCATTCTCATCCGCTTCAATATCTGTAACCGGCTTATCATTGTACATTTGGTGTGAACGCATAAATGTATGATCATGACCTTGCAGAACAACATCAATACCAAGTTCATCAAAAACCGGATAAAGCATTTCCCTTAATTCGAAAATATCTTCATCTGCCGAATGACCGCCAACCGAGTAGATTGCTTTATGGATGGAAACGATTTTCCATTTCTTATCCGTCTTGGCTACTTCATGTTTGAGCCATTCAATTTGCTGGTTAAAGGATTCCCTTTGCCGGTCATCCCAGCCCATATCCATTGTGTTTAACACCATAAAATGAGCATCTCCATAATCAAAAGAATAGACACTGCCAGGTGGTAATGGATTATCAATAGCATCATTTGGATAATGGAAATGATAATGAAAATTGTTATGGTACGGTCCTTCATGGTTACCGACTGCCGCCATTACAGGCAGATCCATTAATAATTCCTGTGGTTTTGCAAAATAATCCAGCCATTGGTGCTCCATTGCACCGGCATCGACCTGATCACCACCCATGATTAAGAATTTGGAGTCAGGGAAGAACTGCAACCCTTGTCCCAGTGTATCCGCCCAAACTTCGTAATCATGTGTATTTGCTCCTTGTGAATCGGTCATATATAAAAATTCAAACTCGCTCTCATCCTTTGCCTCTGTGATAAATTCACCAATCTCACTCCAATTCCCTTCACTTCCAAGACGATACTCATAGGAAGTGCCTGGTTCAAGCCCTTCAACAAGTACTTTATGACTGGAAAAGGTACCATTTTGCGAATTTGTGACTTTTAAATCCAATACTTGTGAATCCCCTGTAAAGCGCAGCACCTCTTTGGAATCGAAACCAGACCCAGCCGGGACAACTTCGACGATACTATCTAATACATTGTCCGGTGCATTCTCGGGGTGTTCATGGTTTGTGTACCACGCGAAGGAACGTTGTGTTTTGGCATCTCCGTAAAGCGACATTGCAATAGCAATTGGCGAATAATCTTCCCATTCCGAGTAATTCTCTGGTGTAAATTGAAAACCATTTATCACTTCACCATCACTATTTTCCACACTGTCTTTTCCATCGTAAGCAATAGTGACATGTTGATTTGGGGCAATGGGATCTTCCAGCTTCACATGAAGTATCGATGAATCCGTCTTATCCAGCTCCACGTTTTCCACTGCATTTTGCTGATCGCCGGCATTTACGGTTAGATGATCAGGGAAATTTGATGGTATCGCAGCAAGAGGTTTTACAAACTCAACCTCTATCGTTTGACCATTTCCCAGGACAGTTCCACTAATAGGGCCATTATAGCCGGAAGGTAAGAACAATGCCTCCTCAGGAACTATTTCTTTTTCCACGCTGGGGCTTGACCAGCTTAGGTGAAGATTAGACCCGCCATGATCCTCAAAATATTCCATTTTAATATCATATTCCCTGCCCGCTTCGAGCTGTATTGGTGAACTGGTTTGCTCTACGTCCCAGTCATTTACCCAATGGTCAATTACCAGCTGATCATCGATCCATAAACGAAATCCGTTGTCGCCAATCATGGAAAACGTATATTCCTCGGTGAATTCCGGTACAAGTTGACCCGTAAAATCAATACTTGCATCATCTGCCCTGCCGGTATGCTTTTGCAGAACAGGGTCAAGATTGCCAAAATCAACGTTTGGTTCAACGGCAGTTGACTTCCAATCTACTTTATCAAAATTATTATCTCCTGAATTCGTGAAGTATTCAGCGAGTAATCCATTATTTTTACCTGGTTCTATTGTGGAGCCTTCAAGCGCTAATGAAAAGAAGGTATCTGAGCTGGTTTGATTGATCTGATGTACCTCTACCGCCACAACATTTTTGCCATCAACAAGGATAGAAGGATCAATATCAAATTCATATTCATTACGCTCATCATTGACTGTATTAGCGGCTAATGTATCGTAAGAAATGGTGCTCTCCTGTGGCATATTCGAGCGGAATACTTCCTGTCCGTTCACATAAATAACTGCACCATCATCGCGAACTAATGTAGCTTTTAACTGTTTAAAGGCATCAGCACCTTTTAGTTCAAATTCTTTTCGAAAATAAGTAGTAATATGCTTTTTCCCCGAGTCATTTCCAAACCCGGTAACCGTGTTTAACCCCTTGTTATCACGGCCATACCCTAAAGGTGCCAATCCAGTTTTCCAGCTGCTATCATCATAATCAATACTTGCCCAATCTGATCCTTGATTCGATCCATCATCGAGATAATTCCATTCCACTTTATTTGCATCCTGAAAGATACTATTAAACTCATCTACAGCCGAAGAGGATCGATCCTCTGCCAGTGGCTGTCCCAAGATAAAAAAAAGAAAGCATACAACTGTAACCAGCCCTGCTATCGTTAGTTTGCCAGCTAACGTAAACCGATTCTTTTCCAACATATTCCCCTCCTTTGATTTGCAATTAACTGTATATCCGCCCTAAACAGCTGTCTTTTTTCGGTATATCACTCCCTTAATCTACAAAACTATGGATTTTTCGATATTTTCCACAACAACCAATTTTACCGAATAATTGTTAACTGCTTTTAAATTTACTGTTAAAAATGATCGTTTTTTGTAAATTTAATGTAACATTTGAAAAACATATCCATAGTCCAGTGTCTTTGTTTCGCTCCGATCCCATTCTATTTTCATCAACGTTCCCGGGAATCCCTTGTTAACCTGAACTTTTTCTTTTTTAGTGAGTGCTTAACCCTGATAAAGAACCCAGCGAAAACATATGATACCGGACATTTTCCTTTCAAAAAGCGGGGATGGCAGATCTCATTGGATTACATGTTGTCATAATTTGTAACAATTTTTACTTAATTTGTAGTCTCTATCTAATCTCACAATCTATTTATTAGTAGCTGGTAATCAAAAATACACATCGAGGGAGAGTACATAATGTTAAACGGGAACAATTCTTTAAAAAAGTATATTGTATCTACAGGTTTTGTTACGTCACTCGCGTTTACGCCGGTAGTCGCTGGAAGTGTTTTTGCTCATGGTGCAGCACCAAATGAGCCAAATGATAGTACAAGCCATGACAATACAACCGTATAAAGACGGTGTACCTCACAGCGGTATTTATAATGGAAACAAGCAAATGATTCATGCTGGTACAGAGGAAACAGGTGTAGAAATCACATCTCTGGATAACAGCTACTGGCAAAGTCATTATATTGGCGCAAAATCGTTTCAATAAATAGTTCCTATAATTCTATATAATACCTTCCAGTTGAATTTTTGTGCAGTACTTTTCAACAGGAAGGTTTTTTATGAGTCCCATGCCAAGTCACACCATAATTCGGTTAAAAGTATTAGCATTTATGGTGATATGGGTAAAATAATGAGTAGAAGAACCTGGATGTATACGGAGATTCAGGAAGCGTTGATTTGATAGAAAAAGGGAGCTGTTGTAGCTCTCTTTTTCCTTTAATGATTTTCCATGTAGAAGTTACCCAAAGCCAGAAAAGCAATAGACCATCATAGCTTTTCAATTACACTATTTTATCCTATTGCTTTTTTGTTTTGGCAATTTCAACGTTGTCAATTGATTGAGGGGGCTGTTCCATCCACCCATGTTCGATTAAAATATTAGCACCATCTTCTGCGTATTGAATACTTTCCGCCAAGAGACGCAAGTATTTTGTTCCTATATCACGTCTTGCAGCTGTCCCTAAAGCGGTTCCGTAGTAACCAGAAGAAGCACCCGTTAACAATGATACTTGAAACATCATTAACTTATCGGAAAAAGGTGGTGTTGTAGAGTTTAAAACCTCTGAATCCCACGTTGCCGATTCGGTGATATTTTCCTCTGACATTGTATGAGAAAACAACTCTACGACTTTATTAGCAATTTTCACCCCCCGAACCATGTAATTCCGTACCGTTTGTAATCCAGCCGTTTGTCCAAAGCCAAGCAATAAAGCCTTTCCTATGCCGTTGCGTTGTAAATCATTATACAGGTACAAAAAGGTGCCTCCCCTCATCAGGGGCAGCACCTTCATTCACTCTTTATGAAAATAAATCCTTAAAACGAGCCCAGATTCCTTTTTCCTCCTTTTTCGGCTCCTCCGTTGTCTCCGGTTCTTCATATTTAATGCTCTCCGTTTTCAAGACAAATTGTACCGAATTGACATTCTCGTTTTTAGCGGAAACAAAGGATACAGCATCGAAATCGGATTTGTCATATTCGTCCATCATTTGATCGATTTCCTCTGTCATTTCTTTAGGGATATCTTTCGTGGATTGATGCAATTCCGTTGTGCCATCGTGAAGTTCACCAACACCATTTTCCAATTCTCCAGTGCCTTCAGACAGTTCTCCAATTCCATTGTGCAAGTCCTGATAAGAACTGGCTAATTGGCCAACTCCCTCCGTATAATCCACTAAACCCGCGTGAAATGTTTTATAGTTGGCAGACAAACTGGCTATTCCTTCCTGCAATTGAGCAAAGCCTTCCATGCTATCCATGTTTTCCAGAGAAGATGAAAGCCCGTTCGCCATGGCATCCAAATTATTAGCCATTTCAGTGAGTCCATCAATTGTTTTCCCTAATGTTGTATCTACTGCAGCAAAACCTTGTTTCACCTCAGCGTAAGTTCCTTTTGCAGTTTGTGCAGCTTTATAGGTTTCCAGGAGTTTCCTAACTACTTTTGGATCTGCATTACTTTTTTCCAATTTATCCATTTCTTCCTTTGTAACATCTGCAGGAATAGCGGTTATTGCCGCATCCAGTGCATCGTAAGCTTTCTTATAATTCTGTTTTAGGGTTACTAACCCATCTGCAGTTTCGTGTAAACCACCAGAGACCTCAGTAAGTCCTTTGACTAACTCATTAATCCCGCTTAGATCCGTCCCTTCCGCATTACTAAGGGATTTACTCAACGTAGCAAGAGCCTCTTCAATGTTTTTGGACCCATCCACCAATTCAGATGAAGATCCATCAAGTTCGGAAATCCCATTTTTGTACTGCTCGGAACCTTCATGTAAGCCCGCGACACCGTTATTCAATTCAGAAACTCCATTATTCAGTTCTCCCACACCATCGTTTATTTCAGCAATGGCACCTGTCAGGGATTTCATGTCACCTGTCATTTCATCGGCATCTGGTGCATCCACAGACATTGTTGAGGGGGCACCTGAGATGTTGATGCCGTCTAACTCAAATTCATCTACATCCGCTTCCACAACCAGCTCTTCTTCATTTTCAGGCATCACGGTAAATGTCACTTGTTTATCCTTTCCAGAATTAGCGACCATTCCGTCTTCCGCCTTGATGTTGCTGGCGATTTCCGTGTTGAGCGTAAGGGAGATTTGCAATAAATAGTTTTTGAAAAAAGCCGGATTAACCTTCTCATTAGCTGACGTCTTTATCCGAATTTCCACATGACCCTCTTTTCCAGCCAGGTCTTCTGGAGAAATCTCCTTTCCGTCTAAAAAGTACGAAATCGCAATATCCCATGGTAAGGCGGCATCATTCATATTCCCCTGATAATAAAACTTCCCTTCAGGTGCTGTAACCTGTACCGTATTGTCAGTTTGTTTCATTTCTGATAAATCGGTTAAGTTCTTCAGGCTTGAATAATTACCGTAATCAACAACTTTTCCTGCTTTGGTAACGTCCAGCGTGTTCACAACATAAATTTCTTCCCTGTCACCATTGGCACCAAGTGTTGCATATACCACTTCATCTTTTGACGAAACTTCCCCATCCTTCTTGGCTGCAGCTTCCTTTGTCTCGCTGTCATTTGCAGAAGCAGTTACAAGAAATGACGGCGAAACAAGGATAACAGCCGCTAAGACAAGTAATATTTTTCTCCTCATCATCATTTCTCCTTATAATAATTTGCTTTCCATGTTGTTTTTTCTATAAGCTTATCAAATACCACTAGCATGGCTGGCAAGAATAACACAACCATAATAAAGGCAAGTAATGCTCCACGTCCCAGCAATAATCCTATGGACGAAACGATTGGGTTGGACGAAGTCATCGATAGAATAAACCCGACACTGGATAAAATGGAAGCAGAAACAGCAATCGAGAAAATTTTCTCATCGATGCTCTTCTTAATTGCTTTAAGTGCTGGCATTTCTTTTCGTTTCTCTTTATAATCCTCCGTCAGCAGAATACCATAATCAACCGTGGCAGCAAGCTGTACCGTACTGACGATCAGGTATCCTATAAAGACCAGCGAAGAATTGGTAAAGTAAGGAACCGATAAATTAATCCAAACAGCCGACTCAATCGTCAGCAAAAGAATGACAGGAATAGAAATCGATTTAAACGTGACTAATAAAACAACGGCGATCGTGATAACGGTGAGTAAATTAACAATCGTATTATCCTTTTGAACCACATTTTTCATGTCATACAGTGTAACGCTTTCTCCCAGTGAATAGAAATCATCACCATAATAACTTTCGGCCGTATGTTGGACGTCTTCGATTAAGCCAAATGCCGTATCTCCTTCCGTATCCGTATTTGTTTCCAGGATGATTCGACTGTAATTTTCGGAATAAAACTGTTCTGTCGCAGATTCATCCAAGTATTCAGGAGGAATTGCCGGACTGACAGTGTTGACATATGATAAAACATTTTTCACATGCTCTTTTGTTTCCAAGTCTTTCACTAATTCTTCTTCCTTCGCAATATCCCCTTTTGGAACAAGCAAAACCATAGAGGTATTCTTCCCAAATTCTTCTTCAATCTTTACTACATCACTGCCAGCACGAGTTGATTCCGGCTGTTCACCGATCCCATAAATGAAATCCGTTTGACCCTGCGCTAAAAATGCCGGCACAAGGAGAAGCAATACGAGGATCAAACTTGGTATTTTTAGTTTCATAACACCATTTCCAATATTTTTCAAGCTTGGGAGTAATGGCTTGTGGTGGGTTTTATCAATCCATTTATAAAACATAAGTGTCAACGCTGGCAGAAAAACCATGACACTAATAAAGCTTAATAGAATTCCCTTTACAAGGTTAAGTCCTAAATCTGAACCAATCTCAAAATTCATAAATGTTAGGGCGATAAAGCCAAAGAAAGTAGTTGACGCACTTGCTGCAATCGCAGGAAGTGATCGCTTCATCGCAAGCTGCATTGCTTCCTTGGGATCAGCTACCTTTTGTCGATAATCTGAAAAACTATGAAGCAGAAAAATAGCATAATCCAGTGAAACCGCAAGCTGCAAAATCGGTGCCACCGATTGAGTGACGAATGATATTTCACCAAGAAATATATTCGTTCCTAAATTGATCAATACCGAAACACCGATAGCCGTTAGGAAAAATACCGGTTCAATCCAGGAACTGGTGGATAGAACCAAAATGATTATAATAATCGGTATCAATAAGGCTGCAGCATACATGGTTTCGGTCAAGGCCATCTTTTGTTGAGTCGCTGTATTTAACGCCTCTCCTGCCATGGCATTTTCTTCTCCAATAAGGTCATAGATAGCATCCGTAACCTCCACTTCGTCTCCTTCACGGATACTGAAGGAAAATAACGCATTATTATCCTTATAATAAGATTCTACAGTATCCTGATCAGCCATTTCGATTGGAGTTTTTATATCAATCGCATCGTCTAACCAGGTAACATCCGATACTCCATCGATGGACGCAAGTTGATCTTTGTAATCAAGTGCTTCCTGTATGGTAACATCATGAATCATAACACGCGTATTCGGAACAGAACCATCAAATTCCTGATCCATGACTTCCATTGCTTGCGTAGATTGTGCATCTTCTGGCAAGTAATCTACCATATTGTAGTTAACCGAGACGAAAAACTGAGCAATGGTACTGATTACTGTAATGATTAAAAAAGTGATGACAATGGGCTTTTTATGTTTAATAATTCGTGCTGCAATGCCTATAACAATTCACCCTTTCTTGCATTATCAAAAGTTTCACTATATCATTATATAAAACACGGTGTTGTTTATGCAACAGACAGTTTTACAAAATACGTACGTTTCTCAACACAACGTTTTATTATGTTGGAAAACGCGAAAAAAATTTAGGAGGGATTCCTATTACTTCTAATAAATTGGATAGACGAAAAAAATATACGCGTATGGTTTTAAAGGAAAGTATCATGAAATTATTGGAGGAAAAGCAAATTTCTGCGATTACAGTCAAAGAAATATGTGAACTGGCCGATATCAACCGCTCCACTTTCTACGCACATTACGCTGATCAGTTTGACCTTCTTGAGCAAATTGAAGAAGAACTGATTGAGGATATGAGTATGTACCTAAGCACGTACAATTTTGAGAAGGATGATGAAGCCTTACAGATGACGGAAAAATTGATTGAATACTTTGCTTCCAAGCAGGATGAATGCCAAACGCTCCTCAATGAAAATAGCGATTCCTCCTTCCAAAAGAAAGTTATGGTTGTCGCTCACCGTTTCATCATGAAAAACTCGATGGAGGTTAAGCATCTTGATAAGGATATTTCCGAGTATTTGAGTTCATTTATCATAAGTGGCAGTATTCAAGTGTTGAAAGTATGGTTGAACAACGGGATGGATAAACCACCAAAAGAAATGGCTGAATTAATAATTAATGTAGTTAATAAGGGGATTTGGGGGTTGAGGTGATACGGTTTACAGTAATGCGAAAATGGAGCCAGTCTCCCGGTTTTCTATCTCTTAAGTAGATTGGGAAAAGGACTGGCCCCTATTCTAATAGGATACCGTTGAAGCATGCCACATTTTCTCACTTTATTGATTTTTTATCTGGTACAGCGTTTATTATACTTTCCCCTCTTTCACAAGGACTGGGCTCATTTCTGCCTACCTTCACAACCTTTTTGTTGACACTATGGTTCAATTTGGATACTGGCAACGGCCCTTAATGGTGGCTGTAAATTGAGATAGTGGGAGATGACTAACCTCCGCCCCTCTTACACCACTGTACGTACGGTTCCCTATACGGTAATTCCAGATTATGTGCGATGCAAAATTTCATATCTTGCGGTATGCTCTTCAGCCCTAGGTTTGCCTAAAAGGAAAATATTCCAAAGGTTCTGTGCAATGAACGTAATCATTTTTCTTATAATAATTAATTGCATCATCGCTTGGACACACAATAATAAATTCATATTTATGTTCTTTAGCCCACTCATTTATTGTTGTAAGCAGCTTACTCCCAATACCCTTATTTCTAAATTCTTTAATAGTATATACGTTCGTCATGTAAGCAAATGGATGTGTTATTCTACCAGGACGTGGTACTTTTTGTATTAATTCTATGTAGATATGGGATACAATTTTTTCATTTTCTTCCGCGACCCAAATAAACCATTGTCCACTATTAAGTGCATTCTCTAAAAAGGATTGGCATTCCTTTTCAAATTCATTGAATGATTCGCTTTTTTTACTTTCATCATATTCAATTGTAAAATCCCATCTCATTCTGATTAATTGCTTGATGTCTTTTGCTTCCGCAAGTCTTATATTCATCTATAAATTCCTCTCCTTAATCTCTTGTCACAACAGCTTCTTCATTAGTGAAATAATTTTAATATTTGTTAATGACAGTTCCCCTGAATATATATGGGCGGAAGATTTTATGTTCATCAATCCTTCCAGATCGCTTGGTATATGTAAGTATTTTTCTGCTATATGGGTTCGATCCATGTAATTTCTTCAATTTCCTCTGGATATGAAATCTTATTTCACCACCAATCATTTTCCCGATAAAGGTAAACAAGATAGCGTGATGTCCTTGTTCTTCAAAAAATGCTTCAGTCACTGTAAAGACTCCATCTACCTGGACATCTAATCCTGTTTCTTCTTTTACTTCGGGAATAGCAGCTTCCTCTAACGTTTCTCCCTTTTCAAATTTCCATTTCCCCTTTTAAATTACTTAATAGTATCCAACAACTCTACATCTACATTTTCAATATCATTCCAACTATGAAACTTTTCTAAATGCCATTTATTTTTTAGCCTTGAATAGTTGTTCTCATCAATCCATTTATGTAATTCATTATATGAATCCATTATTTTATGATTAGGACCTTTGTGCCTCGTAACAGCATATCTTTGAGATGGTACAGTTAGAGTCACCATATCAGTTGGAATGCCCTCGTATTCTTTTACTTCAACACAAACCCAATAACCATCTTCATCGGCAGTTTCATTTTCTACCTTAAATGCACCAAATTGTTGTAAGGGATTGACAACCTGTTTAATTTCACTTAAACGCTCACTTAAACGTAATGATGCTTTTGGTATTTCAACTATGTATTGATCACCGGAACACAAAACTCGAAAACCTATTAATTTTAATTCATCAAGTTCTTTGATAGTCTTATTCTGTATTGTTGTTCTTGACATTTCAATTCCCTCCTATTTTTACATCACCCGTTATTTAGTTAGATTAAACTACCTTTCTTTTAAATTTTACAATTACTAAAACAAATCCATAAGACAGTGACATCAACAATAAGTATGATTCATAACTTAGGTCGAATAGCATACAAATGTATAAGTCGGATGGTATGGTTAATTGAGCCATGTTGCACTAGTTAATGCAAAAAGAAATGGTAATATCCTAGTTTAAAAGTTCATCAATTGTATCGCCAAACTGTTTCAAAAAATTCATTGTCTTTTTTTTAATATAAGATCTATAATCCTATTGAGTTAATAATTCCATAATATACTAGATCTTCATATCGTTTTTCTTTCTTTACATGATCAATTAATATCCCTTCCTTCTTCATGCCTAATTTTTGCAAAACCCTTCCCGAAGCTGGATTTGAATGAAAATAACGAGCAAAGATTTTATGGTATTGCTTTACATCAAATGCAAATTTTAATATAGCCTGCGCTGCCTCTATAGCATACCCATTTCCCCAAAATTCTTCACCAACCCAATAGGCTATTTCTCCATGATTAAACTTCTGGTTGTTGGATAACGCTATAGCTCCATATAATTCTCCTGTTTCCTTATCTGTTATAGCAAATTCATATAATTTATTGGCATTAAAATTATCACGATGATGTTCCATCCACGACAAAGCATTCTCTATACAGTATGGATAAGGTAGGTACAATGTACTTTTGTAAATATTATAATTATTACAGAGCTTCGTAACAGTTACTGCATCCGATTTTTGAAACAGTCTCAGTACTAGCCTTTTAGTGATAATTGTTTTACTTGGACTGTCATATATCATAAGAAATCCTCCCTGCATTGTACTAATATCGAGTATTTAATTGCCTTAATTAAACTAATTTGACTATCCCATTTCTATACTCCGGCAGAAAAAGGGGGTAACCTTTATAAGCTATCGTACCGGTTAGTTAAGAAAAAATTACTCTTCTTCTGCGTATAATCTTCTGGCTCTTCATGCTAAAGTTAATCACGTAATATTCAAATAATTAAATTTCATATTAACACATAAACAGGCAATGATTTCGCTTGTTAGACAATCGTATCTGTTACTTGAAAACTTATGGAGCCACAAGTTCTACTTTTATTCTGTCAGGGTCTTCAAAATAAACGGCATAATGGTCATCTCCACCAGCAAATGGATGAGCGTTTTGATAAAGAATATCGATTTCTTTATTCTTTAATTTTATTGTTAGTTCGTCCACATGTTGACGTGAACTTGCATGAAATGCTAGATGATTGAGTCCTACTCGGCATCTATGGTAGAAACCTTTCCTCTACTTGTACAAAAACGAGGTAAGTACTCCCCAGTTTCCAACTCCGTCCACTTTCCCAGTTTTGAAAAGGGATATATCCTAATTCTTCAAGTAACCACCCCCAAAATTCTATTGATCTTGCTAAATCAGAGACGTATATTTCAATATGATGAAGTAATCCTTTTGGCAAGAAGCAGCCCTCCTATTGAACTGATAACTGCGCTACCAGTTGAAACACGGAGTTAATTACTTCAGTAAAACAACGGGTAGCACAATAAGAATGTAAAATGCAACGGTGATATCCTAGTTGAAGTAACTTACCGGTTAGCTTAACATCAAATTACAAGGTAAAAGATTTATATACTTCACCAATAATTCCCTTCAACTGATGAACACCTAAATCTGTATTTGTCATGATGACTAATCCGGTCTCCAGATAAGGGAAGGCAACTATCATACACTGAAAGCCCTTTCCCCAGCCAAGTGAAGAAACTTCAAAATCCTTTCCTAAACTGTCTAAAAATAGGCCTAGCCCTGTCCATTCTTTACAGCCTTGTGAGCTTATCATTTCCATTACTGTACTTGCAGTAAGTCCAATCTTACTTTTGCCTTTTAAAGAATTAAATAATTCCATAACCAAAATGAATAAATCAAATGGCGTTGTCCATAGTCCAGATGCCGCTGGATAAGGATATATAGTATATTTTCCATCAACTAATTCTCCATTTTTATGATAGCCACAAGAGAAGTTTTCCCTTTTTTCATTTGAATGGTTATTGGGAATGAACTTTTATCCATTTTTAATGGTAGAAATATGAGATCGTTTATGACATCCTCAAAAGGTCGTACAGTCACATCTTCTATCAATTGCTGTATGATACAAAAGCCCGCATCTGAGTATTGAAAGTCGCTTCCTGGTTCATATCTCACTTCAATAGGCACTTTGCAATACGATGTCTTTCCTTCTAACAGCTCGACCGTTGAGGGGATACCGTCATTCGATCTAAGTTCTGTAAAACTGTCAACTGGGTCGATAGTTCCTGATTGATGGCAAAGTAAATTACGTAATGTATTTATTATCAGGAACTTCCATGACTTAAGCCTTTTGTTTATATCCTCGTTTAAGTCAAGAAGACCTTGCTCCGTTAATTTCATCACCAACATCCCTGTTACGAACTTACTAACGGAACAGGCATTAAAAATGGAATCACTATTTACACTTTTAGTTGTTTCCGCTTCTAATAAACCATATTGATCTACCAAACTAATTTGGCCATTTTCAATTAATGTCATGCTTAATCCAGTTACATTATAATGTTCCATACGCTCTTTAATATTTATATTATTAAGTCCCATATTACACCCCCGTTTATTAACATGATTATACCATAAACAGAGAATGTATGTTCCTTGTTATTTCTTAAACCCATTATTCAATGGTTACGCTCTTTTTGTTTTTCTCCACGCTAATTTACTCAACATATAGTTATATTTGGTTACCTAAAGAAACGTTTCATCTTTCCAGTTAAGCCTTCCACTACCTTACTTGGAAGTGTAAATATCCTCCTAAACCTACTCATTTATTTGATAAATCAATGTATCAAATAATGTATCATCGGTATAAAGCAGTATTGCCCACTCCCCAGATTCTGGTATCTTTACACTGGACGGTGTATGGGCATCGGCTCCATTATTTGGTCCTGCAAGTCCCGTCGTCCAACTATCTTTTAATATCTGATGGACTTTCTCTGTTTCTTTATGAAAACCAACAATTGTTAATTTTTTGTTTCCTGGGTTTTTAATTCCCCAAAGGTGCCACATCCATTTTTGAACGTTTAAACTTGGCATATCTGCACCAATGACACCTGATTTGTTCTCATTTCCAATAATGCCTCTTTCTCCAAACTCGACTGCTTTCTTTTCCCAATCAATTTGTTTAAAATCACTTTCTTGAACAAATTCAGGAATGTCATCAGGTAAAACGATTTCTTTTTCACCTGTTGCATCTGATGTACAAGCTACCATAACAAATAACGCGCACAATAAAACAAATATCATTGGAATTCGCTTCATAGAATACCCTCATTTTCGTCTGTTTGCGGTGTCCATTTCTCAATAAAGGGTTTTATATCGGTTTGAAGAGAATCTGACAGTTACCTTACCTTTTCAAGTGACTTATATTGTTCGAAATCGATTAACCTGATTTCTTTTCCCATCAGCATGCTCATCCACATCTGTTCCGTATTGACGATATGAAAGAGGGTACCTAAAATATCCCCATGGCCGCCAACGCGTTTACGTGTCAGTTCTTCCTCAGGTACGTCCTTGCACCGATTAAACCAATCATTTCTAACTTACCCAATTGTACTGAAACATTTTGCACATCTTTGTACTCTCCTTTTTTGGAAATTAATTACTAAAGTTTGCTAATTTCTCCCCGCCCTGATGCTAATTTAATTTGATTCATCTATTATTACTTTAGTTAAAAACCTAAGCCATGTAGACTTTATATTTATTTCGATCTGGAGCTGTTTAATTCCTTCTAAAGGTATATTTTAAGAGGATGTTCAAAAAGTCACCAAATGATAAGCTGCGAATCTCTTCGTTGGCTTGCTTTCCGCTCCTCATGTACCTTTTTGTGTACATTCCGGTGCTCAAAGCTACGCCGCCTCGACCTTCTTGCTTCTCATTCGGCGACTTTTTGAACACGCACTTTAAATTATTTTTTCACTGCATTTTGTTGCAATGGGTCATTTTTTATTGGTTTAATAGATTTAATTAAGTTCGTTATAAGTAGGGACTGGCTTTTACTTAAAAACAAAGAGATAGCTACATCATATTCATAATACCTTAAAGATGCATTTTTAACCCTTCGTGTGATGCTTTAAAACCTAAACGTTCATAAAAACGTAAAGCATCTTCTCGCTTTTTATCTGTGGTAAGTTGGATCAAGTGACAACCACGTTCTTTTGCCCGTTGAATTGCCCATCGTATAAGGGCGCATCCTATTCCTTTACCTCGCTCGGAAGATGACGTTCTTACTCCTTCAATAGTAGCTCTCCAGCCACCTTGATGTGTAATATATGGTGTAAATGTAATTTGTTGAACTCCTATAACTTTATTATCGTAACAGGCTACAACCAACTCATTGTTAGGATCAGAAGTTATAGCCTGAAATGCATTTACATAGCTTTCCGGAAGAGGTTTTTTGTAACACTCTCTTTTACTCCCTAAAACGTCATCTGTAAGCATTTCGACAATTCTCTCCAAATCCTGTTCCGTTGCGAATTTAATAATAATTTCTTTTTTCAATAAAACTCTCCTCCATTTCCCTATATTAATACTAACTAATAAATGGAATTATTTATAATACATAATTGCAATCATAAGAGATAAAAAATTCTTATACTTCAATCGGGTTTCTCTGGTTATGTGAATGACCCCACCTTATCATCCTTTCGGAATGCTTGAAGGTAGGGCTTCCTGTTTCACAGACCATTGCATCTTAGGGGATTCCTAAGACGTCTTACATTGTCTCCA
>BMJD01000012.1 GCA_014642895.1 Lentibacillus populi
GATCCCTCAGAGACGATGAGGTAGATAGGTCCGAGGTGGAAGCGTGGTGACACGTGGAGCTGACGGATACTAATCGATCGAGGACTTAACTATAACCATCTAATCTGATTTCGTTGCTTGTGGATCTCTTATTTAGTTTCCAAGGTATAAAATATATGAAAAAGGACTTGCATTTTTCCAGAGAAGTGCATATAATATATCTTGTCCTTGATTTTAACCCATAAGGAAGTTCTGTTAAGCATATTGTGATCACGGAACACCCTATATGTCTGGTAGCAATAGCGGAGAGGTCACACCTGTTCCCATGCCGAACACAGTAGTTAAGCTCTCCAGCGCCGATGGTAGTTGGGGCTTTGCCCCTGCAAGAGTAGGACGCCGCCAGGCATTACCACAATTATTTTGTAATCAATATTTTTTTCTATCGCGGGGTGGAGCAGTCTGGTAGCTCGTTGGGCTCATAACCCAAAGGTCGTAGGTTCAAATCCTGCCCCCGCAACCAAAATTTTTAACTTAACTATGCTGAATTACTTTTTTAACAGTAGTGAGTAAATACATATTTTTGGTCTGGTAGTTCAGCTGGTTAGAATGCCTGCCTGTCACGCAGGAGGTCGCGGGTTCGAGTCCCGTCCAGACCGCCACTAATGAATAAAACGTCAACACATGTTTTCATTTGATGAGATCATGTGTTTTTTACATTTTAGTCGTGTTTAAATAGTTACCAAATTACAAGTTCGACTAAGAACAACACGTCTTATGTGTTGTGTCAAGAAGGTCGAGGTGACGGTGTGAGAGGACTCCCCGAATATGTATCACACACAGGAAAAGCGATAATATTAGCCAAGGAGCGAGCTTCCGCAGGACGTACTGATTTCCGCTGTTGACAATTGACGTGGGCAGTTTTTGTAGAAGATCCCCCTTATCTCTTGTAACATCAACAAAAAAGGGGATAGCATCAACTAGAAACACCAGCATTGACGGAAAACCACGTAACATCAACAAAAAGAAGGCTAACATCAACAATGAATCAGCAACCTCGGTGAAAAACATCAGGGTACAGCGTAAAAACAAGCAACGCTTGAGCGCACCGCATATCTTTGCTTGATTTTATCCCTTATTACACCGATCGGAAATTTTTAGATTAAGCAGATATCTTTACTAAATATAATTTTTACTGCTTAGACGAATACTAACGATTATAGTTCCCCTTCAACCTTCTTGTTACAGCAGTTGATCTATTTTTTCCTTTTTACTGTCTTTTTGCTATGATGAATATAGCAATTATAGGGTCTGGTGATACGAATGGATGAATTTTCATTTATAAATGCAATTAAACAAACAACATATAAACAATCTTCCTTAATAAAGGGAGTTGGTGATGATGCAGCCGTTTTTAGACAATCCGGTCAGGATATTGTCACAGCAGCAGATACATTTGTAGAAAATATTCATTTTTCAAGAGATACAATGGAGCCTTACCATATTGGTTACCGGGCCATTGCAGCGAATATAAGTGATATCGCTGCAATGGGTTCGCAACCAGCGTTTTATCTCGTTTCTATTGTGATACCGTCTCATTGGTCTGAACAGGAATTAAAGCAAATATATTCAGGAATGCGTTCCTTGGCGAACCAGTATCATATGGATTTGATTGGTGGCGATACGGTATCTGGACAGGAATTAACGATATCAATCACCGTTATCGGCTATGTTGCTAGTGGAAAAGCACGTTATCGAGGAGCGGCACGGGCCGGGGATATTGTGTTTGCGACAGGTACGTTAGGTGATTCCAGTGCTGGTTTTCAAATGTTAACACATCCGGGAGATTACAAAGACAAAGAATTTTATATTACCAGACATCGAATGCCAACGCCACGGATTTCCTTTGCCAATAGCTTGGAGACACTTTCGCGAGTAGCGCTGAATGATATTAGTGACGGTATTGCAAATGAGGCTGCAGAAATTTCCGAGTCATCCGGAGTTTCTATTGTGCTGGATTTTACTAAATTACCGGTAAGTCGTACATATCACCAATTCTCAAAGGAAAAACAGCGAGCATGGCAGCTGTTTGGTGGAGAAGATTATGAACTGATTGGAACGGTTGCGAACAAAGATTGGCAATTTGTAAAACAAGCTGCCGCAGAAACGCAGACAAGCGTTACAGAAATCGGTTATGTTAGCGAGCAACACAACAGGCTCGTTTATTTACAGGAAGCGAATTGTTGTAAGCCATTGGAAAAACGGGGTTATACACATTTAAAGCAGGTGAACCAGGATGAGTGAGCATAAAGCAGAAACACATTCAGAACAAGAAACAATACGATTGGCTGAGCGGCTTGCATTATTGTTAAAACCAGGTGACGTGATTACACTGGAAGGTGATCTTGGTGCTGGCAAAACGACTTTTACCAAAGGGGTTGCACGTGGGCTTGGGGTAAAGCGTAACGTAAACAGTCCAACGTTTACTATTATAAAAGAATATCAAGGGGAGCTTCCACTTTATCATATGGATGTTTACCGTCTGGAAGATTCAGATGAGGATATCGGTTTTTCGGAATATTTTAATGGGGAAGGGATCTCTATTGTAGAATGGGCTGCGTTTATTAAAGAATACTTGCCAGATAATCGTTTAAATATCAAAATTACGTACTTGGATGAGCACGTACGCCTATTGGAATTTCGCCCTAGGGGAGATCATTTTGCGTCTGTTGTTACGGAGTTAATTGGATAATAATATGTTACGAGGAGTTTCTTGAATGAATTTACTTGCAATCGATACGTCAAATCAAGTATTAGGTGTCGCCCTGCTTAAGGAGGACCTTCTGATTGGCGAAATCGTTACAAACATCAAAAAGAATCATTCTGTACGTCTGATGCCTGCAATTGATCAATTGATGCGGGAAACAAATATGAGACCGGAAATGCTTGACAAAATAGTCGTTGCCAAGGGACCTGGTTCGTTTACAGGGGTTAGAATTGGGCTTGCGACAGCGAAGGCATTTGCATGGGCACTACAGATTCCGATCGTCGGTGTTTCCAGTTTAGAGGTGCTTGCATATCAGGGATGCTTTGTTAGTTCATATATTTGTCCTTTTTTTGATGCTAGACGGGCAAATGTTTATACGGGTTTATACAGATGGCAGGGGGATCAAGTCTCTTTAGTGAAAAAGGAACGGAATGTGGCGATGGCTGATTGGTTACAGCAACTTGCCGCAGAACAACAAGAAGTGCTTTTCCTGAGTCCTGACATTGCCCTTTATAAAGATAGTATTGTAAAAACAATGGGTGACCGTGCTGTTATTCCAAAAGGGCCGTATCACCTTGCTAAACCATCCCATCTGGCTTTGGCAGGACTCGGGAAAAATAATGATAATACGCACACGTTAACCCCGAACTATTTACGTCTGGCAGAGGCTGAGGCAAAATGGCTGGAAACACAAAAGGGAAAACGTGCCAATGGCTGAATTGCTGATTCGTAAAATGGAAGAACACGATGTTGATCAGGTAGCGGAGGTAGAAAAGGCATCGTTTACTGCACCATGGCCAAGAGATATTTTTCAGCAGGAGATAGTGGAAAATCAATTTGCCCATTATTTTGTCCTCCAAGTGGATGAAAAAATTGTTGGTTATGCGGGATTATGGGTCGTAGTAGATGACGCACAAATAACGAATATTGCTATCATGCCTGACTATCGGGGGAATAAACTTGGTGAAAAATTGTTTCATTACGTGATGGTACAAGCTGTCCGTCTAGGTGGCCGCCGTTTATCACTGGAGGTACGTACGTCAAATATCATCGCGCAACATATGTACCGAAAGTTTGGTTTGGTTCCAGGCGGGATTCGGAAAAACTATTATGTCGATAATCAGGAAGATGCGATTGTTATGTGGGTGAACTTATATGAAAAATGATAACTATATTTTAGCAATTGAAACAAGCTGTGATGAGACGGCTGCAGCCATTGTCAAAAATGGCAGCGAAATTATTGCAAATGTTGTAGCTTCACAAATTGACAGCCACAAACGTTTTGGCGGGGTTGTACCGGAAATAGCTTCACGCCATCATGTCGAGCAAATGACGGTTGTATTGGAAGAAGCATTTGCACAAGCAAAAATGACATGGGATGAAATTGATTGCATAGCTGTTACAGAAGGGCCTGGTTTGGTAGGGGCTTTATTGATCGGTGTCAATACTGCGAAGGCATTAGCGTTTGCCAAGCAAAAACCGCTTGTTGGTGTCCATCATATTGCCGGACATATTTATGCAAACCGTTTTGAAAAAGAGTTTACCTTTCCGTTATTAGCTTTAGTTGTCTCAGGAGGGCATACAGAGCTTATTTTAATGAAGGAACATGGAAGTTTTGAGGTAATTGGTGAAACACGTGATGATGCAGCTGGTGAGGCGTATGACAAGGTTGCCCGCATGCTGGATTTACCGTATCCTGGGGGACCGCAAATTGACCGCCTGGCAAGTGTCGGAAAAGAGAGCATCCCATTTCCACGGGCTTGGCTTGAAGAGGATAGCTATGATTTTAGTTTTAGTGGATTAAAATCGTCTGTTATTAACACAATCCACAATGCCAAACAGCGTGACCAAACATTAAAAAAAGAAGATATCGCTGCGAGTTTTCAAGCAAGTGTTGTGGAGGTACTGACGGAAAAAACATACAAAGCAGCAAACCAATTTGCCGTTAAGCAGGTAATTGTCGCTGGCGGGGTGGCTGCAAATAGCGGCCTTCGGGAGGCAATCCAGAGGCGATTCGCTGATACAGGCATACCAGTATCAATTCCCCCATTAAAACTTTGTACTGATAATGCTGCAATGATTGCTGCTGCTGGTACTGTTTTCTATCAACAAGGAAGAAGAGCTGGCTGGGATTTAAATGCGAATCCGTCATTGTTATTAAAATAAGCAGGTTATCCCGACTTTAAATCCTTTGTTCCAATTGCTTTTTTGAGATAGAAGGAATAAAAGATGAGGGAAAGTTCATTCTATTCTAACAAAAAAATAAAAGAGGAGAGGGTATCCGGTATCCCCTGATCAAATTTCATTTATCAACAGGTGTGTGGATATCGCTTGTGAAGCATAGCAGCTCAAAAGTAGTTATGTGGACAAAAAATGTGGATAAGTAATTATGATTTTGTGGATATTGTGCATAACGCTATTGAAAAACGGTTAAATCCCTAGTTTAGCTGTGCATAAGTTTGTGGATTACGTGCATAATGGTTGATCAATCGTTTGATTAACGCATAAGGTCGTCCTCCTGCCTTTTGTGTATAACCGCTCTATCCCCTAGGTAACAATGAAAAGAACCGGGTAAACTGTTTCCCGGTTCTGGTTCAATCATCTTCCTGTAATGCTGTCCATTCCTCCATCAGCCGCTCGATTTCCTGTTTCATCTCACCGGTTTGTTTTGCCAGTGCCAGTGTTTTTTCGTGATTCTGGTAAATTTCCGGTTCGGTCATTTTTTGCTCAAGGTTTGCTAGTTCGTTCTCCAGTTGTTCTATTGCTTCCTCCAGTTCCACTATTTTACGTTCTGTTTTTCGCTTTTCACTGCGGAGCTTTTTCTCTTCCTCAAAGCTTAATTTCTTTTCATCTACTTTGTTGATAACCTCTGTTGATCGCCGAAGCCTTTCACGTTCCGCTTGCTCTTGCTTCTTTTCAATATAGTAATCATAATCGCCTAAATAAACAGTTGCACCATCACGCTGCATTTCCACCACCTGATCGGTAATTTTGTTGATAAAATACCTGTCATGAGATACGAAAATAATAGTTCCTGGAAAATCGGTTAACGCAGCTTCCAACACTTCTTTGCTATCTATGTCCAAATGGTTTGTCGGTTCATCCAGTACGAGTAAATTCGCTTGTTGCATCATTAGTTTAGCCAAAGACAGCCGTGCCTTTTCTCCACCACTTAATGTGTGAACCTGTTTCAACACATCGTCACCGGAAAATAAAAAGTTACCTAAAACGGTACGAATATCCTTTTCATTTACTGTCGGATACTCATCCCATAATTCCTGCAAAATTGTTTTCGATGGTGTTAGATTCATTTGTTCCTGATCGTAATAGCCAATCTCGACATTTGTGCCAATTTGGATCGTGCCGCGGGTTGGTTTTAATGTTCCAAGGATCGTTTTTAACAAAGTTGTTTTGCCAACACCATTTGGGCCAACAAGGGCAATACGTTCTCCTATATTTACATGAAGTGTCACATGTGAAAACAAATCCTCGTTACTATCCGCATAATGAAAGGCTAAATCATCAATTTTCAATACATCATTTCCGCTTCGTCGTTTGGTTTTAAACGAAAAGGATGCAGATGATTCCTCGCCAGCCGGTTTATCGAGTTTATCCATTTTTTCTAGCTGTTTTCGTCTTGACTGGGCACGCTTTGTTGTAGATGCGCGAACGATGTTTTTTTGAATAAATTCTTCCATTCGTTTCATCTCTACCTGCTGTTTTTCAAACTCTTTCATTTCCTGTTCAAAATTTAGTGCCTTTTGTTCAAGAAATTTACTGTATGTGCCGTAATACTTTTTCGTTCTGTGATAGGAAATCTCGTACACAATCGTAACGGTTTTGTCCAAAAAATACCGGTCATGGGAAACGATTGTAACGGCACCTGGATAATTTACTAAGTAATTTTCCAACCATGAAAGTGTCTCGATATCCAGGTGGTTCGTCGGTTCGTCCAAGATTAGCAAGTCGGGCTTTTTCAATAATAGTTTTCCCAAGGCCAGGCGAGTTTTCTGACCGCCACTTAGTTCATTAATCGGTGTACCGTAATCATAATCCTGAAAATGGAGTCCTGTCAGGACGCCCTTGATATCAGCTTCATAACGATACCCGCCACCAGCTTCAAATGCTTGCTGTTTCTTATCATAATCGTGCAGGAGCTGTTCATAGTTGGCTTTTGTTAAGGAAGCAGCTTGCTCCATTTCCGTTTCCAACAAACGCAAATCTTTTTCCTGATCAAGCAAGTGCTGAAAGACAGCAAGCATTTCTTCCCAAATGGTTTTATCTGATTTAAGGCCAGTGTGCTGGGACAAATAGCCAATGGAAAGATCCTTTGGTTTATGCATGTCACCTTCATCATAGCTAAGCTCCCCAGCCATTATTTTGAGCAGGGTCGATTTACCAGCACCGTTTCGGCCGACAATAGCAATCCGGTCTTTTTCTTTTATTTCCAGTTTTATATTCGATAGTATTTGTTCCGCACCAAAGGATTTGGAGATCCCGTTTAATTGCATGATAATCATTTCGTTCACCTCATCCACATAAGTGTATCGCATTCTTAATTGGGCTCGCAATATAATTTGTGAATAAAATCACGACTTATTGGATTTTTTCTGATAAACTAAGAGATATACGGAACGTAAAAGTGAAATGGAGATGAGCATATGGCAAATTTCACACACTTTAATGAAGAGGGACGGGCTCGGATGGTTGATATTAGTGAAAAAAAGGAAACAGATCGAACCGCCCTTGCAACATCCAGTATTAAAGTCTCAGAAGAAATTTACCAAAAAATTAGTAGTAATCAAATAAAAAAAGGTGACGTGCTTGCAGTTGCACAGGTTGCCGGGATTATGGCTGCCAAGAAAACTTCTGAATGGATTCCAATGTGCCATCCATTACAATTAAAAGGAATAGATATTTCGTTTGACTGGCAGGTTTCGGCTGATACGTATGTATTACATATAGAGGTATTTGTTAAGACAAAAGGCAGTACAGGTGTTGAAATGGAAGCATTAACGGCAGCTTCAGCGACTGCACTTACAATCTATGACATGTGTAAGGCAATTGATAAAGGAATGGTAATCGGGGAAACCTATCTACTGGAGAAAAAGGGCGGAAAATCAGGTGATTACTATCGGAAAGGGAAGGAGGAGTAATCGTGGATCAGAATAAAATTCCACAAGCTACCGCAAAAAGACTGCCGCTATATTATCGATTTTTAAATAATTTGCATTATCAGGGGAAAAGGCGAGTCTCATCCAAAGAATTGAGTGAGGCTGTTAAGGTGGACTCGGCAACGATAAGGCGCGATTTCAGCTATTTTGGGGCATTGGGGAAAAAGGGCTATGGTTACAACGTCGAATATTTACTTGGTTTTTTCCGGAAAACATTGGATCAGGATGAAGTGACCAAGGTTGCGCTGATCGGTGTTGGAAATCTTGGTACTGCATTTTTACATTATAATTTTATGAAAAACAATAATACAAAAATAGTAATGGCGTTTGATACGAATGCGGATAAGATAGGGACAGAAATTGGCGGTGTTCCAATTTACCATATTGATGAGTTGGAGGAAAAAATAGCTGGCGTTCAAGTTGCGATCTTAACGGTACCGGCAACTGAAGCAGACGGGATCACCGAAAGGCTTGTCGATCAAGGTATTGCAGGTATCCTTAATTTTACGCCGGCACGGATATCCGTTCCAGACAATATTCGCGTTCATCATATTGATTTAGCTGTAGAATTACAGGCGCTGGTTTACTTCTTAAAACATTATCCATTAGATTAGGTTTTAGTTTGGGAAGGATGCAAATATAAGCGTTTAAAGGTTTTCTGTTAAGCAGGAAGCCTTTTTTACGTTTTAAAAAATTATACGGCATAGTTCTCAAATAGAAGTTTTACTATTTCCTCAACAAATTGCTTCCGCTAACATACTGTATAGTGATCGTTATTTATTCGGGAAAAGGATTGAAGTAAATGGCAGTTGTGGAAACGGATAAATGGCTGAAGGATTATATCAAGAAGAAGGGGAAATTACGGGTGGAGCAGCGACGGCAGCAAAAGGAGCAAATATGCGAGAAGTTAATCCCTTATTTTCAGGATGCTTCTTCCGCTGATATCCATCAACATTTGCTTTACCACGGTCTTTTTTTACCGGGCTCACAGGATAAGGAATTAATTGAATCTTTAATCCATAGCAATTGCTGGAATATCATAGAAGAGGGGTTTGCCAAATTAAAAAAGGAATGGGATGGGCCGGATGTTCCCGTTTTTATATTCCCTTCCGATTTGCAAAACAAAAAATTGCAGGCTGACTTTAATGGGTTGTCCGGCTTGTCCTATCAAGACAAGGTTTTCCTGTTTGCTGCCGGGAACAATACGAAAGAAGAACTGCAAAAACTTCTCACCCACGAATATAATCATGTATGCCGACTGCATTATCTTGATAAACGGGAAGACAAGATTGAACTGCTGGATTCCATTGTTCTGGAAGGTTTAGCGGAAATGGCAGTGCAGGAACGCCTAGGTAAGGATCACTTAGCTAAATGGGCATCCATATATGACGCTAATACTGCACAGAAATATTTTAAAAGATGGTTAGAACCAAATTTAACATTGCCGAAAAAAGACCGGCGGCACCATGACCTATTGTATGGAGAAGGTTTTATTCCCAGATGGGCTGGATACAATGTCGGATTTCATATCGTGTCATCGTATATGAAAAATAAACAAAAACGGATAAAAGGAACATTACATGTCCCTGCAGAAACTATTTATGCGGATTCGGATTTTTCAAGCTAAGCAAAAAGCCTGCTTAGGCACAGGCTTTTTGCAATGCTGAAAAGGGTGAAGGGATAATATATACATCTTCCAGCCGCAGCATGTGGTAAGGAATGTTCAGGTTTTACCAAAAGAATAATGGTGATAAGGCTGCAATAGCTGCTAGGGCGATTCCTGCACCAAAACCCCATCCCCATCCCCAGCCGCCATATCCACCGTATCCACCATACCCATAACCGAACCCGCCAAGATTTCGGTTTCCCATTGGACGAAGGTAGACATGTGAATTACTGACGCGTGAAACGACCCCATGATGTACACGGCCATCTCTTGTTCTGATTCTGACAGGACGTCCAACGCATCTTAAACACTGATGATAATAAGGATTCACTGACATCCTACATTTACTCCTTTCCCATTGAATCAAATATAATGGTTTTTTTAAGGGTGATGTTAGTTGACGTAAAAGTAAAAGCGAGCGAGAAATTTTGCTGCTGTAGTAATACCTTATGTCAGTAAACCCCTTCTGATTGGACAAAAAACTCAGTATTTCAATAAAAATAGGTGAACTGGAGGTAATTATTTGGACATGTTTACGTATCACGACGTTTTGGCTCATCTTGGTGTTGGCGGGGCCCATCCAGGTGGGTTAGCCTTGACGAAGGAATTGCTCAAGGATCTGCCTATTAAACAAACGAGTCATATTCTTGACGCAGGGTGCGGTACGGGACAGACAGCTGCTTTTTTAGCCAAAACGTACGGATGTCAGGTGACTGCCCTGGATCAGCATCCGCTAATGGTGGAAAGGGCAAGGGAAAGGTTTGCCAGGGAAAAAGTAACGATTCAATTAGTAGAGGGGGATATGGAGAATAGCACTTTAGCAAAGGAATCTTTTGATTTCATCATTGCTGAATCGGTGACGGTATTTACCAATGTCACAAAGACTGCCAGGGAATATATCCGTTTATTGCGAATAGGAGGTATGCTTCTCGATCTGGAAATGACGGCGGGGGTCGCTTTTTCAGCTGATGAGGTTGGTGATTTTCAAGAACTGTATGGGTTAAGGGAGATCCCTATCGCGGAGGACTGGAGGAGCATATTTCGTAATGCCGGTTTTCATTCAGTTGAGATAGTAAAGGAACATACGGTAGCCCATTTATTGGAAGGGCAATCCTTGCAGAAGGATGCATTTGAACTGCAGGAGTTAAATCCGCTGGAACCACTTGATCCGTCATTATATCAAATCTGGGATAAACATCAACGATTGACCGAACGATTTTCCAATCAATTAAAGTATGTCGTATACAAGGCGGAAAAGTAATGGGAAACAGGGATGGCAAATAGTCGTTTTGACACCACTAGAGAGTGGGACAGAATAATAACTCTCGCCTCCTTCTGAGAGGGAGAAATATCCTCAACGATTATATATAGCAAGGGAACATGTAAGGCGGGCGTTGTACACTAGCCACTGAGCGCCGGAAGTGGAATAGTCTTTCCTGATAATGAATTAATTAGTGAAATTCAGATGCGTTCTTAACTGGGAAAAACAAGAAGGAGCAGCACAGGCACACAGGCTACTCCTTCTTGTTTTTATGCTTTAGCCGGAAGTCAATCAATAGTAAACGGAGGGAGACACCAAAATCTAGCGTTGCAATGACTGCAAGAACGATGGTTGAAAAATTCCAAATAGTATCTGTAACGGTTTGTGTTGCAATATACGTAAATAACAGCCCCATTAAAAAATAAATAACAGCCATTATTTTTGGTGAAGTTCGCATACTTAGCCTCCAATTAAAATCATTTGCATCTGTTCCAAATCCCGCATCATTTTTTCAATTTCCTCCTGCGTTAAGGAAAGCTGGAGAATAACCACAATAGAATTTAAAGACATGTGTACTAAAATAGGCACAATGATTCGTTTTGTTTTGACATAGACAAATGCAAATACAAATCCCATCGAACCGTAAATTAGGATATGCTCCGGTTCACCGTGGATAATGGCGAAAATAAATGCGGAAAGTAATGCTGCGAAAAAGAAGTTCATTCGCTTATATAGTTCGCCAAAGATTATTTTCCGGAAAATAACCTCTTCCAATATCGGTGCAATTAATGCTGGAATAATGATAAATAAAGGGGTTGCCCGACTTATCTCCATAATCATTTGTGTATTTTCCGATCCTGCTGTGATACCAAGCAATTTCGTTTCAATTGTGGTGGCTATTCCTTGGGCAAAATAGGCCATGAACAAACCGCCGATCGCCCATGCTATGTTATATCCCCAATTAACGGTAGTACGCTGATTACTGGTTTTTATTTCAGGCTTCATAATCCATAAAACAACGATAAGCCCAGCGATAAAGCTGATGATTGTCCAATAAATAATAGCGTCAGCTTCGCTTAATGGTGTAAGAAAATATAACAATGGTGCAAAAACAACGCCGGAAAATTGTACTGCAATATAAGTTAGGATGACATACCAGTACCTTTTCGTCAAAATAAAACGACTCCTTTTATGTATAGTAGTATCATAATAGTGTATGCGGTTAACCGGATATCTATTAGCAAATCCATTATTTCATGTACGTAATCAAACTCTACCAAATAGTTTAGCATATTTTTTTGCTTGGTAATAATAGTATGGTTTTAGCGCAAGGATCAAAACTTCGATGTGTTTCTATGACTCATGTATCAAATTGCCTGGAGATCTTCTGCTAAGACCGTCTGCTTCAATCGCCAGCATAGCACGTCCTGTATAGCCCCTCACAATTGTCCTGCCCCCAATTTCAATGGGGCAGGGCTGCTGTGCCGATGTTATAAGGCTAACCCACAAAGGTTCGTTTCATCCTGGACACACTTGCAAGGAAGAATTTTAAAAAAAAGTAATTAGATTGCTTGCATTTTTGGAGTGTTTTATTTATTATATTAAGTGGAATTAGCACTCGACATTCATGAGTGCTAATAAATCAAAAAATACATTAAAGAAACGAATTAAGGAGGTTGTCTACATGATTAAACCACTAGGAGATCGTGTTGTAATCGAGCTTGTTGAACAAGAGGAAAAAACTGCAAGCGGTATTGTACTTCCAGACTCGGCAAAGGAAAAGCCACAAGAAGGTAAAGTCGTTGCTGTCGGTTCTGGTCGCGTTACAGACAATGGGGAAAAAGTTGCCCTTGAAGTTGCTGAGGGAAACCACGTAATTTTCTCTAAATTTGCTGGTACAGAAGTGAAATATGAAGGCACAGAATACTTAATTCTTCGTGAAAATGACATTTTAGCTATTATTGGCTAAAGAAAAATATCATAAGATTCGATTTTAAGGAGGGCATTTTATTATGGCTAAGGAAATTAAATTTAGTGAAGACGCTCGTCGTTCAATGCTTCGCGGTGTAGATACATTAGCAGATGCGGTTAAGGTAACATTAGGGCCAAAAGGTCGTAACGTTGTTTTAGATAAAAAATTCGGATCACCGTTAATTACCAATGATGGTGTAACCATTGCAAAAGAAATTGAACTGGAAGATCATTTCGAAAACATGGGTGCACAGCTTGTTTCTGAAGTAGCATCAAAAACAAATGATGTTGCTGGTGATGGTACAACAACAGCAACCGTATTAGCACAATCCATGATTCGTGAAGGGCTGAAAAACGTTACTTCCGGTGCAAATCCAGTAGGCGTTCGCCGTGGTATCGAAAAAGCAGTTGAAGCAGCTGTAACGGAACTGAAGTCCATTTCGAAACCAATTGAATCAAAGGAATCAATCGCACAAATCGCTTCCGTTTCATCTGGTGATGAAGAGGTAGGCAGCCTAATTTCGGAAGCAATGGAACGTGTTGGCAATGATGGTGTTATCACAATTGAAGAATCCAAAGGCTTCAATACAGAATTGGAAGTCGTAGAAGGTATGCAATTTGATCGTGGCTATGCTTCTCCGTACATGGTTACAGATCAGGATAAAATGGAAGCGGAATTGGACGATCCATACATCCTGATTACAGATAAAAAAATTGGCAATATCCAAGAAATATTGCCAGTGTTAGAGCAGGTTGTTCAACAAGGTAAACCGCTGCTATTGATTGCGGAAGATTTTGAAGGAGAAGCACTTCCAACATTAGTGCTGAACAAGCTTCGTGGAACATTTAATGCAGTTGCGGTTAAAGCCCCTGGTTTTGGCGACCGTCGTAAAGCAATGCTTGAGGATATCGCAGTTTTAACTGGCGCTGAAGTGATTACCGAGGATCTTGGTTTGGAATTAAAAAGCGCAACAATTGAGCAACTAGGTCGTGCTTCGAAAGTTGTTGTCACAAAAGATAATACAACAATTGTCGAAGGTTCAGGAAAACCAGAAGAGATTTCTTCTCGTGTCGCACAAATCCGTGCCCAAGCAGAAGAAACAACTTCTGAATTTGACAAAGAAAAATTACAAGAACGTCTTGCGAAACTTTCTGGTGGGGTAGCAGTTATCAAAGTTGGTGCTGCCACTGAAACAGAATTAAAAGAGCGTAAATTGCGTATTGAAGATGCATTAAATTCAACCCGTGCTGGAGTAGAAGAAGGTATGGTAGCAGGTGGTGGTACTGCATTTGTTAATGTCTTGACAAAAGTAGGCGAACTGTCACTTCAAGGTGATGAAGCAACCGGTGCCAACATTGTTCTTCGTGCTTTGGAAGAGCCAGTACGCCAAATCGCCCACAACGCTGGACTGGAAGGATCCATTGTTGTAGAACGTTTGAAAGGTGAAAAAGTCGGCGTTGGATTTAACGCAGCAACCGGCGAATGGGTAGACATGGTTGAAGCTGGAATCGTTGACCCAGCAAAAGTAACCCGTTTTGCACTGCAAAACGCTGCAAGTGTCGCAGCTATGTTCTTGACAACTGAAGCTGTAGTCGCTGACCAACCAGAAGAAAATGCTGGCGGCGGAGCCCCTGACATGGGCGGCATGGGCGGCGGTATGCCGGGCATGATGTAAGTTTAAACGTAAAAACGTTGATATGACAGGGATTGTGTGATGCAATTCCTGTCTTTTTTATGAAAAAGTAATAAAAAAGTAATATTTCTTCTAAAAAGTGATTTTTTCAAGCAAATCACTGTGATGCGTTGTTACTTTTTCTACTGACCGTAATTTCATCTTATTGGTGACATGTGTATAAATTTTTAATGTCGTATCCGGATCTTCATGACCGACCCTTTGCATGATAGTTGGTAAATCGACCCCGGATTCCGTAAGCATAGAAATATGAGTGTGCCTAAAAGAGTGTGGTGTCAATTTCTTCTCTATACCTGTGTACTTCAAAATTCGTTTCATTCGAGTAGCTAGGTTTTTAGTTAAAAATGGGTATCCATTTTTTCGTTGGAATACAAAATCTTGATCATGGAAATCATCAGCCAGGTTTCGATATTTCATTTTATGCACATCGTTGTTGTGGATAAGTTTTTTAAGCATAATGATTATCTTTTCATCCATGCCAATTACCCTATAGGATCCATTGTTTTTCGGAGGAGTTAATTCGTATTCCTTCATATTGTTATTTTCGTTATAAAGCGTTTTATCGATATTAATTGTTTTGTTTTTAACATCTATATCATGTTTTTTTAAGGCAACCAATTCTCCAGGACGCATACCAGAAAATGCTAACGTATAGAAACGCTCTTTATCCAATTCCAAACCAATTTTAATTACTGCATTTAGAAATTCGCTCAATTCCTCGCTTTCCATATATTTATTTTCAATACTGTTCTTTTTTACACTGTTGATTGTTTTCCTTTTTTTAGGGATAGTCGCACCGTCACGCGGATTATCCTCAATCAATTTATTTCGCTTTGCAAACTTAAAGATCATACCAGCGCATGTATTTACACCACTTATAGTCGATTCTTCATATTCTTTCTTTGACAAGTCATTAAGCATATCTTGATATTTTAAATGCGTAATCTTGGCAACGGGAGTTTTGGAAAAGTATTTGTTCAATATGTTTATTTCTTTCTCCCTTACTCTCACACTGCCGCGTTTGACCCCGGTTAAAGCATAAGCTTTTAACCATTCCTTAGCAAATTTATTAAAAGTTATTTTCTTAGATTGTCTGGAGGTGATTCCTGTCCTTTCACGTCTCTTTATTTCTTCTTCCACTCTTTTTTTAGCTTCTTTTTTGGTTTTTCCATGTCTTTTGACTTGTTTTCCTCCTGGACCGTATTCCATGCAAAACCATACTTTTCCTTTCTTAGTCTGTATTTGATTACAATGCATTTTTGATCATCCCTCCATAGAACTTATTCTTGTACATTTCCAACCCGACTTAAAGAGAACTTGTACTCTACATAAAATAGGTTCATAATGTCATAGGCTGTCACCCCCTTTAGGTATAAAATATAGAGAATATATGTTCTGATAAAATGCGTAAAAGAGGGTGTACCAATCGTACACCAACCTTGTATATTATGATTCCAGTAATTCTTTCTTCTTTTCCTGGAACTCTCCTTCGGTTATAATTCCTTCATCGTAAAGCTTTTTGAACTTTATTATTTCATCAGCAACACTAAAAGAAAATTCCTTTGATTGATACGGTTTATCATCTTTTTTATTTTTTTGATTTTCGATTTCGTTATTAATAGCTTCTACTAAGGGGTTGAGAGTTGCTTTATTAATTTGATTAATTTCCATATGATCAGAACCGTGGTGTATAATAACAGTCCCGAACATTAGCCCTTTTTTATGTGATACAGAATTAATCTTTTCGATAGGAATTTCCACCTGTTTCAATCCATAGATCATACCTTTATCTAGGAATAAAACCCTTTTATCAGTACATGTTATAAGCCATGTATTATTTTCCATAAACCCACTTGTTGCATACATAATTGTTTCATTCTCTCTTATAACGTTGGGCAATTCCTTAACTTCCTTTTTTGTTCCAAATAAATCTGTAACGTTTATTTCCTTGAATCTATCCAATACATCTTGATGATTCATTGTTCCATACCCCCTTTTTTATCCTTTTTATAAGCGTCTTTTTGATTTAAAATGTCAAATTCAATGCGCTTTTCTTCGCCAATTTGCGGTTCCTCTATTGATTGATCCATATTCCAGGCTGGATCAATAATCATTTTCACGCTATTTATTTTTTCAACATCGTCATCCAATATCCACGTCGCCATGCCTTCTTTTTTCACTTTACCATAGAATTCGCCACCGACTTCTTCACCCAAAAACACATCGGAATCCTCTAGTTGCAACCCTGTATCTGTTACTAGAATTGAACCATCAGGGTAAAACTCAATATCTTCATCTGATTTATTTTCTGCTTTCATATCTACAATAATTACCTTTGCTTTGTCTCTACCATCGAATAATACCTCGTTGTCTGCATTCGGCTGTATTTCAGCTATTTCCATATGATTAATAGTTAATTCCATACTTCCGAATTCGAGCGGTTTGAGAGGGGAATCGGTTCCGTCAATCCCAACTTCATCGCTATATCCAACTCCAAGTGTTTTGACGTATCCTAGCCCTTCCACATAGCCTTCTCCTGTTTTTTGGTCATACTCTTTTTGTTTGTTTTCTTTCTCTTTTTTCGTTTCCTGTATCCCAGCGGAACTCTTATCCTCATTGTTTACTGTTTCATTTTCAGCATTTTCTTGATCACCTTCACTTACATTAGTAGAGGTATCATTGCTACCACAAGCAGCCAAAAAAACTATTAAAAACGCAAAAGCTACCCCTAAAGTCTTTTTCAATTAAAAGCCCCCTTAGTAATATTGAACTATATGTTATCTATAAATAAAACAATCATGGTAGATTGTGTGATCACTAATATTTGAATTTCTTTAGATCTAAAACTTCGTCAGGAACTCCATAAAGACTGGCTGCATCGTTAATAGTCATTTTGGTATCGCTTAATTTATAAAGTGTATCATCCGGCATTAACAATTCAACCGCAAAACGATTTGCTTCAACTTCTATTTTATCCACAGAAAATAGTGTATTTCTTTTTAAAAAAGGGGTGCTTACCCTTGGATGTATCTCTGAATGCCCTAATTCATGTGCACAAGTGAAGCGTTTTTCTTCTTGGTATAAATTCGAATTTATGTAAATGAATTTATTCCTTCGTATATATTTATAAAAACCGTATATTTCTTCGTGGAGGTTATGTTCAAGTACATAAATATTTTTAGCGGAAGCAATTTCAAACGGATCGTTGGTTCCATATTTTTTGACTAGATTATCAACAATGTTCTTAATCCACATTAAATTGACCCCCCCTTAGTATTATTCCTTATCTCTATATTTTTTAGGGGTATATTTTTTATTGGTTAGAGTTGCAATACGTTCCGCGTGTTCAAGTGCTTCTAAAAGAGATTCAACAGCTTCCTCGCTCATTGGTTCCCCCATAAAGTTAAGCCCGTCCCCATCTGAATTTCCTTCCATTAAATCCTTCCTCATTTTTTCCATGCGCTTTGCGATGTCTTTTTCATCTTTTTCTGTTAATGGAGTAGTGTAGGGAGCGCCCCCTTTTTTATTGTTGGAACGGCCCAGTAAGTAATCAGTTTGTACATCAAAGTAATCAGCAAACTTTTTAACTTGATCAATATCTGGTTTTCTTGTCCCTGATTCATACCCTGAAATAGTCGATTCCGCAAGGCTAAATATTTTGCCTAACTCTTTCATAGTCAATTTCTTTTCTTTTCTTAATTCCCTTAACCGTTCCCCGAACATATAATCTCACCTGCCTATACATATAATTATACTTTGCAAAATGCGAATATCAATCTTTTTAAAAAAACTTTGCAAAATGCGTTGACACTTTGCGAATTGCGTTGTATTATATATATTAACATCACATATTGCATAGTTGAAAGGAGTGTTTAATAAATGAGTTTACCGAAACAAGCAAGGTTATCAGCAGGGATGAGTTTGGAGGAATCAGCAAAAAAACTAGGTATTCCAGCCGGTTATTTATCCCAAATAGAAAATGGAAAGCGTCAAGTTAGTTCAGAAAGAGCCGCAGAAATAGCATCGATTTACAATGTTGATGTTGAAAATATTTTTTTGCCTAGTCGCTACTCGATTCGCGAAGTTAACAAATCAATAAGCGTCACTTAGGAGGTGAATCACGTGAACGTTGTTGCGGAACGTTTTATTGAGTTAAGCATCTTGAAAAAACACCGAAGATTAACGTTGTCCGAAACACGAGAATTTAACGAATCTTTAAAGCACCTTGAAAAGCTAGAATGGCAAAAAGCAAAGCTAAAAAATTTATCTCTTGCGGCCAGCATGATAGATGACGTTGATTGGCAGCATGAAATTTGCGAAAAGCTTGAAAAACTTCATTAGGAGGAAAATCAATGAATCAATTAGTTTTCAAGAACAATAACCAAATCGTAACAAGTTCAAGAAATGTAGCTAGAGACTTTGAAAAACGACACGACCACGTAACTAGGGATATTGACGAAATTGTAAAGTGGTTACCCAAAAATGGGGATACCCAACAAATGTTTTTAGAAACAACTTATATCCACGAACAAAACAAACAAGAGTACAGACAATATCTTATGAATCGTGACGGATTCACGCTTTTGGTCATGGGATTCACTGGTAAACAGGCAATGGATTTCAAACTACAATACATGAATGCATTTAACAAAATGGAACAGGAACTAAAAAAACCTAGAGCGTTAACAGAAAAAGAGCAGCTTGTTGCGTCTATGAAACTATCTATTGAAGCAACCGAAACGCTTGAACAACACAATGAACGAATCACCAATTTAGAAGAAACCATGCGTATAGATGGTGCTCAAGAACACACTCTGAATATGAAAGGCAAACGAGTTGTTATGGAAGCTTTGGGTGGTAAGTCATCACCCGCATATAAAAACATGGCATTCAAAGTATTCTCAGCTTTTTGGAGAGATTTTAAAAATCACTTTGAAATCCCCCGTTATGGTGATTTACCAAAGAAAAAGTTTGAAGACGGATTACATTTTATCGGTATGTGGCAACCATCTACCAGTTTAAAAATAGAGATCGACGAATCTAATAATCAACAAACATTTAATGAGGTGATCTAATTGGCAACCATCACATTCGGCGACGATGAAATCCAATCATTAGTTACCGAAATCAAAAACCAGTTAATCCCGGTACTAATTCAGGAGTTGCATCAAAAAGAATTACCGCCATTGCTAACCCGGAAACAGTTCATGGAACTAGTTGATATCAGCGCCAATAAGTGTAACGAACTATTCCATCGGTCGGACTTCCCGGTGACCAGGGAACTAGGTCACCCGAGAGTTATCACTAAAGACTTTTTTAATTGGCTTAGTGCTACGAACCAAAATGCAGACGAGATTGAGTTTAGACAAGGTTTAAAAATAATCTAGCAATCTGCCAACTGAGGGGGGCGGTAATTCAATAATACAACAGTCAACACTCTATTAAAATTCCAATTTGGAATAAAAAGGGGGGTGAAAACGTGAAATACGGCGCGATATTAAAAGCGTGCCGGACTCGATCTGGATTAAGTCAGGAGGAATTAGCACATAAATTATTCATCAATCAATCAGACGTATCAAAGTATGAGAACGGCACAAAGGAACCATCCATGTCACTATTCCAAGCATGGGCAGTGAACACACAAACATCAGAGGTTCTAGTAGCCTTCATTTGTGGAATGGACGGCATGAGTATATTACAAAACATTGCATCATTAGTGGGTTTAGGAACCGTATGGATAGGAGGATTAACATGCTTTTTTTAAAGCAAGACAAAGAGCAGTCAGACAAGGAACTAGATTGCTATGGCTACTGCTTAGACCAAGGTATTGTCCATTTTTTAAACACTGAATTTGGAAGTGCAGCTGTCTATCACGAAAATATTGCGCGGTCACTATGGGAACTGCAACGCATGAAAGACAGTAAGGAACTGCACGATCAAGCATGGATGATGCTTAAACAAATCGAAGCACGACAACAACAAGAGGAATTGCTCAAAAAATTGAGGTCGCGGCTATGACTGAAAGAGGGCACACCATCAAAATTTATGTTTGTGCTGTGGCGGTAATCGGGTTTCTGGAATACGCATTATGGAGTTTATAACAGGAGGGGAAAGCATGGTAAATCAATTGAATGCAGCTGGTGTTCATATCGAAGTGATTAGGAGGATTTTCCTTGATGATCGAAAAAATTCGTGAGTCGAAGTAGGCCTATCGAATCTTATTTGGAATGACCTTAGTGTTTCTATATTTTGCATTAATCAATAGTTAGGAGGTTAGCAAGAATGAAAATTCCAAATTACATGATTGAAAAATTGGAAAGAAATTTAGAGTTATATGAGGAATTGGATAGGTTACGGAAGAAATTACATCAGCATAAAACATTGGACGAGCGTGCGTCTATTAAGACTAAGGAAGATAAGTTGGAAGTTGTTCTATGGGATGGTTTCTACGCTCACGAGAAGGAACTTATCGAATCAATCGAAAGAAAGAAAGAATTTTTGAACAAAAAAACTCACCGCGCCAACGATGAGCAAAAAAGTATATAAAAGTGTTAAATGATTAAATCCATTTTACCACCTTACTTGGTGGTAAAGCAAGGACTTGTTGGTCCCTGCTTAGTGAATAGGAGCAGCTGCCCATCCCCCTGATAGATTTTTGCTGTTCCTGTTCGCTAAGGGTGGACTAACAACCCAGAAGGGAGGTTACTACGTTGAATTTGCAAGAATTGAAGAAGCACACCAGGGCATTACATCAAGCAAACAATGCCGGTATTCAGTTGATGTGGAGCCAGGAAATGGTGCTAGATCATCAGGTATTCTTATCAATTGTTGAAAACTATCAGTTGGACACCACAACACAATTTACCGGTGAGGGATATCGCATCAGTTTCCGGATGAACGGTATGCTCTATCACACGTTTGCTAATCAGTTAGAGTATGAACATCTTTTTGAAAGCAAAAGTCACAAAAAAATGACCAGCTGAGAACTGGTCATTCGGGACATTTAAATATCAACTTACGCCTATTATAGGCGTTTGTCCCGGAAATTTCAAGAAAGGGGAAAATTGTAATGAAGCAAATTAAACTGCTGAATCTAGTATTAACCAATTTTAAGGGAATTAAACATTTTGAATTAAATGCAAGTGGTGGGAATGTCCGTATTTATGGTGATAATGCTACCGGGAAAACTACCTTGTTTGATGCATTTGTTTACTTACTTTTTGACAAAGATTCACAGAATCAAAAGGAATTCGGAATTAAAACTTTAGTAGCTGGTAAGGTTCAGCACAAATTAAATCACGAGGTTGAAGCAACCTTCTTGGTTGATGAACAAGAACTAACTCTTAAAAAAGTATTTAGCGAGAAGTGGACCAAGAAACGCGGATCTGTAACAGCCGATTTTACAGGGCATACAACAGACTATTACATCAACGGTGTCCCTAGTAAGAAAAAGGAATATACAGACAAGGTCGCTTCATTAGTGGATGAGGATATCTTCAAATTATTAACCAGTCCGGGATATTTCAACGAGCAGCTGCATTGGAAAAAACGCCGTGATCTATTGCTTGAAATTGCCGAGGATGTCACTGATCAGGATGTTATCAATTCTAATGCGGGTTTATCCAAATTAGCGGATGTACTAAGCGGTCGGAGTATTGAAGACCATAAAAAGGTGATCGCTGCTAAACGGAAAGAAATTAATCAGGAACTTGATCGGATTCCGATCCGGATTGATGAAATAAATCGTAATTTGCCGGATGTAAACGGACTTGATAAAGCCGGAATTGAATCCCAGTTAACTGAGTTAAACAACCAAATTGAAGCTAAACAAGGGCAAATAAGCGATATTCGGAATGGTAGTGAAGTAAACAATATCCGCAAGCAAATTAGCGATATTGATCTACAAATTGCCAATGCCAAAAATGAGCATGCACAACAGGGGCAGCAAGAACTGTATGGGTTGAAGGCTAGGCTCCAAGAAGAGCAGTCGAATATTAACATTTTGCAGTCCAAGATTAAAAGTAAAGATCAGCAATATCAGATGAATAAAGAGTACATTGCCGATCTAACAGAAAAAATGGATAGATGGAGATCGTATTGGCAGGAGATTAACAGCAGGGAATTTACCCATGAAGCAGATTGCAACTGTCCAACATGCGGACAAGAATTACCGCAAGAACAGCTAGAGCAAGCACGAGACAAAGCATTGATACAATTTAACGCTGATAAGTCCAACGAACTTGAAAGATACAAGAATAAAGGTCTTGAAGCAAAGGCAAACGTTGAAAAAACACAAGCCGAAAACGAAAAAATTGACTTTGAAATTCAAAAGCTCAAATCACAGATTGACGAAAAGCAAGCCCAGGTTGTGAAGATCCATTCCAAGATTAATGAATCTGAATCCAGCGTTAAACCAATTGATGAAAATCCTTTGTATCAAAAGCTTGTGCAGGATAGACAAGCCTTAGAACAAAAGATTTATGAGATGCAACAATCAGTCGAAACATCGATACAGATTGTCCAATCGGAAATAAACGAATTAATGGGTCGGCAGAGCGCATTAAACATTGATCTAAGTAAACTGGCGCAGTCTGAACAATCACAAAAACGTATCATTGAACTTGAACAACAAGAAAAAGACCTTGCCGCCGAATTCGATCAGCTGGAGCATGAACTATATCTGGCGGAAGAATTCATTCGAACGAAGGTTAACCTTCTTGAAGATAAGATTAACAGCAAATTTAAATTTGCTAGGTTCAATCTTTTCAAAGAAAACATCAATGGCGGCCTGGAAGAAATATGCGACACAACTTATAACGGGGTCCCGTACAGTAGTGGGTTGAATAATGCGGCAAGGATATTAGTAGGTCTCGATATTATACAAACACTTTCAGATCATTATGGAATATCGGCTCCTATATTTATCGACAACGCAGAATCTGTTACCAACTTACCTGAATTCGAAAGCCAAATTATTACTCTATATGTTTCAGAAAGAGATAAAAAACTAAGGGTGGAGGCCACAAAAGAATATGCAAAGAGCTCTTGAAATTGGTGAACGGTTTGGAAAGCTAACTGTTCTAAGGGAAGTAGACAGAAAACATGGGAGACAGCACTACCTTTGTAAATGTGATTGCGGAAATGAAAAAGTTGTAATGAAAGGTAATTTATTCGGTGGCCAAGTAAGAAGTTGCGGGTGCTTAAAAAAAGATAATCATCAAAATATCACACATGGCCAAAAAGGGACCAGATTATACAGAATCTGGTCCGGTATGAAAACTAGATGTTTAAACAAGAAGGACAAGGCCTTTCCCAAATATGGAGGTAGGGGTATTAGGATATGTGAACAGTGGATTGAATTTAATGGTTTTTATGAATGGGCCAAATCTAGCGGTTATAAAGACGATCTAACTCTTGAAAGAAAAGATGTCAACGGAGATTATAATTCATCAAATTGTAAGTGGATTCCGTTATCTGATCAAGCTAAAAACCGCACCAATACACCATATTTAACCTATGCGAGAGAAATTAAAACATTGAAAGAGTGGAGCGAGGAAACAGGAATTGAGTATTCCACTCTTCATGCGAGATTGAAAAGAGGATGGAGTGAAGAAAGGACATTATCGACTCCATCATTAATAAAACGAAAACAATAGGAGGTCAGATTATATGAGTAATCAAAATCAAGTGGCAGAAAAACAAGAATTTTCAACAATGCTAACTAAGGTGAACAACACTTATTTTCCAATGATTGAACGCCAATTAGTTAATAACGGACTTGAAATGGACGAGTACTCAAAACGATGCGTATTGTCAGCTATCACATCGATAAACGACGCGTTGGATAAACAAGGTATCACCTGGAATCATCCTCAACTAGATCAGAGTAATATCACACAAAACTTACTGCAGATTGCATCACTAAAATTGAATGCTGCAGCTAGTCCAAATGAAGTATATTTCCAAGTCCGGAATGTGAAGCGGAAGGTTAACGGTAAGGATGAATGGAAAAAGCAGATTGAAATGGGCATAGAAGGGGATGGCAACGACGCCATTCTCTCCCGATTCGGGCGCAATGTGGACCAGGTCATGCAACATTGGTTAGTTCGCGAAGAAGACGGTTTTACCTATCCCGGCTTTAACGGACTGGAAATGACACCGCCAACGTGGCAACCAACTGGAAAAGGTGAAGTTATCAGGGTTGTTTATCCAATCAAAAAGAAAGATGGAACAATAGATTTTCATATCGCCGAGCGTGAAGATGTTGTAAAAAATCTTATTGCCCATATTAATAACAATCTTATGAATGAGACATTTGGTATTGCAAAAGATCGGTATAATGCCACTCCTGACCAAAAGAAAAAAATTGCTGCCAAGAAGCAGGAGATATTGAATAAGGTCAAGTCACAGGGTCTTATGAAGTCGCTGGATGACTCAGAACTGCATACGTATATCAGTCCAGCGTGGCGAGATCCACAAAGTCGCGAATCGATGATCATCCGTAAAATGCGAAACAATATCGTGAAAAAGATTCCTAAGGATTTTGGTAATGCTTTTGTCAGTACAAATTATGACGAGGCTACGGACGAAACACAACGTCAGGCCCGTAAAGAGATTAACGATAACGCTAACAGTGAAGTGCTTGACTTTGACCAACCGGAACGAAAGGTAGACCAAGAAACTGGTGAGATTGAGGATGCTGAATATAGTGAAGTCCAAGAAGATACGTCCGAACAGCAACCTGATGTAGATGACAACAAAAAAGGGGATCAACCCGATGTGAATCAAGTTATTGAGGATATGGAAAAGAAAGAAACACAGCAAGTTGAGGCTCCATTCTAATGATTAGCATTAAAACACTTGCATCCGGATCCAAAGGGAACTGCTATCACATTACAGATGGCAGCACCCCTTTGCTCCTGGAGTGCGGAATACCGTTCAAATTAATCAGAAAAGCACTAGATTTTAAGACTAGCAACATAGCCGGTGTGTTAGTAACCCATGAGCATAAGGACCACTGTGCAGGCTTAAAAGGCGTTACAAGGGCAGGAATCAATTGCTATATGTCAACAGGTACCGCAGAAGCAACAGGATACCTACACCATAGAATAAAAACAGTACAAGCTAAAAAGAAATTTGAAATAGGGACGTGGAACGTTTTGCCTTTCGATGTTCAGCACGATGTTTCAGAGCCGATGGGTTTCCTACTCCAAAATAAGGTCGGAGAAAAGCTTTTATTTGCAACTGACACTTATTACATCAGATATAGCTTTCCCGGGCTCACACACCTGCTTATTGAATGTAATTACAGCATGGATATCCTTAACGAAAACATTGCTTCCGGAAGAGTTCATAAGGGCATGAAAAAGCGTCTTATTCGATCGCATTTTAGTCTGGAAAATGTCAGGGATTTTCTTAAAGCTAATGATCTATCAAAGGTAAAGGAGATCCACTTGCTGCACCTATCCGATAGTAACAGCAATGAGGAACTATTTAAACGTGAAATACAGGAACTAACCGGAAAGGTTGTATATGTAGCTTAGTTTGGAGGTGATTAAGGTGGCTAACCCTCAAGTGGAACAAGGTTATATCAGGATATCGAATGAACTATGGGATGAAATATTGAGGCGGGACTTTAGTAAAAGGCAACAAAAAATAATCCTCTTCATTTGGAGATTATCATACGGAACAGGTCAAAAGGATTGCAAAATAGACAAATTTAACATGTTGGAACTGGCTGGTATGTACAAAACAGATGTGAAAAAGGAACTTAAATTTTTGCGTGAATGCAATGTACTGGATTGGGAAGAAAAAACAATGGTTTTCTCTATCAATAAAAATTACAAAATGTGGCAAATTACACCAAACAAAAATTGGGATAGCGATAAATTTAAGAGCCTTATTCACCAAAATCTAAGCCGCAAAAAGGTTAGTAAAACACTAACTCCAAAGAAAACGAAGGTTAGTAAAACACTAACTTTTAAGAGTGAAGAAGTTAGTAAATTACTAACTTTTAAGTTAGTAAAACACTTACCGCGACAGTCCTTAATCCTAAGGGGCGCAAGGTATACAAACTCTCTAAAGACAGTATTAAAGACATTAAAGATTAAAGACATTAAAGATAATAATAATTACAGCAATCCAGAAGTTAGTAAGACACTAACTAACCCATTCACGTATTATGCGGAGAATTTTGAACGAATCATTCCTCCGGCTATTATTCAAAAAATAAATTCTTGGCTTGATGATTTCAGTGAGGAAATGGTGATCTTGGCTATGGAAAAAACCTTAGAACAAGAAGAGTATAAACGGAAATGGGGATATATAAACCGCATATTGGTTAATTGGCATAAAAACAATATAAAGACCCCCGAACAGGCAAAAGAAGCGGATGAGAAATTTTATAGTCGACAGAGAAGGGCATCCGGTTATGCAGGAGATAACGAGGTTGTCCCGGATTGGTTTAACAAGCGGAAAGGTAAAAAGCAAGAACCAGCTGCCCATACAGAAACGCAAGAGGAAAGAGAAGAATTCGAAGCATTACTTCGTGAGTTTACATCGAAGGGGGTTAACGGGTGAACACATTAAATGGCAGAGATCCCATTCTCCCCAGAGAAAAAAGCAAGTTGTTGTTTGACAATAAAGATATCGATTTTGGGTTTCCGGAATGGCAATTGGAAGAGGTATTGCGACTTTGGCGGAATGGGAAGAGCGTTTATTACATTTCTAGATGGACAAAGCGTAATGAGCATGAGGTCTTTCTATCACTCTATGAATTTTGGATAGAAGGTGTGATAGACGACATAGAGAAAGCATTTTCGGCAGGGAATACATTGCTGGTACCGGGGAAACAGCAATTGATAAAAACCCAACAGCGAAAGGAGAATAAAAATGGATTATTTAAAACAAGCAAAAAACGAAATCCGAAAAGAATGGTTTAGTAATCATGAAATTAAACTCATTGAAGGTTCCAAAGGTTTTCAACGCATCAACTGGGGGGAGCAGGGATCGAGAATGTATCAAATTGATTACGTTTTGTCAGACAATATGGTCTTTGTTTCTGGTGATTTAGGAACTGCAGCTTATGAATTAACTTGTGCAGCAACATTAGAAAATATAAAAGACTTTAATCTGTCTTATTTCACTGGAAAGTTATCTGCCCATGAACGTCGTCGATGGGATTTTGATCCCTATTTGGCAAAGGAAGAAATAGAGGAGTACATCTTTGATTGGTGTGACATAAGTCATGTTGATCAGTTGAGTGAAGAGGATAACGAATTGTACGAAGAGCTTATCGGTGCAACCCAAAATTGGGACTTGCAGGATCACTTCGAGAAGGCAGTTTTCTCCATCTACGAAAACACAAGCGTTGGTTGGTTTGATGGTGAAGCGGCAAGTTGTATTTCTGATTGCGGAAAAAGATTGCCACGTAGTCTTATCGCTTATTGGGTTGGTTTGCAAATGGTAATTGAGCAATTAGAGAAAAAAGAAGGTAGAAGTGTTAATCGTGGCTCAATAAAAGTTTGAACAAAAATGCGACATAAAGAAGGGGCGATATAAATGCCAAAATATAGAGCTTATGCGGTAATAGATGCCACCAAATACGTGGGTGACTTTGAAGCAGAAAATAAAGAAGAAGCCGAGGAAATGGCTTGGAATAGTGATGATTATAGCGTTATACTTTGTCATCAATGTTCAAGAGAATTTGATTTGGGAGACGCTATAAAAATGATTATCGAAGAAGAGGATTGATGTCGTAGTTCGATTAAAAAACAAAAAGGATGTGTCCTCATGAAAGCATTTGAAGCCGAAGAAAACATCATGGTAAAGCACATCATAGATCAATTGCATCAGTTGGGGTATTACGAAACGGCGGGGAAGTCGAAGCGAGAGCTTATTACCAAACTAGCAGCTAAACGTGCTGTTGAGGTTAGAGTAGAAGACCCTGGAAGTGGGTGGTTCTGATGGATCAATTAAGTCTATTTAGCGAGTTGGATTCAACAGAAATGGTTATCCCGGCGGATGTTATTTCACCACTTGAATCAAATAAAAGTGTTAAATCAAGGGATTTTAAAAAACAGCAAAGACGTTGGTCAAAATACGTTAAGTCAGTCCAGGATTCGCACCATTGCTCTTGGTTTGATGCTAGGAAACTATTGATTGAGCATCGTGACAATCAAGTTCCCATCGAAATGAGGCTGGTGGAATGAGTAAGAATCCTGTACTAAAGAAAAAGTTTGAAGAGGGTTACAGGCTAGGATTTGATAAAGGAACGAAACATGGCATTGAACAAGCAGTCAATTTTTTTGCTGTTAAATTTGAGGGGCTAGAAAAGGTTCCCGGGATCGGCAAAAAGACCATGGAAAAGATAAGGCAGCAACTGGGTGAACATTATTTTTTAAAGGATGATGAAGAATGAAAGTGAAATCACCGCTGATATGGTTCGGTGGAAAAGCTAACATGGCCGACAGCATTATAAGCCTCATGCCAGAGCATAAATGCTATGTTGAACCATTTGGCGGTGCAGCACATGTGTTAGCAAGCAAACCAAAATCAAAAGTAGAGGTATACAACGATATTAACGGGGACGCGGTTAATTTCCTAATGGTCCTTAGAAAGGATCCGGACAAACTATATGATGCCTGCTCCACATTGCCGTATTCCAGGTATTTATACGAATTGTGGCAGGATGAATTATTTGACCAACGGCGCAATGGTGGAGATATGTGCGATTTCGACCGCGCAGTGAAGTTCTTTTACGTCAATCGTTGTGCGATTAACGGTGGCGGACAAAATCATAAGTCTGGGTGGAAACACAGTGCCCATCATAATACTCCAGGCGTTTATCAACAAGTTTGCAAGCGAATCGTAACATTTGCTGAAAGGTTGAAAGGCGTAATCATAGATTGCGATGATTTTTCGAAGGTCATTCAAACCTATGACGATAAAGATTCTTTATTTTACGTGGATCCTCCCTATTTTGGAAACGAAAGCAGATACAAGGGTGGGTTTCAAGAGAAGGATCATCGTTACCTGGCAGCGTTGCTCAATCGCATAAACGGGAAGGCGATCGTCTCTTATTACGATCACGATTTGATTGATAAGCTCTATCCTGGATGGAATAGACTCGAGATCAAAACTAAAAAAACAATGATTTCCACAAAAGATGGGTACATGAGACCTGATGCGACGGAACTGTTGCTTATGAACTTTGAAGACAGTCAAATGAATCTATTTGAAATTAGTTAGGAGGAAAACGATGGAGCTACCAGTCTATCAAACAAGCAACTTAGACTTACGCACTAAAATCATCAATGACATACATCAAGAACGTGCCAGGCAGGATCATTTGCATCCGGAAAAACTGCCACTTTCGATGCGTTTCGTAACTATCATGGAGGAGTTAGGGGAGGTTGCGGAAGCGCTTCAGAATAAGGATATGGAATCTACTTACAGGGAACTGATCGATGCTGCAGCTAGTTGTCTTCGTATGGCGGAGGAGGTGTTAAAAGAATGATTTATACCGGAAAACGTGGAATTTCCTTTGAAAATAGCCTGAACTACACTAACCAGATCTACATAAACCAAGGCAGGGCCATTATAAATAAACGGGCAACCCCTATGAAAATCATAGGAAAGACGCGAGGTAACCAGCATATATGTATTTTTGATCAGAAATCTACCACAGATTATGACGGAATATATCAAGGTAAGTCAATCGTATTCGAAGCTAAATCAACAAAAGAAAAGCGGCTACCGTTTAGCATAATCGCTGATCACCAAATTCAATACCTGGAGGATGCTGAAAAACAAGGGGCAGTATCCTTCCTCATCGTCGAAATGAGGATATCCAGGGACGTTTTCTTAGTCCCAAATAACATGCTTCAGAAATATTTAAAGGAAGCTCAAAACGGTGGGAGAAAATCAATCCCTTTGCGAGATTTAGAGGTTTATGCACATTTGGTAGAGTCCAAAAATGGTGTTGCATTAGACTACTTATCGGTAGTCGATAGGTTAATAGCAGCTGCAATAGCTTAAAAAATAAAAACAGGAGGGTGTTACATGGATTACATGGTCGATTTAAATGAATTTGCAGATGGTGCATTTGCGGCACGTTTTAACGAGGAATTGCAAAAGGCGCTGGATAACATTGCGGATCCAAACACAGATCCTAAGAAGGCTAGAACAGTGACTGTCCAGGTCAAATTATATGGTGATGAAAGAAGGGATGTTGTTAGTGCTTCCGTTGTTGCAAAATCGAAACTTCTTCCTGCTAAAGAGGCTGATACAAAACTTTTAATGGGTGCAGATGACAACGGAAATGTCATTGGAAAAGAGCTCCGGTCGGGGGTTAAAGGTCAGATGTTTTTTGATAATGATGGCGATATTGCCCTGGATACAGGAGAAAAGGTGAATGATGAGGATCCGAATAGAGTTATTAATTTCCGAGAGCAGCGGCAATGAGGTATGAAGTTTGGTACGAGATACCCCCGATGCGGGGTATCTATCGTACAGTGATAAAAGCAGATTCAATAAGGGATGTAATACAAATAATTCGATTGGATCCCCAGATGTCAAAATATCGAATAAAAAACATTAAGAAATGGAGGAATGAAAAATGATCAAAGAAGCATTGCAGTACATTGTTGGTATGGGAAAAGCGGAAATTCACGAAAGGAACGGTCAGGATTGGTCAGATAAACAACTTCACTTGCTGGAAGCGCCGGTAGCTTCACCATTTACAGCGCATACACTATCTGGTCTTGTTGGTTACCTAAAATCGAATTTTGATAAAAGGGATGCTGCAATCATCCATGTTGCTAGTCCGACAACAGTTACAGTCAAGTCTCCCCTAAACGCGGATGAGAATCGTAACTATTTCTTAAAAGCTGAAGCATTGATTCCGGAGTTTTATTTCGATCGTTGGTATGACACTGAAGATTTCAACATTAAGCTCCAGTCATGTTTCGTTAATAGTGATGATCGCGACGTGATGTTGAAGGTAGTAGGTAATATTACCGAGGACCAGGTTAAAACGGTCAGTGATGATGGTGTATCTCAAGCAGTTGTCGCTAGAGTCGGCGTTGCCACAGTGGGAAATGTAGAAGTGCCTAACCCAGTTGCGTTGGCGCCGTATAGAACCTTTGTTGAAGTGGTACAGCCAGAAAGTGACTTCGTGTTCCGCATGAAGGATGGTCCGCGTTGTGCGCTCTTTGAGGCAGACGGTGGAGCGTGGAAGATTAGTGCAATTGAAAACATTCGAAAGTACTTAGAAGCTTCACTTAAAGACCAAATTGAACATGGAAGAATATCAATTATTGCTTAAATTAAGATGGCCCGCCGAAACGGGCCAAATATTTAAATCAGGAGGGATAATTTGAAAAGTATATGGTACATGGCAGCTGGTTTACTAGCAATTTTATTCCTCGGAATATTTACGTATGTAATGACTGAATTCCAAGATGCCAGCGAGACTATTAAACAGCAAAAAAAGATTGAGGCTCTGGGAAGAAAATAGGATGTTGCATGATGTTATTTGGAACTTGAATCAACGGTTTATGAAGGATAGATAGTGAGTGAAAAAAAGACAGGATTTCTCCTGCCCACTACATTTTAATTATAACATAGGAGGGGTCCTGGTTGAGATTAAAAGATTTAGAAATAAACCCTAGTACTATGAGACTAGATATTGATATAATGGAATTAGAGGGAAACTTTGCCATCGTGGTAAGTGAAGGGAAGGCTAGATTGGCCGAATTGCCTTCACACGGGGAGACAAAGATTGTTACTCACCAGGGCAAAGTTAAAAGAGTGAAGTGGGATGAGGGGGAAGAATTTTGAATGGGTATCTAGAAGGTTTGTTTTCGGACCCATCTTTTATGGGAGCTTTGTTGGGGGCACTTATAACAGGTGCTATAGATATACCAACAAAAGAAGTCAGTTAAAGAGGGAGAGTATAAGCAGTTTTATAAACACTTGAAGCCTTTCCATATTAGCTTAGATAGGTTTTTGTGGAATTTTACTGAAATAATTAACAAAGATCTCGTCACTGAGAAAGAAATAAATGAACTTAAATACTATATTGGTGGCATAAAGTCTGAGATAAATACTATAGATGATAAATTTTTATTGCATGATTCTTTTATGGAATTCATTATTATAAAAAAAGTTGTAAGAACAATTGAACAAATAATTGAGGATACGGAACATTTTGAGGGAATCAAGGGATTTGATATTACTGCTCTCGAAACTTGCCAGAAATTGATCGGAAATTTCAAAAATAAAATAGATGATAAGATGGAGGAAGTGGAAAAATATTTAAAAATAAGTTCTACCAGCTAACTGGAGGAAGCTGAGACAAAATGAAACAGCGTGTTAAGTGGGAAGAGGGGGAGGAGTTTTGAATATCGATCTTATTGTCAAAGAAAGCTGTGGGGGATTCTGGAATTGTCTTAACCCCTCTGACATATTGCAATTAGTTGCTGTAATAATTGCTATGCTAGCAGCAATTGCTTCATGGTTTTCTATATTTGTTCAGGCAAGGATAAACAAGAAAGACAAAGAATCAATAATAGTACCTGGTATAAAGGAGATTGAAGCTAATATAACTTACATTCTTTCCGATTGGGATGTAAATGAAAAATTACCAAAAAAGTTCTCAAATACAACATTACCAATTTGGAATTATGGAAATACACCTGTCTTTAATATTGGGTACTGCTATTATATTGAAAATCTTGATTACTTTTTAGATAAAGAAGATCTAAACGAAGGTGGAAAAATAATTTTTGGAAACCATAGTCTGAAAGTAAGGAAAGATGAAAATGGTAAATCAGAGTTATTTATTAGGTATGAATTTGAAGGTCAAAAAGGGGCAAAAAGAATTCAAATTGCTCCATTTATAAGAAGTGTGGATCTTATTGATTCCAATGATAAGACTGAAATATATATACCTGATTACTTTATATATCTATTAAATGATTATTTCATTAATTCATTTTTTGAAGATAAGACACAACCTAGATTATTATTAAAAGTTTTTTATGATGATATAAATTTCCAATCATGGGAGCAGCAATTTAGGATTTTTATTCCAAACACTTATTCCTATAAAGGAGAAGATTTAATTACAAGCTTACATTATGAAGTTGTTCAAAAAAAGAAAAAAAGAAAAAGATTAACTATCGAAGAAAACGAAAAGAGAATGGAAAAAAGAAGAAAAAGGGAATTAAAAAAGGTAAATAAATAATTTGTTCTACCAGCCATCTGGAGGACACTGAATGACAGCGTGTTGCTGCCATTTGGTGTCTTTTTTATTTTGCAGGAGGGGGCAAGAATATGAATAACAAACAGCTTGAGAATTGGGCAGACAGGCTCTTAAACGAGTATGAACAGGGTCGAAAAACGCTTTATAATATGAAGTGTAATTTAGGTGATTCAGAATTAGACAAGCAGGATAAGTCACAAATAAATAGCATGATTAATGATATGTCGTTTTCTATTGATTGGATGAAGCTAGGTAGACGTCCTGGAAACATGCGAGGAATTGACAAGCGATCAGCATATCAAAGGCGTATGCTGTTGGACATGGATTTATTGCCTAGTTTGGATATTCAACCAGAAGAAAAAACATTGAATGAATCGGAAAGGCAAGATTTGATCAATATTTTAATTGATTTATCCCATCGTGAAAGGCAATGTTATTTATTGCATATGGCTCAAGGATGGAGTATGCAGGAAATCGCGGACGAGTTGAATATCAAAAAGCCATCTGTTCAAAAATTCATCGAGCGAGCAAAGAACAAAATTAAGGTAAAAATTTCTTGTCATACGAATGTCATACAATCCCGCATTAAGGATGAAAGGGCTCTTGTATAGAGCTCTTTTTATATTATGTAGTAAATATTAAAGACCGTTAGGTCTTGATGTGATAAGCACTATAAATATTAATGTATTAGTCTATTAAGATAAAAAGTCTATTTTTGAATAAATATTAAGATCTAATTTTATTGTCTAGTACAAGTTCTTTCCTTTTTCATAAGATATATCAAAACGAAAAGGAGGGATATTTATGAATGACAATCATCGCAATAGAAGACAGGAAGACATTATTACTTGCCCAACTAAAACAGTTGTAAGAACAAAAACTACAGAACGAGTTAGGAAACATATCCATCCAACTGAAGTTATTAATGTAAACAGGACTGTTATTAGAAACGAACATTACTACCCAGTTTATGAAAGAGAAGTTAATGAAACAGTTGAAAAAGGCTCTCCCGGTTGTGGAAGAGATGCGGGTAGGCCTGGATGTAGACGTTCTTGGATATAGCATAGGATACCAGCAATACCATAGCGCCGTCTTTGGAAAAGGGCGGCGCTAGTGGTGAAAAAAGGTAAACACATAGTAGTGAAAATGCTCTTATATAGAGCACCTATCTAGTATAGACCGTGTTCTTTTAAGACATAGCGGTCTAATTTATAGATATTTAATAAAATATGTAAAATCAGCAGGAAAATAGTCCTCTTTTAGCGAATCATAGAGATAAAGGAGGGATATTATGACTGATGAACAAAATGCTATTTCAGTAGTCACGGAATTTTTAAGAGATAATACCAATAGAATATTGTTGTTAAGAGGTTATGATGACGATGCTAAGTTAAAGGTGTCTCTCTCTTGTTTGAATAAAGAATATAACAAGGGAATTATCAGAACGAGTTCTATGCGAGACATAGCGTTCCAAATTTATAGGGCATTTAACAAGAGACTGTTACCGGATGCGCTCAAATCAACAACTAACTATAAACTAGGAAAGATGACTGTAAACATAAATAGTTATGCAACACATACAGCAAATAACCCTAGAGGTAATGAGAATACTTTCACGTTATTTCATCCTGTGCAACTTGTACTAGATGATTCCAAAAGATATGCTGATTTCTTGAGCGACCTAAAAAAATGTAAATCACATAAAATAATACTAATTACTACAAATGAGTGGAGTATAAAAAATTGGGATATTGAAAATTACGTAGATAAAGTATTCTTTTATAGCGTTGAGAACGACAATCCGGAAATAATGACAAACTTAAAAAATAATGGAGCGATATAGATTTTTGAAGGGAGTTTTTTGTTGTGGATGAAAAAAAGTTCTCTAGCACTGTGCTATATATTTTAAAAGAACTCAACAGAGGTAATCATGACATTCAAGAAACGGATGTCGGGCTACCTTATGAGGAATTCAAAGAACTAATAGATACTATGAAGTTAGACAAGCTGATAGATGGTTCTAAAATTTTTCAAGACGGTATGTTAGATTTAGGAACAACTTATATAACATCGAATGGTCGTAAATATTTAAATAGCAATTCATAAGCACCCATTGCGGTGCTTTTTTATATGCCAAAAAGCAATTAGCACAACGAGGTGATACAGATAATGAGAATAGAAAATAGAAAAATAGATGATTTAATCCCGGTGGAATATAATCCTAGATTAGATTTGCAACCTGGAGATAAAGAATATGAGAAATTAAAACAGTCAATACATGAATTTGGATATGTTGAGCCTCTTGTATGGAATAAGAGAACTGGTAATTTGGTTGGTGGTCATCAGCGTTTAAAAATATTATTGGATCAGGGCGTTACATCCGTTGATGTTTCGGTTGTGGATATGGACATTACGAAGGAAAAGGCGCTGAATATCGCATTAAATAAGGTTAGCGGAGGATGGGATGATGAAAAGCTGGCAGAATTGCTCCGAGAATTATCTGATACCCCATTAGGATTTGAAATAACCGGATTTGAACAGAATGAATTGAACGAATTAATAGGTGGGCTTCCATCTGATACCGAAATTAATGATCCTGTTGAAGATGATAATTTCGATGTAGATGCAGCGGTTGAAAATATCACGGAACCAGAGACAGAATATGGGGATGTCTGGAAGCTCGGTCGTCATTTGCTGGTTTGTGGTGATGCTACAAAATTAAAGGATATCGACAAACTGATGGGCGAGGATAAAGCGGACCTTGTCATTACGGATCCGCCATACAATGTAGCGGTAACGAGCGAATCAAAGCAATTAAGCAATTCTGGACGTGATTCCATTATGAATGATGATATGTCAACAAAAGAATTTGATAGTTTCTTAGACGGTGTATTTAAAAGCTATGTTCATCTGATGAAAGATACGGCAGCAATTTATGTATTCCATGGCTCCTCATATCAAAGGGAATTCGAAAATGCCATGAATAGACACGGTATTGTAGTTCGTTCTCAATGTATTTGGGTGAAAAATTATCCTTCTTTCGGTTGGTCACAGTATAGATGGCAACATGAGCCTGTTTTTTATGCATACAAGAAAGGGAAATCACCTTCTTGGCATGGAGATAGAAAGCAATCCACTGTTTGGAGATCTGGTTTAAAAGAAGAATTACCGGAGCCATCCACCGTTTGGGAAATTGGTCGAGGTAATGTAAACAAATACGTTCATCCTACTCAAAAACCATTGGATTTGATTGCTATTCCATTAAAAAACAGTAGCAAGAAGAAAGATATTGTGGTTGATTTATTCGGAGGTAGCGGCTCTACATTAATGACCTGTGAGCAAACAGACAGGGAGTGCCGAACCTTGGAACTTGACCCTATCTTTTGTGATGTTATTAAAAAACGATTTTATGAAAGTACGGGTGTGAATCCCGTTTTATTAAATAGTTAAAAAGAAAGAGAGAGGTTCTGGAACACCTCCCTCCCGTAGAGTGCCGAAACACCGGCAGAGATAGTGGAAACCTGTGGCCACAGATGACAATAGCCACTATCTCACCTCAATTATAGTTGAGAGGTCGGTGTAAGGCAATGGAAAAGGCAAACGAATGTTCTAGTAATGATCTGTTGTTAGAGCATGAAGCACAGATGGTTAGTGGAATACTTGATTCAAAAGAAAGGTACAGAAAAATAATTAAAGCAGGCATAGCCCAATGGGTGAAAGACTTTCAAAACGGTAAGATTAAAATTACTACGGTGGACGATTTGAAGAAACTTATTGAGGTTGACCTAGAATTACAAAAAGATGATTTGTAAAAACGAACTCAAACTTAATGGAGTGTCGGAGGTGGGTGATGATGTAGATGCCTAGACCACGTGACCCAAGACGGGATGAAGCAAAGAAATTATGGTTAGACAGCGGTAAGGAAATAAAACTTGTTGACATTGCTAAAAAAATTGGAGTGTCTGCAAGCACTATCCGTAAATGGAAATCACAAGATAAATGGGATGATGACTTAAAAGGGAGCGCTCTTAAATCGAATAGGAGCGCTCCTAAACGTGGTGCTCCTAAAGGAAGTCAAAATGCAAAAGGGAACAAGGGCGGAGGAGCTCCGTTCGGAAACCATAACGCAATAGGTAACAAGGGTGGTAAGCCACCGCCAGGGAATAAGAACGCTGTCACCACCGGAGAATATGAAACGCTCATGTGGGACTATTTGGACGATGATGAGAAGGAACTATTTGAAACCGTCGAAACAGATCCACTTTATCAAATTGATATTACTATCAGGGAACTATCCATTCGACAGCGGCGAATGATGAAACGGATTAAGAATTTAGAAGGTGGATTGACCGAACCGGAAAAAAGGGTGCTGCAGGAATTGAAAGATTCCAAGGATGTTCATGTGATCGAAAAAGATGGAGTCCAAGTAAAGGTACCGGTAAAAACTTCTGCATTGGTTGTAACGGAGATTGAGGAAACACAGTACCGGAAAATCGATGACATCATGAATATAGAAGATGCCTTGACTCGGATAACCAATCAGCTGGTGAAGGCCATTAAGCAAAAACACGATATCGCCAAGTCTTATGGGGAACAGTCATTGAAATTAGAACAGATGAAGGCAAACACCGAGAAAACCAAGGTAGAAATCACTAGATTATCCGGCGAAACCATGGATGATTACGAAGATGACGGATTCATTGAAGCTTTAGGTGATGCAGTGGAGGTGTGGAACGATGATGCAGATGGAAGCACCGAAGAAGCTTAAACCAGCGCTATTTAAATTTAAATCATTTTCTACCAAACAAAAGAAGGTTTTAACTTGGTGGCATCCTAATTCTCCTGTAATAGAAAAAGATGGCATCATCTGTGATGGATCCGTTCGCGCCGGGAAAACGGTTGTCATGTCTCTTTCCTATGTTATGTGGGGCATGGAGAATTTTAATGAAGAAAACCTTGGTATGGCCGGAAAGACAATAGGAGCATTAAGACGTAATGTCATTACTCCATTAAAGAGAATGCTTAAATCAAGGGGATATAAGGTTAAAGATCATCGGGCAGATAACTACCTCACCGTTTCATTCCGAGGAAGAACGAATTACTTTTACATCTTTGGCGGTAAAGACGAAAGCTCCCAAGACTTGATACAGGGGATTACGCTGGCCGGAATGTTCTTTGATGAAGTTGCATTAATGCCGGAATCATTTGTTAGTCAGGCAGAAGCTCGTTGCTCTGTTGATGGCTCAAAGTATTGGTATAACTGCAACCCTGCAAGCCCATATCATTGGTTTAAAGAGAATTACATCGATAACCTGGAAGAAAAAAACCTCATACGATTGCACTTTACTATGGACGACAACCCTTCATTATCCGCAAGGGTTATTAATCGTTATAAAAGGATGTTTACAGGTGTTTTCTACAAGCGGTTCATATTAGGTCTATGGGTGCTTGCAGAAGGCGTTATTTATGACATGTTCGATAAGGACAAGCATGTTGTAAAAACTGAGGGACGAAGATATACGGATTATTATGTGTCTATCGACTATGGTACTCAAAACCCTACTACATTTGGGTTGTGGGGGAAATCGGGTAAGACATGGTACAAAGTGAAGGAGTATTTCTATGATGGCCGCAATTCCACAAAGCAGAAAACAGATGTTGAGTACAGTAAAGACTTGAAGGAATTTATTAAAGGAATACGGGTAAAAGGGATTATTGTGGATCCGTCGGCTGCAAGTTTTATTGCTCAGTTAAGAAAAGATGGATTTTATGTTATTAAAGCAAAGAATGATGTGTTGGACGGCATCCGCAATGTACAGACGGCTCTTAGTGAAATGATGATTTTATATAACGATTGCTGCAAAGAAACATTTAGGGAGTTTTCTTCTTATGTTTGGGACACAAAAGCATCTGAAAGAGGCGAGGATAAGCCTATTAAGCAATTTGATCATCTTATGGATTCAGACAGGTACTTTGTTAACACTATAATATTTGCCCCTAAAGCAGGAATAAGCAGTATTAACGTATGGTAGAAAGAAGGTGAACCCATGCCAAATTGGACGAAATTTGATGAAGATACAATTAAAAAAGTACATGGCCATATCTTTTATTATCGTGATCTCTACGAGGGAAAGCATTCGGAAATATTCCCGCGGGCGAAAAACCTAATTGAAAAAGGTGAGATCATCGACAACATTATGTACGGTACACAACAAGCGCAAAACGTTAAAACACCGTACATTGTCGCTAATATATGCAAACTAATACCGGAAATACCGGCCATGCTTGTAAGCCGATCTATTGGTAATATACAATCGTCCTTATCTCCTGATGATTTTCAAGCTGGTGAAATTAATGCTGACACAGATGAAATAGTGGACGAGCCGCGGGGTGATGTAAGCAAGATCATTCATGTGCAGCAGGAAGTGATCGATCAGATACAAAAGAATAGCAACCTTGCATTTGAGCATTGGGGAAATATCCTACAACAGCAAGTAGATGGTGGCCTTGTAGGCGTTCCGTGGATGGATGAGAGGGGGCTACGGTTAGAATTTAAAGCTCGTGACGTGTATTACCCCCATGAAGATGGTATGGGTGCTGATTTGGCTTATGAGATCGAAATAGACGAGCAGGAATACTTGCATGTGTATCGGGAACAAGTGATAGATGGTGATTTATATACCAGTCACATGCTTTATTTACTGAATGAATCACGCAAAACAGAAGAAGTTCCAGACGATGAAGCTAAGGAATTATTAGGAATGAAGGAATTAGAAAAGGTTTACCCAGGTCGGGGTAGGCCTTTTATTATTTATTGGCCGAATGAAAAGACATTTATGAATCCGTTGGGTTCTTCCTGTTTGAAAGGACAGGATGGCAAACAAGATGAAGTAAATTGGACGCTTACCAGAAATGCAATCACGTTTGAGCGTAATGGTAAGCCGCGTATTGCTGTCTCTAAAGAGATCATGGTGGCATTAGAGGAAAAGGCGGAAGAACGTTACGGAGAACGTGGCCGTATTGATCATAGGGATTTAGAGATCACCACATTTGATGATCAAGGGAAGGCTATGGAAGTAATTCAAATTGACATTACAAAAATAGGCGATATCCAGTGGGTTAAAGACTTGATGAAACTCATGCTCATGGAAACTAAGACATCAGAGAAGGTAATTGATTTTTATATGGATAACAGTGGAACTAGCGCCCAATCTGGTGTAGCAAAGTTCTACGACCTGTTTACGTCGTTAATCAAAGCAGAGCAAATACAAAGCGAATACATCTATTTCCTGCAGCAGTTGATTGAAAGTGCGTTGTGGCTTGCCAATTATAATGATCCGGCTGTTGTAATTGAGGAACCAGAAATTACGCTTAAGTCCATGATACCAATTAGCAGGAAAGAACTTATCGAGGAAAATAACATGGCTTTCGAATCGGAAACACAGTCGCTTGAAACGACAATTAGACGTAATAACCCGAATGCATCCGAGGAATGGATACAGGAAGAACTGGCGCGGGTTGAAGCTGAACGTTCGAATGATGATAGCTTTTCTCTTTTGAGAGGAAGGCAAACGTTACAACAATTTATGGGTAATCGGTATGAGAACGGCAATCCTATACAGGATGATGAAGAATGAATAGTGAACAGTTACTAGAAATAACCAAGGTATTAAAACTAGAAATTCTGGAATTATTGCAGAATACCAATCTTGCGAACGATAAGAATGCACAGCAAACGCTACAAACCATAGATAATATGTTTTCCAGGCTTGATATAGCTGTTGAGGATGTTATCCCTGCTGAATCATTAAAGGCATATTTAGAGGGTGTAGACGAAGCCACAAAGGCGCTAAGTGGCGCCGGTATCAATCCAACAAACGGACTTGCCGCCAGTATATCTGGTAGCGGTCAAGTTTCATCTGCATTTAATAATCACGTACATCTAGCAGCTATAGCAGAAATAACAGATAACACTATGCTAGATTTGAAAGCGGCTATTCGAACAGCAAGAAAGAATACCAATGCATCAATTGAGGCAGCACTGACATCAGTTAAAAGAGATTTGCAAAGTGGAATAATTCAAGGTAAATCCAGAAAGGTTATCACTAAAAGAGTAGCTGAATCCTTTGCAAAGGAAGGTATGACATCTTTTACAACCGTTGATGGAAAGAAACTGCCATTGGATTTTTATAGTGAGGTTGTGACAAGAACCAATCTAAAAAGCGCCAATGTGCAAGGTGCTAATAATCGCTATTTAGAGAACGGCGTTGGCTTAGTTGAGATATTCGAACGCAGTGATGGATGTGCCGAATGTGCCAAATACAACGGTATTGTGGTTAGTTTAACTGGTAAACACGAAGGGTTTCCGACTACAGAAGAAGCACCATTACCACCACGCCATGCAAATTGTAGAGGTTCTGTCCGTCCGTATGTGATTGAACACAAGACGGATAAAGAAATAGAGGATGCCAAGAAAAAATGGAAATCATTTGATCCCAATAAAGACACGCGGACAGTGGCACAAAAGAAAGCTTACGAAGAGCAACAGCGCTTAAATCGTATCAATAATTATGAGAAGAAGCGTTATGCAGATATTAAAGGGGTACTCGGTGACGATGCTCCTGCTAATCTGGGGGCTTTCAAACGGATGAAGCGCGCTAACACAGATAATTACAATAAGTTGATACAAGATTACCAGGATACGCTGAAATCTATTAAAAAATAACAGGAGGTGAGTAGCATGAAAAACGAGGTAATGTTGAAACATGCTATTGAATTGCTACAGAACGTCAATCCAGAGGAATTAGAAATTGTACAAATTGATAATACAAAGTATGACGACGGTTCGATTGGACTTAACGTTAGTTTGACGTATCCTGCAAAAGATTAATTAGGTTTAAAATGGAATCCTGCAATTTGAAGTCAGTGGGCAGGGCGCACATCGTATTGAAATGGTTGCCGATGTGCTTTTATTATGCCTTTTTTCCATAATTGAAGGCGTTAAAGAACAATTATGAGTAACGGTTCCTGCACCTAAGCAGAGGAAGGATATTGAAATGCTACAACGATTAATTACATGGTTTATCTCATTATTTAAGTGTGATCTTTCTACGATAACGAAAGAGGTTGAACCTTTGAAATTGAATCTGCAATTCTTTGCTGACGAAGGTGATAGCTCTAATGACGAAGATGATACAGACGATAATAAAGAAGGTTCAGATGATGACGAGGACGATGACGGCGTTCCAGATTTGGATGAATTGCTCAAGGATAAGGAATTCAAAAAGCAATATCAAAAGAAGATGAAGGAACAACTGTCCAAACGAATGAAGAAGTACAACGACGTGGATCCGGAAGAGTATCGCCGACTCAAAGAGCAGGCTGGTAAGAAAAAAGACAAGCAGGATAAGGATGATGACGATGAACTTGAGTCGCTCAAAAATCAATTGTCCGAAAAAGAAAAGCGCATCGAACGTGCAGAACGTAAGGAAAAGCGGGCGATGGTCAAAGAGTATGCAGTGGACAACCAGGTCAATCCTAGATTATTGGCACGTCTGATCAACGTTGATGACATCGAACTGGATGAAGATGGGGAACCGGAAAACCTTGACGATTTATTCGAGGAATTGGAAGAAGAATTTCCGGAGTATTTTGGTGCTGTTGATGATGACGAGGAAGAGGACGAATCGGTTAAGAAGAAAAAGAAATCATCTTTTGTACCTGGTTCCCGGCAAAAAGGAAACAGGAAAAAGAAAGTCGATCCAAGGGAAGCAGGTCGTCAAAGGGCACTTGAACGACATAAAAAGGAGGAAAAATAAATGAATTTACAGCCAACGAAGATCGATATTGTTAGTGGCAAAGAGTTTTTACGCAACAATGTAGGCACTGAATATAAAACAGGTGGCGCAACACTTGATGCTTCAAAATTTACGACTGGTGAGTACGTAAAAGCCGGTACTGCCGTTTATAAAGGTGCCGACGGGTTATACGTTCCGTGGACTGACCCTAAAACAGATGAAGATGGAAATACAGAAGCACGCGAGGGCGCTGGTTTGACTTCTCATGATGTAAAAGTCGTGGAGGGTTCTAATCCGATTGTCGGTGTACTTGTAGCTGGGCACCCACTAGAAAATAAATGCACTGGTGTTACAGAAGGATTTAAAAATGCAGTAAAAGGATATTTGCGCTTTGATGCGTAAGAAGGAGGAATAATTTATGCCATTACATTTAAAAGAATTTCAAGGAGAAGAATTTCAAGGCTATGTGGAAAACGTACCAGTAGCCAAAGAATATAAATTGCGAAACGTTTTGCCGAATAAACCAATCAAGGATATTAACTTTTCCTACAATGTGATTAATGGTAAATACGGACAAGCTGCAAGCATTACTGGATTTAATGCATCCGCCCCATTACGCGACAAAAAGGACTTGCAAAAGGCTTTTGGTTCCGTCGCAAAAGTACAACACGGAACACGATTGGACGAGGAAGAACTACTGCGTTTCAACCGTCCGCGTGACAACGAGGAAAAGAACCAAGCGATTGATTATGTTTATGACACCACAGACGATCTTATTCAAGGTGTTTATGATATTGAAGAATACATGCGCGCACAAGCGGTTTATAACGGAGTGCTTAAATATGACGATGATGAAAACGATATTCATTTGAATGTTGAATATGACATACCGAAGGGAAATAAGATCAACGTCAAAACAAAATGGTCTGACCCTAAATCCACACCACTTGAAGACATCCGGGAAGCGGTTAAACAATACCAAAAAGAAAATAAACGTCAAAAGCCACGTGTAATGCATATGACTAGTGTAACGGAAGCGCATCTGTTAAATAATGAGCAAATCCGCACACAAGTGTATGGAACGGATAACGGCCAACGCTTGCTAACTAAGAATGATATTTCCAACGTGCTTACGTCCTTGGGTTTACCCCCATATGAAATCAATGACGATGTTGTGGATGTATACGGCAATGGCGAAGTACAGTTGTTGGATGATAATAAAGTTGTGTTCTTGGGTGAGGAATTAGGTAAGACATACCTAGGTCCTACCGTTGAAAAGAACTATCAATCTGGTATCTATTCGGTTACAGAAATCAAGGAAACCAACCCACCAAGTCAAGCTATTTTTATTGGCGAAACGGTATTCCCGGCAATTCAACGGCCGCAATCGATTGTAATTATGAGCGTCTAAATAGGCGCTCATTTCATTTATGGAGTGATCAACATGATTACTAATGAATCTATTAAAGGTTATCTTGATCGTATGTATGGCAACGAGCTATATAAAGAGTTGGTTAAAGAAGATCAAGAAAAAATCATATTCGTGGCTCATGAACTGTTGAAAGACAATTTTAAAGAGGATGATATCACAGATCGTGCGGTTGCCTTACAAGTCCTATATATGCTCGAAGGTGAAGAAGAGGAATATGCCAAACTAAAGCGCCAAGGTGTGAAATCTTACAGCGTGAAAGGTGTATCTGTAACATTTGAAGGAACGGAGATTGCACCAGCTGTAATCCAATTATTAGAGCCTGTTCCTAAAGCAAAAGTGGGGCGTTTGATATGAAGCCACCCATGAGACAGAAAGTAACCGCAAACGTGCCTATTTTGGACGAGAACGGGCAACCAATTACCGATAAGTATGGCAAGCCGAAAACGAAGCAGATTGACTCAAAAGCACGTGTGCAATTTAAGTCGCAATTGGTACGTGATGCAAAAGGCAGGGAACGACAAGTCAACTTAGAAATCGATCTCCCGAGTGGCTTTAATCCGGACAATGGTACCGAACTAGATTATAAGACTATGGCCGGTGATAAAGGACGTGGCACTATCGTTGCAAAAGATGAAGCTACGAATCTAGCAGGTAGCAAAGTCTACTATAGGACGGTGTTTGTCGATGGCTAAAGGCGATATTTTCGAAATCGAATGGGAAGGCTTAGACGAGTTCGTGGAATTGCTAGACAAGATGGACAATAAATCAGAGGAAATCATCATAGACGAAATGACCAAATTCGGCATGTTGGCTGAAGAAGGCACAAAAGCACTTGTCCATCATGATGAAGGAACACTTGAAGATTCCATCAACTTTGATAAAGCAACAAAAGAAGGAAGCGATATCGTTGTCCGTGGCGGTACCAACGTTATTTATGCTCTTAGACGGCATGAAGAACCGGGCAGAGGACCAGGCACATTAGCAAAACCTGCATGGCGTGGGTATCAACCGGGACCAAAATACATGGAAAACGCAATCAAGGCCATAGAACCGGACTACGACAAAATGAATGCACGAGCATTAGAACGCATACTGGAGGCAGATAAATGATTCAGTATGAATTGATGAAGGAACTGCAAACAGTCGTTCCTGGTCTTACGTGGACAGTAGACTATTATTATGCCGATGACAATACAGGAACCGTTTATGCGACAAGTAGTAGTCAACCAGACAGATACGACACAGAATACCGTTACCCCTGTTATCAGGTATGGATAAGATCATCTGACTGGGATTATGCAAAACTAGCTGCCGAAATGGCATATCAACAGCTGCATAAGAAAAGCAATTTTAGGGTTTCTGTTGAGTACGAAAAAAATGGACAAGTAGTGTTAAAAAAACATTACCTTGTCCTTTTTGTTATGGCTGCAAGTGATCCTTTGCGCATCGGAGGCAATGACGGAATTATGGAATACAGCGTCAATTTTGACGTTACTTTAAGGGAATTGAAGGAGGAAATATAAATGGCTGAGAACAAAGAATACATCTTTGGTGTAGCCGACATTTACGTTGGTGAAGGTGAAGATCAGATTAAGTTTGACGGTAAAGATTATCTCCAGGCAGAAGGCGGTTCGTTGAACTTAACACCACAATATACAGAATTCCAATTTGCTGATTTTGGTGAAACAATTGTAGAACGTCGTCTATCCGGTTGGGAAGGTGAAGTTTCAATCGTTGCGGGGCAAGAGGACGTAAACATTCTTGAACTTGCACTCGCCTCCACTGTACCAGTAAAAAACCCTGATGGCGGCGAAGAAGGCGCAACGGACGCGAAAATTGGAACAAAATTAACAGGTCGCCAAGTTCGTATTCACCCGAGGATTCTTCCTGACAGTGTCAAAGACATGGACTGGACGATCTACAATATGGCATCTACAGAAGGATTTGAGCGTGAATATAACGCCGAACAGGGTAACGTAACGATTACACTTGCAATGATGCCGCGTGAAGGGTTTGACGCTAGTGATGATGGTAACTTCTTCTACCGTGGTGCAGTTGATCCGCATACTGAAGAAGACGACCAAGGAAATGGACAAGAACCCCCAAAGGAGTAGACGTCATTCAGTCAATACAGCCCTCGACAGCGGTTGTTTTTGAAGACGATTGAATGGCGTAATTTAAGTTAAGGAGGAATTTTTTAATGCCAAAATCAGATAAAGACATTTTATATACGGAAATCTACGGCGCTAAAGTAGGACTTCCGCAATACTATGATGCGGATGGGAATCCTGTAGCTATTTCTACCGATGCACCTATGCCTGTCGCGCTTAGCGGTGTAGAAAGTATCAAGGGAGATAAAGGCGATAACGGGGACTCTGCATATCAAGTAGCTGTCAAAAATGGTTTTAAAGGTACCGAACAAGAATGGCTTGCATCATTAAAAGGTCCAAAGGGAGACCCCGGAAAAGATGCAGAGCCACAATTTACGGAGGATGAAGTTACAGCATTAAAAGCGTTGATTAGCCAAGAGTAGGGGTTACCCTGCTCTTTTTATATATAAATCAATCGGGAGGTACTAATTAAAATGAAAGTTAATTTAAAAATAAAAGAGGACGAATCGATAACAACGGTACAACACGACATAGAAGAAATGAACATTATACAAATCACGAAAGCCATTAAAAAAATCAAAGAGATTTTTGACATTGCACAGAAAGACCAGAACTTGCAAGCACTATTAGTGGATGTTTTCGATGAATCCCAAAAAGCGGACGAAGATAAAGCTGCAGAAAGTGAGTTTGGCCAACGCATAATCGCAAATGCAATCGGTGCTTTAGATGTCCTGCTGATGGAAATTCCGGATAAAGCGTTGGAACTTTTGTCGATTCTATCGGGCATTGACTATGAGACTTTCGTTCAGCAAAAAGCAATGGATGTGTTCGACATCTATGACGCTATCATTCAAGTAAACGACATCGATCAACTAATTAAACGGGCAAAAAAGTCTTTGGCGCTCACGAAGGCGCAGACGAAGTTTATGACGATGCTCAAGCCGAAGCAGACAGTGGAACCAGTGCAAGCATAACGGAAGCGTTTGTATTCAAGCTTTCTGACATGCTTGGAGGTCGGAAAGAGGTTGTCACCGCCCCGGCTGTGGAGTTATTTAAATACATGGATATGACATTGGAAAGAGAGCGAGAACAAGCGGAACATGAAAAAGCCAAGATGTATATCCAATACCTTTCCAATATATTCTCACGGCCGCAAGAAGGAAAGCCAGACCCAAAATTTATACAAGCCAAAAGAGAGTTTGAACGTTTGTTAATGCCGGAGAACAGGCCGGAAAAAGGTTCGACTAAAACATACGAATGGGATTTTGACCCGAATGAAGTGTTGGAACAACAAACATTGATAGAAGGGAGGTAAAACATGGCAACAATACGGGAGTTGCAAGCGTCTTTTGTGGCAAAAGTTAGCGGGATGAAATCGGCCATTCAAGGCGTTAAAAAGGATATTAACAGTCTTGAATCTTCCAGTGGAAAAACGGCTGGTAAAATGAGTACCAATTTCAGCAGCGTTGGCAAAACTTTAACCAATTTTGGAAACGGATTACAACAGGCATCTCAGAAAGTGGGGACCCTTGGTAAAAGCTTAACAAAAAAAATCACTTTGCCAGCGGCCGGTGCCGCAACTGCTATAGGTGGTATTACAGCAGCCTTGGGGTGGAAAAGGCTTGTCGGCCTAGATTCAGCACAAGCACAGCTGAAAGGACTTGGCTACAATACAAAAGAAGTCGGCAGAATATCCAAGCAAGTCACCAAAGCCATTGACGGCGGTATGACCACTATGGCGGAGGGTACCTCTGTTGCAGCGGGCGCATTAGCTGCTGGAGTTAAAGAAGGCTCCGAATTGGAGCGCTACATTAAACTTGTTGGTGACGCTGCAGTTGGCGCTAATAGGCCAGTAGGGGATATGGCCCAGATATTTAACCGTGTGCAAGGATCCGGAAAATTAATGACCCAGGAACTGAATATGATTGAAGATGGTATGCCAGGTTTTGCGCAAGCTATGGCAAAAAACTTGGGCGTATCACAGGAAGAATTCAGGAAAATGGTAACTGCTGGTGAAGTCAATTCTAAACAATTCCTTGATGTCATGGAGGACTTTGCTGGTGGCATGGCGAGCGCTTATTCCGATTCATGGCAAGGTATGGTTGCTAACACCAAGGCTTACATTGGAATCATTGGTGAAAACCTACTGGGCGGTGTCTTTGAAAAGTCGAAAGAATCTATTGCTGAATTTATAGAATTTTTAAAGTCTGACGAAGTAGTGGCATGGGCACAAAAAGTAGGGAAGCAAATCGGTGTAATGTTTAGCCTTGTCGTGGATAAGGTCCAAAGCGCCATACAATGGTTTGCTAATCTCAGTAAATCCCAGCAAAGCATGATCATGAAGTTTGGTGCAGTAGCGCTTGCTGCAGGCCCTATTTTGGTAGTCCTTGGAACATTGGGCGGTATTATCGGTAAATTGTCTGCAGGATTAGGTACATTGATTACACCATTGTCTAAAGCAAAAGGTGTTTTTGGCCTGTTAAGTATAACAGCTGCGGATGGAACAAAAAAGGTAGGATTACTTTCCAGAACGTTTACTTTGCTGACTGGACCCGTTGGGATAACAATCGGTATTATAGCAGCATTGGTAACAGGTTTCATCATAGCCTATAAAAAATCTGAAACATTCCGGAATTTTGTCAACAAATTGAAAGACGCTTTTGTTAATGCCTATAAGAAAGTAAAAGAGTTTCTAACTACTAACGAATCATTTCTAGGATTTGTAGACAGTGTGAAAAGCGGGATAAGAGCAGTTGTTGATTTTTTTAAAAACAAATTTGCTGAAATGAAAGCATTCTGGGATTCAAACGGCCAGCAATTGTTGCAGGCGGTTAGTAATGTTTTTAAAGGTATATGGGCGGTCATTAAACCGATTATAGATGCTATAGTATCGGTAATTAAGGTATCTCTGCCAATTATACAAGGCATTTTTAAAGTCGTTTTCTGGGCTGTGCTTGAAATCGTGAAATCCGTATGGGGCAACATAAAAGGTGTAATAAATGGTGCTTTAAACGTGATCATGGGCATTATAAAGGTTTTCTCAGGATTGTTCACCGGTGACTTTTCAAAAATGTGGGAAGGCATCAAACAGGTGTTTTCCGGTGCATTACAATTCATTTGGAATTTTGTCCAACTTATGTTCTGGGGTAAATTACTCAAGGGTGTCGTTGGTTTTGTAAAAGGATTCAGTAAACCGATAGCGTCGATGTGGACAACTATAAAAGATTTATTTTCTAGAGTTATAAAATGGATTGTTGAATTTGTGAAAAATCGTTTTACGGCAATGCGTAATACAGTAAGCAGTATTTTTAAAGTAATCCAAAATGTCATTTCAACAATTTGGAATGCTATACTTTCATTTTTCAAGATGATCATAAAAAGTATCGTAGACTTTATTAAATCAAGGTTTACGAATATGAAAAATAACGTGTCTAGCATTTTTACTGGAATTAAAAATATAGCGAAAAAATCGTGGAATGCGATAAAGGACCACATTGTCAACCCGATTAAATCCGGCGTTAAATGGGCGATTGACAAGTTCCAAAGTTTTAAAACTACTGTATCTAATATATTTAAAAATATTAAAGATACTGTTTTTAACCGCGTAAAGGATATGGTCGAGAAGATTAAAGGCATGCCTGGAACAATGAAAAAAGGCCTTGAAAAAGGTGCTGGAAAACTAAAAGACGGTATGCTTTCACTCGCTAGAAAAATGGTCGATGGCATAAAGAATGGTGTAAACGGTGTAATAACGGGTGTTAACTGGGTATTAAACAAACTAAAGGTTCCAAAGGAAAAGCAATTAAACAAGGGGAAAGGATGGGATCCAAAGAATTCTAAGGCATTCAGTTGGTACGCTCATGGCACAAAAGGTCATCCAGAAGATGGACCTGCTGTCGTTGGTGACGGTAAAGGGTCTAATGCTGGTCCAGAATTAATCACTACACCAGACGGAAAACAATACCTATCACCAGATAAACCGACATTAGTACCGGATATGCCAAAAGGCACACAGGTCCTAGCTGCAAAATTCACCAGAAAACTTCTCGATACACCGCAATATGCATGGGGAACTGATGCGTGGAATAAAGTCAAGTCTGGAGCTAAAAAGACCGGCTCTGCTATTAAAAAAGGAGCGGTAAAAGCTAAGGATAAAACAGTTGCTGGTGCTAAAAAAGTAGCTAAATGGACAGGTAACATTTGGGATTACGTTAAGCATCCGGGGAAATTATTGAATATTGCGCTTGAAAAAGTCGGAGTTTCCATGCCAAGCGGTACTGGTTCTATTATTGAAATGGCTAAAGGTGCTTTTAAAAAGGTTAAATCAAGTGCTGTTGACTTTATTAAAGACAAGCTAAAAAACTCTTTTGACTTTGGTAGCGGAAATTATTCCGGAAATCTAAAAAAATGGATATCAGAAGCAATTACCGCAACTGGAGTATCGGGAAGTTGGGCAGGTCCATTAGCCACAATTGCTATGAAGGAATCTGGAGGACGTACTGGACCAGCGACTATTAATAAATGGGACAGTAACTGGCGACGTGGAACACCATCTATGGGTGTAATGCAGACTATCAAGCCAACATTTGACGCGTATAAGAAAAAAGGCATGAACGACATTATGAATCCGGTGCACAATATCGTTGCTGCTATAAACTATATAAAATCAAGGTATGGAACCCCATGGAACACACCTGGAATTAAATCCATGGCAAATGGCGGGCCGTACAAAGGATATAAAGATGGTGCATTTGGCATCACCAGAAAGCAATTAGCGTGGATTGCCGACGGTGGATGGGCTGAATCTATTATTAGTCATGACCCGGCTAAGCGAGTGAGTCAAGAGAGAATATGGAAACGAACTGGAGATCATTTAGGATTTACAAACGAAAAAGAAAATAATAAACCGACAGAGTTCACACAGAACTTGACAATCAATAGTCCGAAGGCTTTGTCACCTTCGGAGATATCGCGTAAAAACCTACAATCATTAAGACGAATGGCATTGGAATGGGGGCTTTAATTCATGGAAATATCATTTACAAACGCAAGAGGACAGGAAGCAGTAATTACATCAAGGGCCCCTTTCCTACTTGAATCATTTGACGGTTATGGGGATGTTGGGGCGGATACACAAACACAAAACTCACCATATCAAGATGGCGCCATGTATATTGATTCGATTTTGGAAGAGCGTCCGATTAATATGACGTTTGTTATACTCGCGGATGATTCAAGAGAATTAATGGCAAAGAAACGATTTATAAGCAGTGTGTTTAACCCGAAGTTCGGATTGGGATTATTGAAACATGAAAGGGTTGGCATCATCCATGAAATCAGTCCGGTTGCGGAAAGCGTGCCACAATTTCCGTCCGGATCTCAAAATAGGGGGCCAACATACCAACGTGTAACTGTTGATTTAATCGCACCCAACCCATACTGGCGTGACCCAAATCAAACATCAAAGCCACTACAAGCATATGTTGGTAATTTTACATTACCATTTACGTTACCCTTTGAATTGGGTATGTCCGGTTCCCGAACACTACTGTACAATGTCGGAGATGTACCGGCACCGGTTCGTATTGACATACAAGGTCCCGTTACCAACCCGCAAATTATCAATCGTACCACCAGCGAATGGTTAAGGGTTAATCGTTCAGTTGCTGCCGGTGAGATATTGCATATTGATACTACTGAGGGACAAAAACGTGCGGAAATATATCGCGGTAATCAGGTTTATTCGGTATTCGGAGATTTGGATCATGATTCCGATTGGATACAACTCGCTTTAGGAGAAAATGAAATTGAACATATTGCTGATGCTGGGGATCGTACTAGTTTAGTGGCTGTTACGTGGAATAGTATGTACGTGGGGATTTGAAAATAATTTGAAAAAATAATGGAGGATATGATATGAGTAAAGTAATTATTGAAATTAATTCTGATGGGTTAACGAAAGAAGAAACGATTAAAGAAATGAAAGAAGAAATGAAAAGATTAGCATTTGAATGGGATTCAACCTCGATGGAAACCGAGGTTGAAAGCAAAATCCACGAAGCGCTTAAAGGATTAACAATCCGTGAAGCCAGTAAACTTTTAAAGAAAGTAAATGGCGTCATTATGGGTAGTGCACCCATTGACTTAGGATTTAATAAAGTCCTTTAATCCTTCCACACTATCGAAATAGTGTTTAAAAGTATCGACACCATCAACATATGTTTCGAACATTTCACCGATAGTAGATATTTGTCCTGATTCCATTTTGCTTTTCACACGAAGCAAAGATAAATCATGTGCTATATCCTCTAAGGGTTTGTCGATATTTTTAAGTAGTTCAGGATGTAATTTAGTCATTTTTTTCACCTCCCTCCAGTCTACATTATTCGACAGGGAGGTATATTTTTCCTTTAAAGGAGTGAATTTGACTTGGGGCAAATGAGAAAAGAAGAAATAAAAGAGTTCGCTCAAAAATTATATGCATTAGAAAAACAATATGGTGTAGAATTATGCTCTGATAACTACTTTACACGAGCATCAATTGTTGACATAAAAAGGGATAGAATGTTCGCTTACCATTACGACAAAGGAAAAATTGAATTGGATGATTAAGCATCTCAAACATGAGGTGCTTTTTATTTTTGAAAGGAAGTGACACAGTGGAAAAAAGTTATTTTTTCGATAGTACTGCAGATGATCAGCGCATATATCAGGCGGCCGACTTTGCTAGGTTTCACGCACAAATAATTGGAAACGGCGTTTCAAACACTGCAAATTTACCTGATCTTGAAGTAACAGCTAAAACAAATATGGATGTCGCATTAGGAGCGGGCTATTGTTTCGCAAATGGGTACATGTACGAAAACGATAGTACTAAGACATTAACGCATACTATTGCCGATCCAACAAACGACCGAATAGATCGGATCGTAATATGCTTTGACAATAATCCTGCCGAACGCAGAATATATGCTTATGTTAAACAGGGCGTTCCAGCTGCAAATCCTGTTCCCCCTGGCATTAAACGTGATAATTATATTTTTGAAATGAGTGTTGCCCAGGTACGAATTATAAAAGGTAAATCGTTTATCGAACAAAGCCAGATAACAGACGAACGCACGAATGACGCGGTTTGTGGATATATTCCACTGCATAACATTTATCGGGGTATGAGAATCAATGAGAATGGACTTGTCACGTTACCCAACCAATCTTTTGTTAAAGCAACTAACTGGGAGGAGTTTAACTATCGAGAAGAAAGAACGGCTATTCCGTTTGGTACCGTCGAAAAAGATAATCAATCGGAAATGTCAAGCGACAATTTAACGTTTAAACCCAGAGAGGATGGCATCTATCATTTTTGGGTTGAGATGGCCTGGGATAGTGTTCTTGAAAATATAGGATTTAGAATGTACCTATACAAGAATGGTAAAGAGAGCTTTCCATTAGGGGCAAGATGGGCGACAGACAGCAGAGATAGATTCTTTATTTGTTCTGGTTCCGATTCAGTCGAAAAAGGCGACGAATTAACATTTGTGGTGAGCATAGCAGGCCTAGGAAGTCGTACTATGCCTCCTACATGGTTTACACGTATAAGAATAGCGAAAATGGCATAGGGGGTGCTATATTGAAGCAACCAATACGTATATATAACCGTTTTCTTGATCGTGAGGGTGAAATGGACAGGTACCAATCTTTGCAGTTTAGACGTAGTTACCATGGTATAGCGGACTTTGAGTTACATGTAAACCGTTACATGCATGAAGCGAAAAAACTTAATAAAGGTAATATTATATCACTAGGTAAACAAAACAATAAGGCGGCCATTATTATTACAAAAGAGATCGTCTTAGATGAAAACGGGAAGGAAACAGAAAATTTTAAGCTGACTGGTTATACCTTGGATGGATTAATGAGCAGACGAATAACTGTACCGCCCAGCCACACTTCACACGATCGCAAAAGTGGCAGCGCTGAAACGGTGATGAAACATTATGTAAATAATCATTTTGTAAACCCTACTGATCCAGAAAGGAAAATGCCACACGTTGAGGTTGCGCCCGACCTTAATAGAGGTGTGCATATCGAATGGGAATCGCGTTTTAAAAATGTAGCTGAACAATTGGAAAACATCTCAATAAAAACCGGCTTAGGTTGGGGCATCTTCACCGATTTTAAAACAAAGAAATTAATATTTGATGTGATTGATGCAAAAGACTTAACACAGGGGAATCTGCATGGATATAATCCTGTGTTTTTTAGTCCTGAATTTGAGACGACTAAATCACAATCTTTTGTTGATAGTGACAATGACCTTAAAACCGTAGGCTATATTGGCGGTCAAGGTGAAGGGATCGACCGTAAAATAATTATTTTGGGCAACAAATCCGGATGGGATAGAATAGAAACCTTTGTTGATGCTCGTGATATTGGTACAACTGAAGATGGTGAAGAAGAACCAACAGAGGAAGAGTTAGACCAACAACTTGTTGAGCGTGGCAAAGAGAAAATGAGTGAGATGGTTACTGTATATTCACTTGATGCCGAAATAATAACCCCCGTTAAAAAAATAACACCTTTTCAATATGAAAAGGATTACGACCTAGGAGACAAGGTACAGGTTGTTAATAAGTCGTGGGGTTTAAAAATGTCGGCTCCTATCACTGAGTTTTTAGAGATTTACGAGGATGACGGCTTTCGATTAGAGGCAACATTTGGACGATCAAGGCCAACGTTAATTAGTAAATTAAATGATAAATTTAATGAGTTATCGGGTGTTGAAAAACAAGAACTTCCAGCACAAATTGCTGTAGAAACAAAGCAGTATACAAATAAAAAATTATCCGAGGAAGAACGAAAACGGATTGAACAAGCTCGAGAAAATCTGGAAGCATCTAAAAAACACGCAGAAGACTATACGAATGATTATACGTATGACAAAAGCGTGATTGATGACAAAGATAGCCATGTAGAGGAAGAAGCAAAAAAAGATGCGACCAACAAAGCAAATGCCGCACAGGCTGCGGCGGAGAAAGTCGCAGAAGCAAAGGCTAAACTTGCCGAAGAACAAGCAAAAGCCCATGCAGACGGTAAGATTACGGAGGAAGAGAAAGCCCGTATCAAACAAGCTGAAGAAAATTTAAACGCAGCTAAGGCGGAGGCAAAAGCAAAGGCGGATGCTGCCGAGAGAGCTGCTAATGCTTATTCGGAGGCGCAAGACAAAAAAGTGCGTGATGATGCAAAAGGATATGCTGATCAAGCAGAGAAAAATGCGAAAGATTTTTCCGAAGATGCATCAAACATCATGAAAGGAATATTAGATGTTGGTGCAGTTCCAATCCGCACAGCAGCTAACGGGGCCAGAATTAGCTTTGACGGAATAAATGGATTTGTTCAGTATGATAAAAATGATAATCCGGTGGCTTGGTTTGATCTTGAAGGAAATGCGAGGTTTAGCGGAGACATAACTGGATCAAGCGGTACATTCGGTGAGGTTACGGTGGACAACGGTGATTTTACCTTGAAAGATGAAGTAACTGGAATGAAATATATTGCGACCCCCGGAAGGAATTTGATCAAGGATCATTCGTTTGAACTTGTGAAAGCTGACGAGGACTCATTCGGGCAGACCACGGTTGATCATAATTGGCTGGAAATGAAGGAGTCAATGGGCTATCAACGATTTTGGGAGAAATCCGGGAACCCCAGAGTCGCAATACAATGGAGCCCTGATAACGCAAAAGCCCTGGCGATTTACGGGCAACAGGCAATATGTGTACGAAATGCCCACTTTGTAAGGCAAAGGATCTATGAAGGTATCGGCGGTGACAAGATGTATACACTGTCTGGATTTTTTAAACGACAATGGAATGTGGTTGGTGGCGGTCAACCACGCTTTGAGGTAGATTATATCGCTTGGGATAACAACGGCAATAGCACAAGGACCAGATTGTTAAACGAAATATTCGCTCCTGTGCCGGATGACTATAGTGTAGTTAGACATTCAGTTACATTCACAGTCCCTACCAGTTTTAAACGCGGAGACGAACTTGACTTAAAAATTTCTGGTGGAAATACTGAATGGGTACAGTGTGACGGGGTGCAACTTGTGGAAGGAATAATGCCTAGAGTTTACCAGCCTGAAGATTCTGTTTGGGAAATGTACAAAGGATATTATCCTGTGATTAATCAGCAAAAAACATTGTGGGCTGGTGCTATATATCTGAATGCCTCTCATGTTATTACACCGGAAAAACCATTAAAGGATTGTACAAACGGTTGGATTTTAAAATGGAGTAACTATGTCATAGGTAACGGGCCGACTGATACTGATTGGCAATTTACCTATATCCCTAAAAGCGTCGCATATGATTCAGGCGGACACAGGACGTATTTAAGGAGTGGGAATGAAACTGAAGTGTTTAAGTATTACTATATATCTAACACAAAAATAACTGGGCATAACAATAACGGTAATGGTGTTAATCGTAATATGTGTTTAAGGGAAGTTTTGGAATTTTAGGAGATGGTGCTATGGTTAAAATTTATTTTGTAGTAGACGACAATAATTACATCTCTGGCGGTTTGTCTTATGGAAAAATGGAAGGTGCAATCGAATTAGAGGTACCGGACAACCATGAAATATTTAAATATGATGCAAACGTCTTTAAATATGAAAATGGTAAACTCATCAAAGATGAAGAATATCAAAAACAGCTAATCGCGGAAGAGGAAGAAAAGCAGAACTTACCATCTGATGAGGAAATGAATGCTATTGCCTTAATGGAACTAACAGAATTAATAATGGGAAGGTGAGTCAATGTTGGCTATGTTGTTTGCAACTTATATTATTCGAGGGAAGTGGGATTACAACCGAGTACCAGATATGTTTAAGGCTGATGTGGATGCGATTTTGATTGCTGAAGGTCGGGAGGATTTGATCGAGCGCTAAATGGCGCTATTTTTTTAGCTTAAAGTATCATCCCCTTTTGCCGATAAATTAAATAGCGGGGGTGAGATAATGGGGTTAAAAGAAAAACTAGAAGCAAATAAAAAACTTCAGAATGTGATAGATTCAATCATTTCTATTGACGAGAAACTGCTTGATGCTTCAAAAGAATTGGAAAAAGATATCACAAATACCGAAGTTCTTGAACGCATGAAAAGTTTAAAAGAAGAAAAAGAATCATTGAATCAAGAATCGAAAAAATTGGAAGCAAAATTATTTAGTTAAGGCACTCCACACGGGGTGCTTTTTCTATGCAAAAAATTATAGGAGGGTAATGATGATTGACATGATTATTAATACAGCTAAAACAGGGACTGCAGCACTTGCTGTGGTCTTTTCTTATTTGTTCGGAGGGTGGTCAGTGTCGCTTTTAGCATTGGTAGTATTCGTTGTAGCAGATTATTTAACAGGTATTGCAGCAAGTGCGTATGAAGGCAAATTATCCAGTCGCATTGGGTTCTGGGGAATTGGGAAAAAGGTATTTATCTTTGGCATAGTGGCGGTTGCACATGTGATCGATTTAGTGCTGTTAGATGTGGCGGGTATTGATGAGTTTGTTATGACAGCTACTATCTACTTTTATATCGTAAACGAATTGGTTTCAATCCTAGAAAATGCAGGGCGATTAAATTTGCCTATTCCTGGTGCAATTAAAAAGGCTATTAATATATTCCAAGGAAGATTGAAGGATTATGATGAACCGCAAGCTGACGAACTGAAAGAAAAGAAGGTTGATTAAGGCATCCAGCAGGGTGTCTTTTTCTTATATGAAAAATAAAAAGGAGAGATTATTTATGGTTAAGATTTATGTAGATCCAGGTCATGGCGGTAGCGATCCAGGTGCATCTGGGAATGGAATTAAAGAAAAAGATATTACTTTGAAAATTGCCAAGAAAGTGCAACAATTCCTTGGCGAATATGATGGTGTACAAGTTAAGATGTCACGTACCGGCGACACTTTTCCAACGCTAACACAAAGGACAAATGAAGCTAACGCATGGGGAGCAGACTTTTTCTTGTCCATCCACATTAACGCAGGTGGTGGGGCTGGATATGAGGACTTTGTTTATACAACGATTGCCGATAATTCCAAAACAGGAAAAATCCGCGATCATATCCACACGGAAGTGATGAAGAAAAACGGACTATCTGATCGCGGCAAGAAAAAAGCAAACTTGCATGTATTGCGTGAATCCAAAATGCCAGCTGTATTGACGGAAAACGGATTTATTGATAATGCGGATGATGTAGCTAAAATGAAAACCCAAAGTTGGATTAATGATGTTGCACGCGGCCATGTTAATGGTATTGCAAAAGCCTTTAATTTGAAAAAGAAATCGGGGGGTAGTTCTAGTTCCGGCAGCAAAAGTAGTAAAGGAACCTACACTGTAAAAAGGGGCGACACGCTTTGGGACATTGCGAAAGATCATGGTATGACAGTTAAACAGCTTAAAGATTTAAACAATCTATCAAGTGATGTCATTCATCCTGGAGACAAATTAAAGTTGAGTAAATTCGGAAAACCTAAAGGCGATATGAAAACACATTCGATTGTCGATTATCTGAAATCAATTGATGTCAATTCGTCGTTTGCTAATCGGAAAAAGTTAGCGGCTAAGTACGGTATTAAAAATTATAGTGGTACCGCATCGCAAAACGCGCAATTGCTTAAGAAGATGCGTGGGTAAAAATACGCCCCTCTCTTTCGAGGGGCTGATATAGGAGTCTCGTGGCTATGTTATATTTTTAACGGTATGGATTAATTTATGCAATTTTATAAGTTACAATCGAATATAACTTTAGTATGGTATGACAGGCAACTTTTGCTAAACTGTACATATGGTAATTTATACTCATGTAAACCTCCGAATGTCTTGTGTTGGTTAAATAAATAAAAAATTGCCCCTCACAAACGAGGGGCTCAAGGATGGTTGATTCATAGCGATTTTAGTATTAACGGTTTGTTTTAAATTATTCAAACAATAAAGAAAGGATGGTTATCCATTTGGAGATCCATCCTTCTGTCTATGAATTATAACTGATTACTTTGATTGGTATTTCCTATTTGTTGTTCCGAATTTTGGTTTGTTGTCTGTCCTTGCAATGGATTGGCTATTTGTTGCATATTACTTGCCATGTTTTGCATTGCATTAGTGCCTTGTTGTAGCTTGTTCAGTGCATTAGAAGTGGTTTGAGTCAAACGCTGAAAGTTCCGTTTTGAACACCCCTTGTAATACCATATATAGCAGCACCAACCGCACCAACAGTTATTACCGAAGTTAACATACCTCTACGACCATTCATAATAATTCACCATCCTTTATGGTTTTATAATTATTTGCAAAAAAAATTTTAAGAAGGCCCTTTCTAATTGCTTGGGGGCATAAAGAGAGTTCCACATAGTCTGTTTAAGTTTTTACTGGTTAAAGTAATAATATACAAAAAATATTTTTAGTTAATTTGTAATATAAAGAAGGAAAATAGTCCCTTTTTGTCGAAAGAATAAAAATAAGATAAAAAAGGGGGTACAAAATTGAATTTTAAAATTTTCCAATTATATGAACAAGTGGAATTTGATGATGATGCATTATCCAGGATGGTTTATTACTTAAGAGGGTTAGATCCTTTAAATGCAGGTCAAGGACTGGATTACTTGATTAACGGGGACGTAGAACACCAAAATGGAATCTTGGTTGGAAGTATTAGTGAAGAGTACGTTCCGAATACCAATGAATTAAATGATGATAAAATCCTTATGCCTGTCCAAGACATAGAACCATATGAAAGAACGATTTTTGCATTTGATTTTTACACTAGGAATTTACTTATACAAAACCGAAATTATTCACCTGTTAATTTGAATCCTGGTAGGACTTCTAGTAGGTTAATTGATATCCTAAATGATGCCTTCCAAGCGGTATTTAATATTAATTTTAATGTAATTCCTACCCAAATTCCTGAAGGAAATGAAATATTTGAAAGGATATTTAACACAGCAAGGGTTATCGAAGCACAGTTCAGTAATTTAAATGAGAGGCGTGCATGTAATCATGATGTTTCAGATAATCCAATAATTAATAATGGATTTCTTGAGTTTTGGAATAATGATGATTCACGCACAAACCTAATACTTATAAAAGCAACTAACGAAGGCGAAGTTAATAACAATCCAGTTGTTATTGCAGCCTTAAATTCAGAAAATGTTATAATTGATAAAATAAAGTATTACGAAGAAGAGGAGGATAAGAATCTTACTATTAGCAGAAGTTCTCTTGATAAATTTGACATTCCAGACCTAAATAGAGATGAAGATTCTATAACAGCATTTCAGCAAATTGTGGATTCCATACCACCTGAAAGGGGATATTTACGTAGAATCCGTCATATCGATTAAACAATAGGATAAAATATATTTAAAGGAGGTCTTGATATGAATCAAGAAAAAGAATTAGAAAAAGGGATGACTGGCAAGATTACTAAAGATATTACAGTTGTTGATGTGCAAAAGAACTCGTATGGCACAGATATACGTGTTAAAGAAGACGATGGAGCAGAGTATTGGACGAGTTATAATGAGGAAATAAATCTTGATTAAAAAAGCACCCATAGCGGTGCTTTTTAATACCCAAAATTCAACTAGGGGGCAAGCCCACCATTCGCAAAGTTCTATAGATAGGACAATGTAAAATTTCGAAGATTTGTTATATAATGTTGTTAGAATGGTGATTTTAGGGGGGAACGTTAATGAAAAGTATTCAGGAGATATTTGATAATTTGGCTAGCTCGGAAATGTTGCCAGTTATATTTGCTGGTTCAGGAATAACAAAAAGATATACGTCAAACAGTTATGATTGGAAACGATTATTAATTGAATGCATTTCTCAATATAATGCAGATCCGGAAAATAAGTATAGGAGTATAAAGTTGATGTCGAATATGAATTAGAATCTGATCAGATAAATAAATTTTCTATTAATGAAAAAATTGGTACTAAAGTTGAAAGAGACTTCAATAAAGAATTTTATAAAGGAAACATTAAAAGCCTTGATGTTGAAAATAAACAGAATCCACTTAAGGTGTTTATCGCAAAAATGCTTAGTGAATATAGTCTGAATGAGGAGATGAATTACGAAATTGAATTGTTTAAAAGACTAAGAGACAAAATGTTAACAGTTATTACAACCAACTATGATACATTGTTTGAGGATTACATATTTACTGAGCATGACAAAATTGTCGGTCAAGACATATTTAAAAATTCTGAGCTAGGAACTTTATTCAAGATACACGGATGTATTACCAATCCGAGTTCGTTGGTTTTAACCTCCAAGGACTATCAAAAATTTAAGAAAAAAAGAAAAGTTTTGTCAGCAAAATTAATTAATCTATTTACTGAGAATCCTGTGATTTTTATGGGGTATTCAGTTTCCGATGAAAATATAAGGTCAATATTATTGGATATATTTCAATGTATAGATGAGGTAGAAGACTATAAAGTATTTGAGAAGAGGTTAATTATGATTGAATACAGTGAAAATCAGGAAATCCCTTCTATTGGTACATACGCTATGTCAATTGACAATGTTGAAATCACTTTTACAAAAGTTGTAACTTCAAGTTTCACCCCCATTTTGGAGGAGATGCAGAAGTTAAAGAAAAAAGTAAGATTTAAAGATTTAAAACATATAAAGGATATAGTATACGATATTGTTCAAAATGATAATGGACAAAAAAAGAAGTTTATTAATTTGGTGGATAATGAGACTGCTATAGATGATGATGAAATTGTTGTGGCCATAACCAAAAAAGATAATTTTCTTGATTCTGTTGGAATCACAGGAATACAGCCAGAGGATTTATTTGATGACCTTTTAACCGGGTCACTAGAAAACAAGATCAGGACCAATGAGAGACAAAAACTGCTTATTGAAATTCAGATACCGAATTTATTAAGAGGAAATAATATACTACCTATACACAAATATATTAAAAACTATAATGGCGAGTTAACACTTGAAAGTAAAGTGAATAGATTATGTAATATGAAGGTCGATGATTTCTTTAACAATAGCATAAAAAGAGATATCGATTCCTATTACGAAAATCATTTTTCATCACTAGAAGAAATCTTTGAGACAATACCATCTAACAGTAGGAAGCTAAGTTATTTAGTCATAAGATGTGTTTACGACTCGGAACCTGGGGAAATTAGACAATTTTTATTATCATATGGTAATAAAATTTATGGAATGACCAGTGGGGGGACACATTACAGGAAGATGGCATGTATTTATGATATTAAAAAATATAAAAACGCCCAGTAAGGGAAGCATTAGTCCAACTAACACGCCTTACCAAGCGTCTATGTATATATTTATATTAAGGTTTTTAAAGTTATATGTCAACCAAATAAAATTTTCGTGCTAATCCAATATATAAAAAACATGTATTTACATGGCCCCGCCAGGGCCATTTTATTATGCTTTTAAAACCATAGGCTCTATCTGAAACTTATAGGATACAATCAACATTTTTATTTTCCTCCATATGTATTATCCTTAATCCTATATTTATCAAACCTTTGTTCAACAAACCCTTTTGCGACTAAGCTATGCATATTTTTCTTTACGATCTGCTGCCCAGTTGTATCGGAAACCATTTCCTCGATAGAAAATGTTTGAGGATAGGCTTTTTCTAATTGAACAATTATGCATACTTCAATTAAATTTAAATTGTTACTTATCGACCACTCTAAGATGTTTTCCATTGTTTTCTCCAATTTCATCTTTTTAGTTAAGACAAGTCTATCAAATCAGTCGTTATTTTTCTTGTTATAAGTAATTACTTCCCCAGACAACTCCTCGAAAATTCGATCACATTCCTTTTTACTAGGCGTATCAGCCCAAGCATAATACCTTTCCTCAGACATCGCACCACCAAACCAAATATGATCCTCATAATCATCCCATTCCCGCAATGTACCAAACCCAACTAAATGACCATCAATTATTTTTTCCATAAGAAAATCCCTCCTATAACTATTATCGAATGAGAAGGGGAAAAGGGGGGCATTATTCCGAACTATCGATTTAAAACAAAGTAGCTCTGCTTGCAAATAAACACTTATAAATTTGTTATTCGGATAAAAGGAAAATAAATTGCAAAAGATAACCATTAAAACACACGTAAAAGTGGGGTATATGAGGTGGATTGAAAAATGACAGTAAAAGAAGGAATAAAACAGGTTGAAAGAGCCTACGAACAGCTAATAGAAATGAATAACTCGATGTCCGAAGCAGTTGATAATGTCTTTATGTTTACATGGCAATGGTGGTTTGGGATCGGACTATTTATTATTCCTTGGATAATATGGTTTCTTTTTAGAAATAAAGAAAGTACGGGTCGGCTTCTTATTGGAGGATTTGTAACCATCATTTTGTCATTAATAATTGACCTTATTGCCTTGTCTTATGGGCTGTGGTCTTACCCCATGAAATTTTCACCTATAGCTCCACTTTTATTTCTTCCCTATCATTTTTCATTAGCTCCTGTTACAATTATGTTTGCTCTTCAAATTAAACCAAGAGCTAATTCACTTTTAAAAGGTTTAATATTTGCTGGAATTGGGGCTTTTATAGGTATGAACTTTTTTGCAATGATTGATTTTTACGATCCAAAAGGATGGCCAATGATTTATGACTTTTTTATTTATCTATCCCTTTTCTTTGTAGCGAATTGGTTCAGCAACATGGATAGCTTTAAAAAAATAACAGACCGTTCTTGAAATATGGAAGAGACACTATAAAGTGATCAAACTTTTTTATAAATCTCAAATTTAAATCTGCTGAAAATGCAACAAAGCATTATTATCTAAAGCCCCTTACTCGAGGGGCTAAGCAACGTTAGTTTGTGTTGATTTAATTTGATTTATAATCACCTTCTTTGGTTTATATTTCCTTGAAATGGGATATAACATAATAAAATCATCTTTTTTGTGAATTTTTTTCTTAAATGTATACAATCTTTATCCGTTGTATTATAATAAATAAAGAAGATATTACTTTTTTATTTTTTTCTGAAAATTATAAGGAGGGTGACCGCATTGGTTGAATATGCTCAAAGAGATCAAAACGGGTATTATCAAGTACAAGATGTGATCAATTGGTTTTTATCCAAGGATTCCATGTCACCTAAGAAGCTGCAAAAATTATTATATTATGCTTATTCGTGGACATTAGCGTTGCAAAACGAGGATGTAGAAAATCTCGAAAACAAGTTGTTCGATAACAATTTTGAAGCCTGGGTACACGGGCCGGTATTACCATCTGTTTACCATGATTTTAAAACATTTGGTTATCACGATATAGCTAGATTAGAAGATTATAAAATTAAATTTGATGAAGATATCGAAGATATTTTAAATCAGGTGTGGGATGAGTATGGTGATTATAATGGTAACCAGTTAGAAAGTATTACTCATCAAGAAGAACCATGGAAAAAGGCAAGAGGGGATTGTAGCCCTATCGAAAGATGTAACACACTTATTTCAGACGAAGATATTTTTTCGTATTATATTCAGGAAGTTGAGTATGTGGATTAATGGGTACGAAAAAGGTAAAGAAAAATAATAAAAGTGTTGCATCTAAAAATGTTAGGGGGAATAGACCAATTCAGTCTGATTCCCCTTTAACGTTTGATTTATCGAATGAAAACTGGCTAAAAAGCGTTTCAGTACCAAAAGAAAAGTATACAAACAAACTGAAAGACAAAGATATGTTTATTGAATACATAACGGAGTTGTTCCATAAAGTAATTCCTTTAATTCAAAGAAATGGTAATGATATGATTAAGGAAGCTGGAACAAAAGGGTGGCGACATTGTCATCCTATTGACGAGGACAAGCTAGATTTAGTACTTAAAATTACCGAAGAGATTCATGGACACAAATTTAATTCTCAAAAGGTTGCAGGACCACAGTTATGGCAATTTGGTGTAACTCAAAATATTAGGCTTATTGCCATACATGATTATACAAACAATTACCTGACACCAGTTTTTATTGATTACCATCACTTAATTCATTCAAATGACTATTATAATCAACATGATTTTGATAAATTTTCCTACTGTCCTATAGATAGTATAATGAACCCTTCATAAAGGGTTTTTTATTTTATATTCAACTACTTCTCCAGACAACTCCTCACAAATCCGATCACACTCTTTCTTACTAGGTGTATCAGCCCAAACATTATACCTTTCCTCAGACATAGCACCGCCGTGCCAAATATAATCCTCATAATCCCCCCATTCCTGCAAAGTTCCAAATCCAATTAAATGACCAGCAATAATTTTTTCCATTAGAAAAACCCCTCCTATATTTATTATCGAATGAGAAGTGGAAAAGGTGGCGTTTGTAACTTTGAAATAAAGTTTGATAATTTATAATAAAGCTTTATCATCTTAAATAAAGTTTGATAATTTATAAAAGAGTTTGATACAATTACATCGATCTAGGCGGATTAGACAATTCAACAAAAGGGCTAACTTTTGCGACATAAGTAAAAGGAGAAATGAGATGGACTTAATCAAAACGAAACAATTTTTTGTGTTTTTATCGCTGTTATGTGCAATAGGTGTATTTTTAATGAGTAGTGCATTTCAAAGTATGGCATACTGGGGAAATGATTTGACTTGGTATTGGGTTGGAGTTGCTTTCACTTATTTTATTTGGTTGATGGGTATAGTTTTCTTAGTAATAGCAATTACTAGGAAAGTAAACGTGAAAGGAAAATTAATATTTGGACTGTCAATGTTGGGGATAGCGACATTTATTATATTAATTTGTGGTTTTCTTTGGACTACCTTTGTGATAATTGCAGGAATGTCTGGAATATGACTTTTTCAACTATCGGGCGCTTTAATGAAACAATACAAAGTAGATAATGATCAAACTTTTTTATAAATCTGATATTTAAATCTGCTGAAAATGCAACAAAGCATTATTAACTAAAGCCCCTCACTCGAGGGGCTTTTTTTGTGTTGTTCCAAATTGGTTAAAATAGGTGTGATTTATTTATGGTGTGTTGACCGCTATTGTTTGACGTAATACAAAAAGTAATAATAAAAAGTAATAATAAGTAATCGAGCATAAATAAATCAGAAGTTGATACTACTTTTTACTATTATACTAACGTTAGAAAGCCCGGCGAAATACGAAATAATCAAATGTAATATGCCGGGCATGATGTAAGTTTAAATATAAAAACATTGATATGACAGGAATTGTGCGAGCAATTCCTGTCTTTTATTTATATAAGTAACAGAAAAGTAACATTTATTCAAAAAATGGTTTCTTCGAGCAATAGGTCAATACCCATTTTCATCTAAACACATCACCCAAAGTAGGCGAATGAATAGGATAATAAGGAGAATCTTAAGCTGAAAAGGGGAAACGAGAATGTACAATTATAATTGGAACCAACCGAATCCATCGCACCATCCGAATTGGAATCAGCCTAATCCTGATCCATACCGACAGCCAAATTGGAACAATCCAAATCCGGCATACCATCCTAATTGGCAACACCAAGGTTATAATCAAAACGGTTCAAATTGGCATCGCAGAATAACGATGGAAGAGGCGATGAATATCGCAACACAGCAAGTACCAGGTGAAGTGGTCAGAGTAGAGTTGGACACGGAGCATGGAATACCTGTCTATGAGGTAGAAATTGTAACACAACAAGGCGTTGAATATGAAGTGAATGTTGATGTCAATACAGGTGACATTGTTGATATAGAGCTCGACTAGAATATTCATGTAAATCACGTAATCCAAGGGCCAAAAAGATCGGGAAGTCGCTGATAAAGCAGGAAAAGCTGCAGGCTAGCAGGCCACTACTGATAAACGTTAAAAATCATCGATAAATACAAGTTTAATTATAGTTGACCGACCACACAAAAAATCGCTGAATGGCCACCATCCAGCGATTTTTCCTCATCCAGCACTATGCTTCTTGTTCATACAACACCGATGTCCGCTTCCTTTTCCTTGCAGGCAGCATATTGAACATAATATTTAGTGCAATTGCTGTTATACTGCCGGCAACAATTCCATTACTCGTCAAGATTTGTATACTTGATGGAAGGTTTACGAATAAATCCGGAGCCACGGTCACGCCAAGTCCCATTCCAACTGAACAGGCAATAATCATGGAGTTTTCCTGTGAATCGGAATCGGCAATAATGCCGCTAAGCATTTTAATTCCTTGTGAGACAACCATACCGAACATGGCAATCATCGCTCCACCTAAAACGGAAGCAGGGATAATTGTTGCCAGAGCGGCTATTTTCGGTAAGAATCCAAGAGCTACAAGCATCAGACCGGTAAGCAAAATGACTTTACGGGAGCGAATACCGGACATCTGCAACAAGCCGACATTTTGCGAAAATGTTGTATATGGAAATGCATTGAAAATTCCACCGATTATGGCGGCGAGGCCTTCTGCACGATAGCCTTTTGTCAGATCCTGTTCCTGCAAATCCTTTTCACAAATATCGCCAAGGGCAAAATAAACACCAGTTGATTCGACTAGTGAAACCATTGCGACTAGTGTCATCGTTAGGATAGCGGGCCATTCGAAAGTTGGAAAACCGAAATGGAAAGGCTCTACCACATGGAAAAAGGATGCTTCGGTTACTGGTGTAAAGTCCACTTTTCCCATCACCACAGCAACAACTGTACCTGCAACCAGTCCAAGCAGGATCGAGATTGAACGAATAAATCCAGAAGAGAAACGATAAATAAGTATAATCAACAATAATGTCCCAAACCCTAGTAAAATATTCGACAGGGATCCAAAATCACTTGCTCCGTCACCACCACCCAAATTATTTACCGCAACGGGAATAAGCGTAATCCCGATAACGGTGACAACAGAGCCTGTCACAACAGGTGGAAAAAATTTTACCAGCTTGCCAAAAAAACTACTGACGAGAACAACAATTATTCCAGATGCAATGACAGATCCGTAAACGGCAGATACACCAAATTGGCCACCAATTGCAATAATTGGACCAACCGCGGTAAACGTACAGCCAAGCACAACTGGAAGGCCGATCCCAATAAAACGGCTGCTGGTAATTTGTAAAATAGTTGCAATCCCGCACATCAAAATATCAATGGAAACAAGGTAGGTCAGTTCATTTGCATTAAAACCCAACGCTCCACCAATAATCAAGGGAACGATAACCGCTCCTGCATACATGGCCAAAAGGTGCTGAATTCCTAAGGTAGTATGTTTCAAGGTATTTTTCATTTCGCATGAACCTCCTCAAAAAATTCCACTATGCCGTTTTGTAATGAGCGGATAGTTGTCAAAGATTCTACACGAATCCCGCGATCACGGATGAGTTTGCCGCCGGGCTGAAACCCTTTTTCAATAACGATGCCGATCCCGGCAAGCGAAGCACCAGTCTGTTCTACAATTTTCATTAATCCAAATGCGGCTTGTCCATTTGCCAAGAAGTCATCGATAATCAGTACCGTGTCATCATCGTGAATAAAATCCTTGGATATGGAGATATCATTTGATTCTTTTTTGGTGTAGGAATAAACACTTGCGGTATATAGATCATCGGATAAGGTTAACGATTTACGCTTGCGGGCAAAAATCACCGGTACACCTAACGCAAGACCAGTCATTGTTGCTGGCGCAATCCCGGAAGACTCAATGGAAAGGATTTTCGTGATAGTGGAATTTCGAAAACGTTCAGCGAATTCCTCCCCGATTTCTTTCATTAGTGTTGGGTCAATTTGATGATTTAAAAATGAGTCCACCTTTAATACGTTGTCCGATAGTACTTTCCCTTCTTGCCTAATTTTATCTTTTAGTATTTGCATACTTGCCTCTCCTCTCTTGTTTTGTCGATCCATGGAAAAGTAAAAAAGCCCGAGGACCGTGCATCCATTCATTATATGAGTGGAGCAAGGTCCTTCGAGCTATATAGTCGAAAGGAAGAGAAAAGAAGCCATGCCAAATTGCATGTTCTTTTCTTTTCATTGCTGCTCATAGTCAGTCTGTTTACGGCAAACCGGTAGATACTTGCAGGCCATATTCCCGCGATTATATGAGTGAATGCTGTATAGAATGTTCCTATTATATCATGCGAAAAACAAATTTCAACATGATTTGTTGTTGCCAGGGAATTTTCCAAAAAACAAAAATTTCGCCAAAATACTTGACAAGTTGTCGTAACATAGTAAAATAACAAGTGTTTGTGACTAATATAGTAGAGAAGGATGGGTATTTTGAACGATGCATAACTTGAGTAATGAGCAACTTGTTGAAGCCTATACGAAGGCGAAGGAATTAAACCTTGACACGGAATTTGTGAGGAATCTTGATAAGGAATTAAGAAACAGACTGATATTTATGATAAAAAAATAGATTGTATTACGGTAATCGCTGCAAGGAATTTTGATTTAGGTGCAGCGAATTTTTATTGTCTATAAATGGTAGAAATTGTATATGGAAGATGACAGAACAATTAAAACAGCAACATAGGGCTTAAGGGCTCAGTGCTAAAGTGCTTCCAATAATTCATTCAAATTACTTCTCCGTCCTTTCTTTTATTCACCTGAATTTATATTGATCACCATTATTGCTGCATTTCTCTATGTATAAAATATGATTAAAGGAGGGCTGCTTCCTTCATTCAACCCGCCCTCCAGTTTCATCCGACTTAACCTTTAGCATAATAAATTGAATAATGAATCCGACCACGATGCCAATCGGTAAAAACAATATTGGCAGCCACATTGGTCCAATCAAGACACCAAATAAGGTAAGTTTGGGAGAAAAAATTAACCCAAGTGTTACAAAATAGGCGGAGAAAACAAAAGGCATAAAGGAATATGGCTTTGTTCCACCACCTACTCCCCTATAGGCATCCCAAATCGCAAAAAAATACAGACATGGATAAAACATGAGCCACTGATAGTTTGTTTGCTCAATAGCTTCTTGAATTTTACCATGATAACTTAACACAATGATGGTGTTGAAATTTCCTTGTACATTAACGATAAATTCTAAAGCAATTAATGAAAGACCCTTAATATAGTGTGCATTCAATAACTGGCCAAACCCTGGAAAGGCAATACTCCATAGCAGCATTTCTGATCGTTTACTTCGGGACTCTCTGTTATTTTGCATCGTTGTAACCTACTTCGCTAAATCTTTTCGATCTGCTGCTATTGGTGGTTGCTCCATCCATCCGTTGTCGATCAAAATAGTAGCCCCTTTATTGGAATACTTGGCTATTTCTGCTATTAGTCGAGTATAGTGGACACCTAAATCGTGTCGTGGACTGATTGACATCGATGTACCGTATTGTCCCATGCCAGACGCGATTAGGGTCGTAACCAGCGTCATCATCAGCTTGTCCGAGAAAGGGGAAACGGTTGAATTGGTTACTTCTGATGTTAGGATACGGGCTCCATCATCTATATAATCGTCCTTTATAATCGAGGAGAATATTTCCAATTGTTTTCCTGCAATGTCACGCCCTTTTTCAAAGTATTTTCTAACCTCTTTTGAGTTGGCAACTTGGGCAAACCCTGCAACAAGTGCCTGACCGAGAGCGTTGCGCCTTGTGTTTAATACAAGTGCAGTAATTTCTACACCAAGTAACGGTCTGCGCTCCCCAAACCAGCCTGTTAAAAAGCTATCATTGGTCACAAATTCAGTTTGCTTCGCCTTCGGTATTTGCGGATAACGAATGTAAAGCCCTTTCTCTTTCGCGTTAGCTTTGGTCAATTTATTCAATTTCTGTGTTTCATCCAGGGCAGTTGAATAAAAGCTAATAATGTCATCCCGTTCAACTTGGGATAAGGCCAATCCGTAAATGGCTAAATTGAAATTGGCAACGTTCAGCATTAATTCAAGGTAAATCCGATCGGAAAAAAGTCTTGGTGCATCCAAGTGGACATCATTTTCGGTAAATCCAATTGGAACAGGGTAACCTTCAGCAGTAAAAATTTCCGTTAATGTTATTTGATGCTCCTCTGATATAGCTAATAGTTTTTCCAAAATGATCCGGATTTGTGGGTCATCGACGTTTTGCAGAAAATGACGCAATCCGCAAATCATCATCGTATCATTTTGATAGGAAGTCCAAAGCGCAGAAATTTCTGCGACTGTTAATTCTTCTGAATAATTGTCGTTAGCTGCCATCATTTTCATCCCTTTACTTTTTGGAATTTACTAAATCGTCCCGAGCAACCATTCGTGGTGGCTCCTCCAACCATCCATTGTCGATCATGATGTTGGTACCATCCTCCGAATATAAGGCGATTTCCCCGCTGAGACGGGTATAATGTGTAATTAAATCCCGTCTGATGTTTGTCGAGATGCTCATCCCGTAAAATGAAATTCCAAGACCGATCATTGCGGTAACATGCATCATCATCAGTTTATCGGAAAATGGGGAAGTTTCGTTGGCATCGGTTACCATGGCATCCGATCCTGATGGTACAGGAACATCCCCTTCGCGCAATACAGAACTGAATACTTCGGCGTGTTTCTTGGCAATATGAATTCCCCGTTTAATATACTCTGTGACCTCTTTGGATTTTGCTACTTGGCTGAACCCTGTCAATGTTGCAACACCTAAATTGTTGCGTGCAATATTGGTGTACAGATTGGCAATTTCCAAAGCGGTCAAAGGTCTGCGTTCCCCAAACCAGCCAGTAAGGAAACTTTGCTTTTTTACGAAATCGACCTCTTTCGGCACGGGAATAATCGGCGGTTTGTTCATAAGCCCTTTTGTTAACGCAATGAGTGAAGCCTTTTGATGCAGTTCATTATATTGACGAAAACCTTCTGAAAAAAACAAATAAATATCTTCTCTGGTAGATGCGCTTATCGCCTGAGTAAATGATCCCATTCCAAGTGAGCCCATTTGTACAACATATTGTAAAAAGAAGTTATCCGTATATAGTCTCGGTGCCTCGACATTGACATCCTGATCGGTGAAAGCAATCGGTATAGGGAAATTTTCTTTCTTAAATATTCGCGTAAGCTTATCCAATTGGGTTTGCTCAAGTGTTAGAGCATCTTGGATAACCGGTTTTATTTCTTCGTCCTCAACCTTGCTAGTAAAATATTTTAGCACGGCAGATGTGATACTGGCATTTTGATATGCCCGCCATATATTTGCAATTTCAGCAGATGTTAAGTTTTGTTTCAGTTCCATCGAATGTATCCTCCTTTAACTGTCCATTCTGTGGTTTTCTTAGTTTGTCAATTATCTATTGTTATATACAGTTTCTCCTGATTTCGTATAAAAGCAGGAGAAGATGGGAAACAAAAGGGAAAGGCATATCGTTTACGAGGAGGGGAATTTTAAATGGGTTCATTTTTTAAACGAAAAAAGCAAGACAAAAAGAAAAAACAGCAAACAAAAGATGAGGACTTTTCCATTCAGATCGGCAAAAATTTAGATAAAAATATGGAAAACATCAAGAAAATGCTGGAGCAGCCAAATGATCTGATTATCCGGAAGTTTTCCATCCGAAATACAAACCATAAGGGTGCGATCGTCTGTATTGATGGGTTAATTGATACGGCAGAAGTAGATAATGATATCCTCCTGCGTATTCAAGGGGTAACCGAAAGAAAAGAATTGCCTCACAATACAAAACAAATGTTTGAAGTGATTTACCAGGAAATGATTTCGGTCAGCGACATTCAAAAGGGGAAGACACTGGATGATGTCACCAATGCCATTTTGTATGGAAGCGCGGTGTTCTATTTAGATGGTATTGATGAAGTACTCATTATGGATACAAAAGGATGGGAAAGCCGTTCGATCGAGGAACCGATAACAGAGCCGGTCATTCGTGGTCCGAGAGAAGGGTTTGTTGAAAATGTCCGTACGAATATGGTGCTGATCAGACGCTACATCAGGGATCCGAATTTGCGTTTTAAAACACGGAAAGTTGGCCGCCGTTCCAAGAAAGTTCTTGTTGTTACCTATATGGAAGGAATTACCCATCCGGATTTGTTAAAGGAGATTAATCGCAGACTTGACACAATTGATATGGATGATGCTCCGGAGTCCGGATTTATTGAACAATGGATAGAGGACAGTTTTTTATCCCCTTTCCCGCAAGTTATGAACACGGAAAGACCAGATAAAGTAGCGATGGGACTGCTGGAAGGGAAAGTCGCGATTATATTGGATGGAACGCCAATGGTGCTAATCTTGCCGTTTAATATTGGCGATGCCTTGCAGACACCAGAGGATTATTATGAACGCTGGGCGATCGGGTCACTACTCAGGGCTTTACGTTACCTGGCAGCATTTATCGCCATGTTCGTACCAGCTTTATATATCGCACTAGTTTCCTTTCATCAAGGAATGATCCCCTCGAAGCTTGCTTTCTCGATCGCAGCTACAAGGGAAGGGGTTCCCTTTCCGGCATTTGTAGAGGCGATGTTAATGGCTGTAACGATGGAATTATTACGGGAAGCAGGAGCAAGATTGCCACGAACAATCGGACAAACAATCGGCATTGTCGGCGGACTGGTAATTGGCGATGCTGCTGTACAGGCGGGGATTGTTAGTCCGGTTATGGTAATTGTTGTTGCGCTGACAGCAATTGCCTCTTTTTCCCTGCCGGCATACAGTGTTGCCATATCATTTCGGTTGATTCGTTTTGGCTTTATGATTGCCGCAGCATTTTTTGGCCTTTACGGGATCATTCTTGCGTACATTATGGTAAACATTCATATTGTAAATTTAAAAAGTATCGGTGTACCTTATTCCGCTCCATTCGCGCCAAGCTTTTTCTCTGATTGGAAGGACCTCGTTTTTCGCGCGCCTATTCAGGTATTAACAAAACGTCCGCAATACCTGAAGCCCACGGACCAGAAATCCGGAAATAAAGGAGAAAATGGATCATGAAATGGTTTGAATATGGGAACGAAAAAATTAGTCACCGGGAAATTCTGGTTGCGATTCCTTCGATGGTGATCGCTGTTGGCGTTCTATCTCTGCCAAGGGATTTAGCAGCAGCGACAGTTGGTTCCGATGGCTGGATACTGCTAGTGATCAGCGGGGGGGTTATTGTCTTTATTACCTGGCTGATGGCGAGGCTTGCAACGAAATTTCCGAGACAATCCTTTCTTACCTATTCATCCAAAATTGTGACAAAACCGGTAGCGGTTGTGATGACATTTATTTTTATTGCGATTGCGATTGCCCTGGCCGCCCTGGAGGTGCGGGAAATATCAGATATCTCGAAACAATATTTATTTGATCGGACCCCGGTTGAAATAATATCATTATCCTTCTTGCTTGTCGTTGTTTATGCCGTTTCAGGTTCAAGGGCAGGTATTTTCAGATTGAATCTGATGTTTCTGCCAATCATTCTTATTATTGCTATCGCCGTGTTTGTCTTTAATATTGGCTGGTTTTCATTGGGAAATTTATTACCCGTATTTGAAACAGACTTTACGGGTGTTGGAAGGGGACTTACGACTGGACTGCTGTCCTATATGGGATTTGGGATTATTCTGTTTTATACTTCTCTGGTAGATAATCCCGCTAAAGTACCAAGGTCAGCCGTAATCGGGATGTGTATCCCTGTTTTGCTGTATATATTGATTTTTATTACCTGTATTGGCGTATTCGGAAATTCCGTTACATCGAATTTGATTTTTCCGACGATTGAATTGGCAAAAGAAGTCGATATACCAGGTGGCTTCTTTGAACGATTTGAATCTATATTTTTTGTTATTTGGATCATGGCGATTTTTAATACGACTGTAATGGCCATTGATGTTGCCTTACTTGCGCTTAGTTCGATTTTTAAAAACAAGTCAAAAATGAAAATCGTTTGTGTTTTATCCCCGGTTGTTTACCTGATCGCTATGTATCCGGAAGATTTACTCGATGTTTCAGCATTGGGGGGATATTTAAGTTACTTTGCAATATCCTACACATCCATCGTGACCATTTTACTGAGTGTAATTGCCAAGGTAAGGAAGGTGAAATAAGTTGATGAGACGCAGGCTGTTGTTACTTGTTTCCAGCTCGTTTGTTTTGCTGTTAACCGGATGCTGGGATCAGGTAGATATCGAAGAGCGTGGATTCATTATCGGATCGGGGATTGATATGGCGGATGAGCAGAAGAAACAGGGGCGTGTTCTAACGTTGACCCATCAATTTGTTGTACCAGCAGGGCTTGGGGCACCAATGCAGGGCGGAGGTGATCAGAAAGCCTTCGATAATTTATCCGCATCGGGAGAAAGCATGTTTGAAATTTCCCGGAAAATGACAGAGCAATCAAGCAAGCTTCCCTTTTACAGACACGAAAAGATTATAGTGATTTCCAACGAGGTTGCCAAGCTTCCGTATTTATTTGGTGAAATGATGGATATTTTCTTGCGTAATCCGGAAATGCGCCGCAGTATTAAGGTTGCCGTTGCGGACGGCAAGGCTGAGGATGTACTGAATACGAAACCGGAAAGTGAAAAAATACCTGCTATTTATCTTGATTCGGTAATGGAAAACAGTTTTGAGAATGCCTCGGGAATGGAGCCAGTCAAGATTGGTGAAGTCCATGAGTTTCTAATGGGAAAAATGAGCTATGTTTTACCGCGGATAATTGCCAGGGAAAAAAGTGTTGAATCAGAAGGATCTGCAGTTTTTCAGGGGTACAATAACCAAATGATCGGTACCCTTAACGATGCTGAAACAAAAGCCTTGAATTTAATCATAGGAAAAGCAAAGCAAGGGATCATCAATATTTCTCTTAATCAAAAGAATATAACGTATGAAATGGAGGAAGCCAAAAGCAAAATCAAACTTGATACAAACGACATAAGGCACCTCGATGTTTACGTTGACATTAACGTATCAGGGGTTATTTCGGAGACATTCGGAACGGAAAACCTTTTTCAGCGAAGCACATTTAAAGAGATCGAAAAGCACGTGTCCAGAGAAATTGAAACGAAAGCGGAACAAACGATTAAAAAAGCCCAGCAAGAATTGAAGACGGATATCTTTGGCATTGGCAATATGTTAAAGGAACGCCATTACGATCAATGGCAGCAGATACATGACAATTGGGATCGTGGTGCAAATTACTTTTCCCAAAGTACATTCCATGTAAATACAACCACCAGAATCAGAACAACCGGTAACGTTAATAAATCAAAGAATGAATAAGATGGGTGTGAACGTGATGTGGAAGCACTTTTTAGGGCTTTTGCCTGAACCAATTGTGATTTTTTATACCATATTAGCATTTCTGGTGCCATTAATTGTTTATAAGCTTAATCGGAAGTTGCACCGTTTTGGTGATCCACCGTGGAAGAAGAAAGAGAAGGGGGTGGATGAAGATCCGCATGCGTAGCGGCTAAACCCGGCATTCCAACTATTTTGCCAATTCGGTAAATACGGGATGCCGGTTTTCGTGTGAAAACAGTATGAATTTGCGACAAGCGAGTGGAATTCCTTTTCCAAACACGTTTAAAATCTTTTAGAACAGCTAATACTGGAATTAAAATAATTGAAATAATCAAAAACTGCCTATAATTGTGCTTTTACTTCAAGATGTATTTTTAGTATGATTAAGGTAAGGAAAACGCTGGTGTCAGGAAGGAGCAGCCACATGCAAGAAACCATTTTATATAATGAAAAAATAGAAAAGGTATTATCCAATATTAATAGAGTCATGATCGGGAAGGAGAGGGAGGCGACATTAAGCCTGGTCGCATTACTTGCAGGCGGGCACGTGTTGCTTGAAGATGTTCCCGGTGTCGGAAAAACGATGCTTGTACGAACACTTGCCAAATCACTTGATTGCGATTTTAGAAGAATTCAATTTACCCCGGATCTGTTGCCATCAGATGTGACAGGGGTATCGATTTATAATCCAAAAGAGATGGAATTCGAATTTCGCGCTGGACCAATACTTGGAAATATTGTCCTAGCTGATGAAATTAATCGGACTTCGCCAAAAACACAGTCTGCCCTTTTGGAAGGGATGGAGGAAAAAAGCGTTACCGTTGATGGGAATACAATCCCGCTAAATGCTCCTTTCTTTGTGATGGCTACACAAAATCCAATCGAATATGAAGGGACATACCCACTGCCGGAAGCACAACTGGACCGCTTTTTATTGAAATTGAAAATGGGTTATCCTGCCCCGGATGAAGAAGTGGAAATGTTGGAACGTACTTCAACACATCACCCGATCGAAAATATAACCGCTGTTATGACAAAGGAGCAGCTAATCGGGGTGCAGGAAGAGGTAAACAATGTTTACATGGATCATCATGTCAAGCGGTATATTGTCAATCTGGCTGCTGCAACAAGAACCCATCCGGCAATTTTTCTCGGAAGCAGTCCGAGGGCATCCATTGCCCTGATGAAGGCAGCAAAAGCCTATGCATATATTTATTCGCGTGACTATGTGGTCCCTGATGATGTAAAGTATTTAGCCCCGTTTGTTCTGTCCCATCGGGTTATCTTAACGTCTGAGGCAAAATATGATGGACTGACGAGCGAGCAGGTCATCCAGACAATCGTAAGTAATGCGCATGTGCCGATTCGAAAGGAATTTCGGTAATGAACCGGCCGATACGATTTATCGGTAAACTCTTCTTTATTATTGCGCTTTTCCTTTCGCTGTTTTCATTCGCTATGTTTCAAGGTGGGTTTGTCAGCTGGTTCTTATTTTTCGGTTATCTGCCCATTTTCCTGTTATCTGTCGGACTGCTTTTATACCCGATAAATAAATGGCAGGTAACCAGAACACTTTCAAGGTACTTTGCCCACTCTGGCGATACCATAACAGTAAGGATACGGATTAAACGCTCTATCCCATACCCGCTTTATTATTGTGTCTTTGAAGAAATTCTGCCGGAGTCGTTGAACAAGCTGGACAATCGTACGGAAAAATATCATTATTTAGATCACCCGGAAAAGTTAAAAGCTAACCGTACCATGAAGCAGGTTGTATTTCCAGGGTTTAAGCGAACGCTGGAGTTAGCCTATCAAATAGAACAGGTACCCAGGGGGGAGCACCATTTTCAAGCAATCCGGATTAAAACAGGTGACATAGTTGGCTTTGTGAAAAAGGAGCATATTTTTCAAGTTGCAGATCAGCTTGTTGCTTATCCGAATCAACGTTTAATCAAGATGACAGAACGAATCAGCAGCTTTGAACAGGGCTCAGTGTCGTCGAATAGATTAAATTTAAAAAATACCAACGTTGCAACGGGCATTCGTGAGTATCTCCCCGGTGATAAATTTTCCTGGATCGACTGGAAGCAAACAGCAAAAAAGAATACCATGATGACGAAAGAATTTGAACAGGAAAAAAGCACGGATACTGTAGTCGTATTGGATAGCTGCTATTACAAAGGAATAAATTTATTAGCATATGAAGCAGCAGTTGAAATCAGTCTGTCGATGATGGAAGAACTAAAAAAGCAACAATCAAAAACGGGTTTTATCTCCATTGGCAAGAGAACTGCCTACTTTTCAATGCAACGTGACCAAGGAGAAAAGGACCTGCTGATGCAACATCTAACAAAGGATCAGCCTGATGGATTTGCATCCTTTGGAGTTAAATTAAGGGAAGAATCCTTGGGAATGGCAAGTGGCAGCATTGTCATGATTGTAACGACCCATTTGGATGATATGCTGGAGAGTACGATTAAACAAATAAGTCAACGGTCAAAACGGGTAGTTGTTCATTTTGTCCAGGCAGCCCAGTCGATTACCGAACATGAACATCATATCGTTAAGCAGCTCCGGCTTAGTGGAGCCGTGGTGAACGTACTATCGGAACAGCAATTAATACAGCACACGATCGAGGTGAGTATAGTATGAGTGCTTCCGCAACAAATAAAATACCATTTCTCTATACCTCGGTTCTGTATTTTTTAGGTTTTTTCCTATTTTTGGAATGGATATATCCTGTCCAGCAAATTACCGATACGAGTAATTTGGCTATTTTTATTGTCTATGCGGCGTTTTGCTTTATTATTTCCATGTTTCAAATGAAATGGTGGCTATCATTCCTGTTAAAAGGACTGACGATGCTATTCATTATTCATACACTTTTTCTGCCTTACACGTTCTTAAGTAAACTATGGCTGCAAAGCTTTTATATAGAATTTGCTTTTAATATACAAGCGCTGGTGCAGCAAAATTGGTATGACATGACAGCCCTATTTCGCAGCTTTTTATTTCTTTTACTGATTTGGCTTATGAGCTATCTGATGTATTATTGGTTTGTCGTGATGAAGCGGATTTTTCTGTTCGTGCTATTAACGGTTATTTACGTAACGATATTGGATACGTTTACGGTCTATGAAGCAGATGGATCGATTGTTCGAACCTTCATTATCTCCTTTATTGCTTTTGGGCTTGCTAATTTTTTTAAGGTAATTGACCATGAATCCATTCGTTTTGCATGGCTTAAAAAGACATCGGTGTGGTTAGTACCGCTAATTGCAGTTGTGCTATTTTCGACGTTAGTCGGCTATGCAGCACCAAAGTTTGCTCCGAAATGGCCGGATCCAGTTCCATTTTTAAAAAGTGCCGCAGAAGGAGCGGGTCATTCCGGTGCAGGGTCGGGTATTCATAAGGTTGGTTACGGGGAGGATGATTCCCGGCTTGGTGGCTCATTTGTTCAGGATTATACACCAGTTTTCCAGGCAGCAGCGAAAGAAGAGCATTATTGGCGGATTGAAACAAAGGATGTTTATACTGGAAAAGGATGGGAACCATCGAAAGACCCAAGCTATCAGGAACAGCAGGATGGCCGGATTGCGCTGGAAACATTCGATCCTGGTGTTGAAACAGAACGTCATGAAACCATTGTCGAGTTTCAGGGAAATACGAACATCGAAAAATTGCTTTATCCGTATGGTATTCGTCAGGTAGAAGCAGAATCAGATACAGAATTTTTACTTGATGAAAATACAGGTGAAATACGAACGCAGGCAAACGGGAAGGATGTCAGTCTGGCAACCTACACGATTACGTATGATTACCCGTCATTTGCGATTGACCAATTACGTGAGACAACTGCAGAAGATCCAAGTGATATAAAAGAGAAATATACGCAATTACCAGCATCATTGCCGGCAAGAGTTGGTGAGTTGGCAAAAGAAATTACGGCTGCGGCGGACAATCGCTACGATAAAGCCCGTGCGGTGGAAAGCTATTTTGGACGGAATGGCTTTACGTACCAGACAAATGACATCCCGGTTCCAAAAAGGGGTCAGGATTATGTTGATCAATTTTTGTTTGATTCTCAAAAGGGGTATTGCGATAACTATTCGTCGTCAATGGTCGTGATGCTTAGAACACTCGGTATCCCGGCGAGATGGGCGAAGGGGTTCACAAGTGGCGAAAAAATTGCCGACAATATCGGTGATACTGATAATACGTATGATGTGTACGAGGTAACAAGTGCAAATGCCCATTCATGGGTGGAGGTCTATTTTCCGGGATCTGGCTGGGTGCCGTTTGAGCCAACGCAAGGTTTTTCCAATTTAACCGATTTTCATGTCGATGTAGAAAATCTGGATGAAAACGCACAAGACGAAGCAGTCGAAGCCCCGTCTGAACAGGATAAAGAAAAGCCGGAGCAGGAAATGCAGCAAGAAAAAGAAGCGGAAAATGAGACAGCAACAACAAGTGCCACCGCCGATAATTCCGGCTTCCGGGTAAGTTGGGGCTATGTTGGAATAGGTGGCGTTCTATTGTTACTGCTGGCTATTGCAGGTTACCGATTACGGTTTCGTTTTAAAACCATTATACTGTCGATAAAATTTAACCGTAAAACTGGTGCCAAAACATTTCAGGAAGCATATCACCATTTATTAAAACTGTTAAAACACAGCGGGCTGGCAATGGAGCCCGGGCAAACCCTCCGGGAATACGCGAAGCGGATCGATAACCGTTATGGAACACATGAAATGGGGATGCTTACTGATCATTATGAACGGATGCTGTATAATAATAAGATGGAGCAAAGTCAAACCGAAACGAAGAAGCTAAATGAATTATGGAAAAATTTAATTAAACGAATCAGTGCTTGACCATGATTGTTTATGTTAGTAGAATATATAACAGCGAATCCACCTTGTTTACGGAAACGATGCAGTCTATCAGGCAGGATTCGCTTACTAACCAGAAAACTTTCTTGAATAAAGAATAAAATGAATATAACGCGTTCGTATATCCTCGAAAATATGGTTCGAAAGTTTCTACCAGGGCACCATAAATGCCTTGACTATGAAGGCGGAATATCTATGGTTATATCGAGCCTGGATTTCTGCCTTTTTGTAGCTATGTTGCTGCATAAAGGGTGGGAATTCGGTTCTTTGCTTTTAAGTGAGTTTATGATTGGATTTTGGAAGCCCTATTAGTTGAGTAGGGCGTGATATTGATTGGGCAGGATGCTTTTAGGTAAATAGATCGAGTTGCACGGATTTCGATAGAGTAGGAAGGAAAAACGATCGAGCAGCTCATAATTTCGATCGATAGGCAGTGGAATCAATCACGGCGTCGGAATTTCGATCGAACCAGGCGCATTTTTAATCGGCACCTGTTTTGTTACTAATTTTTGGGACGATTAAGTTTGCCTCGCAAAAAAATGACTGCTTAACGGGAGAACCACATAAGACGGGAAATCACCGCAACTCGGGAGGCAGCACCCCAAACATAAAACAGTAGGAGTGGTAGCATGGATAAAGAAACAATTTTAGTATTAGATTTTGGCAGCCAGTACAACCAGCTAATCACCAGACGTATTCGAGAATTTGGTGTTTATAGTGAGCTTCATTCCCATAAGCTATCAGCAGACGAAATTAAACAGATGAATCCTTCAGGTATCATTTTATCTGGAGGCCCTCATAGTGTATACGATGAAAATAGCTTTCGCTGTGACGAGAAAATTTTTGACTTGGATATCCCCATTTTGGGTATTTGCTATGGAATGCAACTAATGACACTACATTTTGGTGGAAAGGTTGAAAAGGCAAAAAACCGTGAATATGGCAAGGCACTTATTGAACTGAGCCATGATCCCCTTCTATTTCAGGAAACTCCAAATCAGCAAACCGTGTGGATGAGTCATGGTGATAAAGTGATCGAGGCCCCAGCTACATTCCAAATTGACGCCACAAGTTATTCTACGCCAATTGCCGCGATGAGCGATCCAAAGCGAAGATTGTACGGCGTTCAGTTCCATCCGGAGGTTCGCCATTCGGAATATGGGAATCATCTATTGAAGCAATTCGTCTTTGCCGTATGCCAATGTACTGGTGACTGGACAATTGAAAACTTTATTGACATGGAAGTGGCAAAGATCCAAGAAAAGGTTGGAAATCGTAAAGTGTTATGCGCTCTAAGCGGTGGTGTTGACTCATCAGTCGTTGCTGCCCTTATACACAAAGCAATTGGTGATCAGCTGACATGTATTTTTGTTGATCATGGATTACTACGGAAAAATGAAGCAACCGATGTAATGAAAACATTTGCCGATGGCTTTCATATGAATATTATCAAAATCGATGCTCAAGACCGCTTTTTATCCAAGCTTGCCGGTGTGAGCGACCCGGAACAAAAACGGAAAATTATCGGCAACGAATTTATTTACGTGTTTGATGATGAAGCCGCAAAATTAAAAGACATTGATTTTCTTGCGCAGGGCACATTGTATACGGATGTAATTGAAAGCGGAACTGAGACGGCCCAAACAATCAAATCGCATCACAATGTCGGCGGTCTTCCGGAAAACATGCAATTTGAATTAATTGAGCCGTTGAACACGTTGTTTAAAGATGAAGTTCGGGAGCTGGGTATCCAACTCGGTGTTCCAGAACATATCGTATGGCGTCAGCCTTTTCCTGGACCAGGCTTAGCCATCCGTGTTTTAGGTGCAGTGGACGAAGAAAAGCTTGCCATTGTTCGGGAATCGGATGCTATATTACGGGAGGAAATTGCGAACGCTGGTTTAGAACGCGATATCTGGCAATACTTTACCGTGCTTCCTGATATCCGCAGTGTCGGGGTTATGGGAGACGCACGGACATACGACTACACAATTGGGATCCGTGCCGTGACATCAATTGATGGAATGACATCGGATTGGGCACGTATTCCTTGGGATGTTCTGGAAAAAATTTCTACACGGATTGTTAACGAGGTAGAGCATATTAATCGGGTTGTGTATGATGTGACGAGTAAGCCGCCGGCGACGATTGAGTGGGAGTAAAGAGCTAACTTAATTTGGAGAGAGAACGCCTATTTAACAGTGTTTATCTTAATCTTAAATTGACAAATTGGTATAAAATAATATAGTTCCCTGCCAAAATCCCTGCCAAAAATAATTTGGTAGGGGTATTTTTTTAATAATTATACATCCAAAATTCAATGTAATATCAATTGGTATTTTTCTGTTTTCTGAATAAAATTTACAGATGCAGGTATGACTGTGAATAGTGCAATCGGATTTGTACGGAGTTATGGGTGAAGTTATTATTATAAGTAAGAGTGTTGAGATGTAGTCGAGAAAGGAGTTAATTAAATTATTAACTTTGATGTTTAGTCAAGAGTGGAACTGACGGGATTCAAACCCGTTTTGATTGAATTGTTCTCTACAAAAAGTTAGTATAAATAAGGATCTCAATTGTGATAAAATAGAGGATAATTTGTAATGTTAGAAGTGGACGACAAATGATAACTATGAATATCGTGTTAGGAATTATTGCTTATATGCTTTCCATTATCATTTTTCGACTCTATTTACGATATTTTTTAAAATTAAGTTAAGAGATTAGAAGCTAGCGATATAAAAACGAAATACTAGAGCAAGATAAAAAACTATAGCTTTAATCATGATATTAGATAAGGAGAAAAAAGATGTCTTTTTTGGCGTACCAGAGAGTGCCTTTAATTCCATTTCGTCAGATCAGGTTTATATCTATAAGGGGTAGCGAAATAAAAGAGGTAATAAAGGATTTAACCCTTGAATCGAAAGTGGGATTCCATTTTTTCTGATAGTGTTCTCTTGTTTGGTATCGCCCAAGCCCAACATGCATAACTTAAAAATAGTTCAAGAAAAGAAGGAGGTTTATAGTGTGAAGGTTGGTACTGACGGAAATGGCAGTAACTATGTAGATACGCAGCAATTCGTTGGACAAAGTTTAGTTATGATGGGAGAAGCACTTTCTCTTCTAGGGCAAACAATTGCTCTAAAAGAAGAAAAAGATGTACATTTTCAAGAACATAAGATGAAAAAAACACAGGAACAACAACTTAAACAACTGAAAGAAATAATTGAGCAATTGCACCAACAAATAATATTTTTACAAAAACAAATAGAAAATATGTCTTTTTGAGATTCATTTAAACAGAGTTATTCTGTTTATAATGCTTTCAACCATGGATCAATATGTTTAAACAAGCAAAAAAATATCCATCCCTATACGATGATGGAAAGCAGCTATAACCTATCTGATCGGTAAAGGGTATTATCCCAGGAGTGCACATCAAATTGTATAATTATGGAAAATTAATGAAATGCTTGATTAAAATGACATACTCTAAAGGACTCTTAAAGAGTTCTTTTTTATTTTTATTGATTCTAAAGCCAGAGCATAGTTTGGTGATTTAGGTGTATTTTAACCAATTGGCTGTGGGCATAAAACAAATACAATGCTTTACGACTGAATAGTTGTTTTATTTCTTATATCATATTTTAAATACCCAGGAATACAATATTAATGGATTATGAATGGATGGGCGGTCTTCAAACGGATTATCAACTTAAAGAATTTATAGGTTAATGGACACAAGCAATTGGAACAGTCATTTTTGCAATTAGAAATACACCATTTAATGTGTATGGGAGCTGGATACAAGTGATTTCAGCTATTGACCAAACGAAAAATTGATGGAAGAAAACAATAAATACAAAGGTTTTTGTGCCAACAAACGAAAATATTTAATGGAGGATTCGATCTGTTTTTAGGGCAGCTTTATTGGATTCTAGAGTAAGAACCAAATTTTTATCTTGCATAATCTGTGGTGTCCCAACGGTAAGGTTAATTGAAAAAGGAAATTATACATAAGGCTATGCATATCTTTTATAGAGAAAAGGGGTAGTTAGGTGGATTCGAAGGTTTATATATTAATATTGCATTCTTAACGGCGTAATATCTGCTCCTTTAATTCCTAGGTAAGTGGGTGATACAAATCGAGCTTTTTGTTCGCCTTTTTATTAATCAATGTGATCTAGAGTGCTTAGTTTTCATTCGACAATTTAGAAAACGGAGGAATCTGAATGAATATTAATGATGGCGTTTCACATAATTCGCACAACTTTTCCAAACCCTGTACTAACCCACACTGTTTTAATCCAAATTGTAAATGTGGAGATCAATGTAAATGCACTTCTGAAAACCAATGTGACAGTACGGAAGCAAATTCACATAATATGCATAACGGTTCCAAACCCTGTACCAACCCACACTGTAATAATCCAAATTGTAAATGTGGGGATCAATGTAAATGCACACCTAACAACCAATGCGGCTGTAATGAAACAAATCCCCCCAAAATCAACCTCACTAAATTTGTAGATGAACTTCCCATCCCACCTGTTTTAAAACCTCGATGGAAAGATCAGTTTTATACTTATTATGAAGTAAATATGACTGAATTCAAGCAATCACTCCATAGTGAGTTAAATGATACAACGGTTTGGGGGTACGAAGGAAGCTATCCGGGGCCTACCATTGAAGTGGAAAGCGGAGAAATCGTGTTTATTAAATGGATCAACAATCTACCAGATAAGCATCTGTTGCCTGTAGACTATACGGTACATGGTGCCCATATGGACGTACCGGAAGTGCGAACGGTGGTACATGTACACGGTGCTTGTGTTGAATGGGAAAGCGATGGCTACCCAGAGGCTTGGTTTACAAAGGGATTCAAACAAGTCGGTCGATATTTTAGAAAGCAAGTATATCGATATGATAATTGCAATCATGCTTGCACCCTCTGGTATCATGACCATACGCTTGGTATCACTAGGCTTAATATTTATGCTGGATTGGCAGGATTCTATCTGATCAGAGATCAACGGGAACGTTACCTGAATTTACCAAGTGGGACATATGATATCCCTCTTATGCTACAAGACAGGACTTTTAATAAGGATGGTTCTCTCTATTACCCGAAGCAGCCAGAACAACCAATCCCGGAATTAGAAACGTCGATCATTCCTGAATTTATCGGGGATACCATTTTGGTGAATGGCAAAGTATACCCCTATTTAAAAGTGGAGCCACGCAAATATCGATTTAGGCTGCTAAACGCATCCAACACGCGTTTCTTTAGGATGAAGCTTGATTCAGGTCAACTTATGTATCAAATTGCGACGGATGGAGGATTCATGGAGTACCCGATAGGAGTAACAGAGATTATGTTATCACCTGCAGAACGAGCAGAAGTAATCATTGATTTTACCAATCTTGAGGGTAAATCCATTATTATGACAAACGATGCGCCTGCTCCCTTTCCAACTGGAGATCCAGTAGATGAAAATACAGGTACAGTGATGCAGTTTAGTGTAACTCTTCCCTTGTCTAGTGTGGATACGAGTGTTATCCCGGCTAATATGATGTCCTTACCCCAACTAAATGAACAGTCGGCTTCAAGGGTAAGATACCTAACTTTAAATGACAATATGGATAAATACGGTCGTGAATTCATGCTATTGGATAATAAACAGTGGGATGCCCCCATAACAGAAAATCCTAAATTGGGATCAACCGAAATATGGTATCTTATTAACTTAACGGACGATTCACATCCTATCCACATTCACTTAATTGATTTTCAAATATTAGATCGGAGAGATTTTGATGTAGAAAAGTACAATAAGGAGGGAGTTATCCATTATACTGGCCCGGCGACGCCTCCCGAACCCCAAGAACGAGGAGGAAAGGATACAGTAAGAGCTAACCCAAAACAGGTAACCCGAATTATCATGAAATTTGGTCCTTTTACAGGGTTGTATGTATGGCACTGTCATATATTGGAGCATGAGGATTGGGAAATGATGCGACCGTTTATGGTTATTCGATAAATGACTGTGCTCTGTAAATAAGGGGGGTAGTGGATGTTATTAATTTTAAGTATATTAATAGTATTAGGTTATACTACTTGTTTAATTTGCAAAATACCTTCCAATTCAGATAAATTAACTGGCATGACAGGCATGACAATTGTAATGTCATTAGGAATGGTGTCAAGTCTGGTTATTGGATTAATCGCAGGAATTGTTTATAAAAATGATTTAACTTCTTCAACGATTCTTGCAATGATTTTAAGTGTGATTGTAGGGTTTTTTTTAGGTAAACGGTTGGGCTTGCTTGTAACAATTGAAGGAATGGCAGCTGCACTAATGGGTAGCATGATGGGGGCAATGCTGGGAGAAATGTTACCTTCAGGGAACTTTAAAATAATGTTAGCATTTATGGATGTCTTATATATCATAGTTGTGTCTTTGATCTTTCTTCTAATTAGTAATATTTTAAGGGAAAGTAGTGATAAAGCTCCCACTTTTATTAATAAATACATGTCAATCTTCATAATGGTTATTTTAACAGTTAGTGTATTGATCACTACTTTTTATGATGGTAACTCTGTTAGAAAGCAGAATAATGATCATCCTGTTGAAAATCAAATGGATGAGCATAATCACCATTAAAATTGAATAATACAAATGTTTGTTTTAAATGTTCAAGTGAATTGTTTTAGCATATATCAACAGTTAGCCATAAAGATGTAAGAAGTAGGTTCTTATATCGATAGGCACAGTAACATAGCCCAAGTCATACACCACGAACAAGGATTTTTCTATTCCTGTATAATCTCATAAAAGAGGTGGTTTTTTATGGAGAATCGCACTATTAATCAAGTGGAGGGAAAGGTGCCGCAACCTATCCGAAGTGATGGAGCTGGAGCGATTGACTCCGGCCCGCGTAATATAATGCGCGATCTTCAAAATCCGAATATGCTCGTCCCACCTATTACAGATGCAGGCTTGCTTCCTAACTTGAAATTCTCATTCTCGGACACCTATATGACATTAAATAACGGGGGATGGTCCCGGGAGGTCACCGCCAGAGAACTTCCGATAGCGACCACTCTCTCGGGAGTAAATATGAGCTTAACGGCCGGCGGAGTACGTGAACTCCATTGGCATCAAGAAGCAGAATGGGCTTATATGCTACTAGGACGGGCACGCATAACCTCGGTTGACCAAGAAGGACGAAATTTCATTGTCGACGTCGGCCCAGGCGATCTTTGGTACTTCCCCCCTGGAATACCACATTCGATTCAAGGGTTGGAACATTGCGAATTTCTACTTGTTTTCGATGACGGAAACTTTTCCGATCTTAACACCTTATCCATCTCTGATTGGTTTGCACATACGCCAAAAGATGTCCTGTCCGCCAATTTCGGTGTACCAGAGAGTGCCTTTAATTCCATTCCGTCAGATCAGGTTTATATCTACCAGGGAAAGGTACCCGGTTCTCTGGAAAGTCAAGAAGTCCAGTCACCTTATGGAGAAGTTCCTTTAACATTCAAGCACGAACTGTTGAAACAAATACCAATCAAAACACCTGGTGGAAGCGTACGAATTGTGGACTCTTCTAACTTCCCTATTTCAAAAACAATCGCAGCAGCACTCGTTGAGATTGAGCCTGGTGGAATGAGAGAACTTCATTGGCATCCTAATAACGACGAGTGGCAGTATTACCTTACCGGACAAGGGCGCATGACGGTATTTACTGGAAACGGTACAGCACGTACATTTGACTATAGAGCAGGTGATGTCGGATATGTACCCTTTGCTACTGGTCACTATATTCAGAACACCGGTACCGAAACGTTATGGTTTTTAGAAATGTTCAAAAGCAATCGCTTTGTAGACGTATCTCTAAACCAATGGATGGCACTGACTCCTAAAGAGCTAGTTCAAAGCAACTTGAATGTTGGATCAGAATTGCTAGATTTTCTACACAAGGAGAAATGGCCTGTTGTGAAATATCCTGGGTTTTCCTACTACCCAAATAGCAGAAAAGGGAAACAAAGCTAATGCAATGTTTCCTTTTCTGATACGTCAATTTCATTATCTTCTTCTTTTATTTGACCAATCAATGTCATTACAGAGCCAGTTGCTTGTATCCAACTACCACTAATTTCTAATGTTTCAATATTTTCATCTATTTTATAGCCTTTATGGTCAACATGTTTATTTTCTAATTCATACATTCCTGCTATAGCCTGCAATGAATTACCTATAGATTGTAACAGATTACCTATTATGTTATATATTTGACCTGAAGCTGTAGGATCATTTAATTCATCTGCTAGTGAAACAAGTCCACCTAAGGCTTGGATTAAGTTTCCAGAAATTATCAACTTCTGTTCCGTCACTAGCATTGCATAAATATAGTCAAAATGTTCAGTAAGTACTATTCCCGTAATTTTTGCCAAAAAGTCAAAGTCCAATCAAAGGTGGCACCGTCCA
>BMJD01000013.1 GCA_014642895.1 Lentibacillus populi
AAATTTGCTTCCTTCAATAAAAACGAAAAAAAACCTTCTAAAGGACTCTTAAGGTGAAATAATTCCGTTTTATGCGGCGAAAAAAGGTAAACTTAAATTGTATAGCCCTTGCATTTATTTATATTTTGGTTTAGAATACGATGATTGAGGTTACTATTATAAAAACCAAAATAGTTGAGGTGAAAAACAATGAAGAATATACCTTCATCCAAAATGGGGTTCTTTTTTGTTGCAGTTGTTTTACTCTGGATAAAAACGTATATGATATATGTATTTGAATTTAATTTGGATATCGATAATGGTCTACAACAATTTCTATTATTTATTAACCCGTTAAGCGCAATATTGGTTTTTCTGGGTATTGCCTTATTTGCTAAAGGAAGAAAAGCAGGATCATGGATTATCATTATTGATTTTCTGATGAGCTTTCTTGTGTACGCCAATGTTGTATACTATCGTTTCAACAATGATTATATAACATTGCCAACACTGACACAAACTAGTAATTTTGGCAGCCTTGGCGGAAGTATTGCTAGTTTAGCAGAGTGGTATGATGTCTTTTATTTTGCAGATATTGTTATCCTGATTGTTTTATTTATGTGGAGTAAAGCCAACTGGTCTGTTAGCCGTTTACAGGTCAGAAAGCCATTAATCATCATGGCTGTAGGTGTTATTGCCTTTACGGTAAACCTGGGATTGGCTGAGATTGATCGTCCGCAATTGCTGAAAAGGACATTTGATCGTAACTACATTGTGAAATATTTGGGATCGTATAATTTTGCGCTGTACGATGCGTTACAGAGCATCCATTCATCATCCCAACGTGTATTGGCAGATAGCAGTGACGTTACAGAGGTAGAAAATTATACGAAAAATAAATATGCGGAACCAAATTCCAAATTATTCGGTGTTGCCAAAGAAAAAAATATTATTAAGATCCATTTGGAATCTTTCCAGTCATTTTTAATCGACTATAAATTACACGGGGAAGAAGTAACACCGTTCTTAAACTCGCTGGTTCACGACCAAAGTAAAAATTTTACGTATTTCGATAATTTCTTTCACCAAACAGAACAAGGAAAAACGGCAGATGCTGAATTAATCCTTGATAACTCGATATACGGGTTGCCACAGGGTGCAGCGTTTGTAACAAAAGGCAAGAACACGTATCAGGCATTGCCGGCAATTCTGGATCAGCAGCAAGGTTACACGTCAGCAGTTTTACACGGTGATAAAAGATCATTCTGGAATCGTGATGAAATTTATAAGCAATTTGGTATTGACAAATTTTTCGATTCTAGTTACTACGACATGAGTGAAGACCAAGTAATTAATTACGGTTTGAAGGACAAACCTTTCTTTAAAGAGTCCATTCCACTGCTTGAGTCAATGGAACAACCTTTTTATTCGCATTTAATTACACTGACGAATCATCATCCGTATTTAATTGATGAAGAAGATGCAACCATTGAGCCTGCTGAAACGGGTGATCCTTCTGTCGATCGCTATTTCCAGACAGCTCGATATTTGGACGAATCATTAGAGCAATTCTTTAATGACTTAAAAGAGGCCGGATTATATGATGACTCCGTTATTATGATTTACGGTGACCATTATGGTATTTCGGAAAATCATAATAATGCAATGGAACAGCTTTTGGGTGAGGAGATTACTCCATTCAAAAATGCTCAACTTCAGCGTGTACCATTTATGATTAAAATACCTGGAGTTGAAGGACAGGGTATTAACCATGAATATTCCGGAGAAATTGATGTAATGCCGACATTACTTCACCTGATGGGAATTGACGCGCAGAATTATATCCAATTTGGAACAGACATGTTCTCTAAAGACCACAAAGACTTTGTAATATTCCGTAATGGAGACTTTGTTACACCAAAATATACAAGTTTAGGTGGAACCTATTATGACAATAGTACTGGTGAAGAAATAGAAGAAACGGAACAAATGAAGGAACTGAAAGAAACGGTGCGCCACGAGCTGGAACTTTCCGATAAACTCCTTTTTGGTGATTTATTACGTTTCTATACGCCAACCGATGATTGGAAACCGGTGGATGCTTCGGACTATATGTATGGAAAAGATGCAACCGAAACAGAAGATCCTCAAAATGTAAATGAAGAATAAACTTAAAAAGAAGTAATCGATAGTATCTCTGTTGATTACTTCTTTTATTGTGCTTAAAAACGCAGGAAATAGCTATACCCACTTATCCGTGCGTATTAATCCAGAAGCCGGTTATTCTCGTCTACTGACATGACCCTTGCCTCTCTGGATTCACCCTCCTGAGGAAGTACTCCGCTACCATTACAAACACTGCAGTTGTATTGCCATCCTTCATCATCTGCAAGCATACCTGTACCTTCACAAGCTCTGCATGTCTTTTCTCGATCAATCATTTTTGAGTTCCCTCCCTTCTATGCTAATTGCTGGCGGTCTTTTACCCAATTAATGATCCCGCCTTTCAGCATGATTTCAACCTGACGTTCCGATAAAGCATGTTTTACACCTATTTGCTGGTTTTTTCCTTTTACATTAATGGTAAACTCATTACCCTGTTTTATTTTATTTTTTAGTCCGGAAATTTCCAGAACATCTCCCTGATTTAGGGTGTCATAATCTTCCTCATTTGCGAAAGTCAGCGGCAGTACACCAAAGTTAACAAGGTTTTGCCAATGAATGCGGGCAAAGTCTTTGACTAAAGCGACACGTAGGCCAATATACCTTGGTGCTAATGCGGCATGTTCCCTGCTTGATCCCTGCCCATAATTGAAACCGCCCACGATGGCATGACCACCTTTTTCAACAGTTTCCTTGCCACGTTTGTAATATGTGTCATCAATAATCTCAAACGTAAATTTACTGATTTCCGGAAGATTACTCCGATACGGTAAAACACGTGCACCACCGGCAAGTATTTCATCAGTTGATATATTATTGCCCATTTTTAAAAGAATAGGTAATTCCAGATGATCAGGAAGGGCATCCATTTGCGGTATAGATGCAATATTCGGCCCTTTTTGTAATTCGACCTTTTTTGCTTCCTCAAATGGCAATGGCTCATCCAATAGATTTACATCTATAGTTGGTTTATTTGGATCTTTGACTTTTGGATAAGCAAAATCAAGTGTCCTTGGATCCGTAATTTTCCCTGTTAATGCAGATGCTGCGGCCGTTTCTGGACTACAAAGAAATACACTGTCCTCAGTGGTTCCCGATCGACCTGGAAAATTACGTGGCGTTGTACGTAAGCTATTTCGCCCTGTAGCTGGTGCCTGACCCATTCCGATACATCCATTACAACCAGCTTGATGCAAGCGAGCACCGGATTGCAGCAGACTGGCAATATGACTTTCTTTCACTAAATCGGTCAGCATTTGTCTTGATGTCGGATTAATGTCAAAGGAAATTCCATCCGCGATATGCCTGCCATTTACCATTTCTGCCGCAACTGCAAAGTCACGGAACCCCGGATTTGCCGATGATCCTATATAGGATTGATATATCGGGGTTCCTGCAATTTCGGAAACAGGGACAACATTTCCGGGACTTGATGGTTTGGCAATCAGCGGTTCAATTTCCGATAAGTCAATCTCCTCATGAATATCATACGTTGCTCCCTTATCTGCCACTAATTCCATCCAGTCATTTTCCCGATCCTGGTCTTTTAAAAATCGTTTAATTTCTCTATCAGACGGAAAAACAGTTCCTGTGGCTCCAAGTTCAGCTCCCATGTTGGCAATAACATGGCGGTCCATAGCATTTAATGTTTCCACCCCGGGTCCGTAATACTCAATTACCCGTCCGACGCCTCCCTTCACATCATGGCGACGAAGCATTTCCAAAATCACATCTTTTGCGCTTACCCAATCAGGCAATTTTCCTGTAAGCTTTACACCCCACACTTTTGGCATTTTCACATAAAATGGCTCCCCGGCAATTGCTAATGCAACATCAATCCCACCTGCACCCATTGCAAGCATTCCCATACACCCATTCGCACATGTGTGACTATCTGAACCAAGCAGCGTCTTCCCTGGCTTGGCCAATCGCTGCATGTGAACCGGATGACTCACACCATTTCCCGGACGGCTGAAATGGATGCCAAAACGTCTCGTCGCACTTTGTAAAAATAGATGATCGTCCGGGTTCTTGCTGTCTACCTGAATAAGATTATGATCGACATATTGGGCTGACGCTTCCGTTTTAGCCCGATCAAGTTCCATCGCCTCCAGTTCAAGCATTACAAGCGTCCCAGTGGCATCCTGTGTTAATGTTTGATCAATTTTAAGACCTATCTCTGCTCCGGGTATCATTTCCCCTGAAACGAGGTGATCCTTTATTAATTTTTGCGTAATATTTAATGGCATTACGTGACCTCCTATAAAGAATAATCATCCGTTCTATTAGTTTATAATTTATAAAAAAATATATACATAATGGTGGTGATTTTGAATATGTTATTGAGATAGATGAAAGTACTGTTGAATGATGTATGTGCTATCAGGATGTTGTTTGCGAGCTTGGGTTGATACCGAACCCCCGAGTCGATGTTCCCGCCCTCCGGTTGAAACTGATGTGTCAATGTTCGGTTTAAAAAAATAAGGTAGCAACGGCTGCAACCGTTGTTACCTCACAATCAAAGTTTTTGACCATAGTATTTGTCCAGGGAAAAGCCGCGGCCGAGAATTTCTGAAGCATTGATAAAAACGACGAAAGCGGTAGGCTCTTCCTGCTGTAGAATACGTTTTAAATGAACGGCCTCTGTTTGTTCGGCTACACAGAGAATCATCGTTTTACTGTTATTTGAATACCCGCCAACTGACCGAATTTTTGTTAATCCCCGATCAATCTCGTTGCGGATAATCGATTGGATCTTTTCTTCATTCTCCGTAATAATTAAAATTAGTTTGTTTGACGATGTTTGCAATTGCACCATGTCAATTACCTTACTTGTTACATAAATACACATTAGCGCGAATAATGTCAGCTCTAAATTAAAAACAATAATGGACGATATAACAACGAATCCATCAACGATAAGCTGCGAATATCCGCTTGATAATCCGGTAAACTTCTTCACAATTTGAGCGATTGCAGCAGTCCCACCTGTTGAACCGTTGCCTTTATAAACAATCCCAAGCCCAATACCAAGTACAATTCCGCCATAGATCGTGGCAAGCAATGGATTTGTAATGGTATACGGAAAGTCGGAACTTAGATAAATGATAAAAGGAACCCAAAATGTTCCAACAAGTGTTTTTCCGCTAAAATCTTTCCCGAGTGCAAGCCAGCCAATAATAAAAATTGGAATATTGATTAAAAACTGGGTATATGCGGGACTCAGATCATACAATTCGTATAAAATGGTGCTTACCCCGGAAATACCGCCTGCAGCAAGCTTTGCCGGTAATAAAAATATGTTATAAGCTAGTGCGACAAGTGTTGCACCAAGAATAACTTTTATATAATCATATAGCTGTTGTTTCGTACCTTGCTGTTTATTCATTATGCCCTAATCCTCTCCAGTATCAGTAAAACTTGGCATTAACCTCAGCCTATTAGCGAATGACAAAGTTTTTTCTTATACTTTAATCCTGTAAAACCGTCTCCAAAACCCCGAAAAGTCCATCCTAATTGTAAAATTGTTGGGGATGCCTGTCAATTTTAGTAAACCCGAAATATCCACATGAATTGAAATAAACGTGCACATACTATACCTGTAAGTTCTATTGATTATAAGGTGGTGGATAATGTGGGACGAGATGAGCACAACAAATCAAGAGGTAGAAACTACCTTGCACAAACACCAAAGAACCTCAAATCAGATGGAATTGATGTAGAATTTGCTGAAGAATTAGCCGACCAAGATGATAAAGAAGCCCAAACAAGAAGTAAAGCAGCAGACAAACGGGTTAAAAGAAGCTAAGGAACCGGGGGGTGCCTGTCACTCCCCGAATTTTGTCAACAATTATGTGGAGGTGTTTTTGATGGGACATGCTTATCGGTGCCCGAACTGCAAGACAAATCGTTTGCGGTTTAATTTAATTGAGCAGGTTGCTACACCGGTAAAATTAGATGCGCAAACCGGTGATGTGATAAATGATTATGCAACTGAGGAACCAGAAGTTTTTCATATTACATACAGTGGTCCGGCGTTCAGGATTCAATGCGGTGTTTGCGGGTTAATCGAAGACGAAAACACGTTTATCAAATTTGCTCAGTATGCTAAATAAAGTAAAACTTCATTCAGCAGGAAATTATAACCCGTTAATGCGTAACAAATTAACACAGATTTATTTATAAGCAACGGCAATTTTTTATATTACGAAAGATTATTTGCCTGGACATTCGCTAATTGTGTACAATATAGTAAAGGACAATAGGACTAGGATGATAAAAAATGAAAAAGGTAGAGGATTACCTTAACGAAGGGATATATGGTGTCCGCAAACCGAAACAGGCTGAACGATTAAAGTACTTAGGGACACTGCGGGAGCGTATTGTGGTGGCACTCTCAAAGGGTCAGGTGATGGCAGATAAAGGATTGAATGGCCTGGAGGATGCCATGCAAAAGCACCCTGATAGCAAACTTTTACTAAACGGTCATATCCCGTCCCGTTTTTTTGAAGAGGAAAGGAAATTAGCTAAAATTTACAATATACCTTATACAAGTATAACGAACGAAGATTATGATTCCGAAATCGGGGCGGTCTTAACCTACGATTTTGCCATAGATAAGGAAACTATTTTTGTCGATGACGATGACGATAGTGTGACGGAAAGAAAGCAGGATGAACCAAAATCCCTTTTAGATAAAATCAGGCACTGGTTTTTTCCACCAGTTTGAGTAGTAATAGCTGGAAGCCATTCAAAACCATCATCACTGTCTACCGTCCAGCATAAAGAAATTTGCTCTTAATTAAAATTGCTACCGGCTTTCCCCTATAGAAAAAGAGATATGTGCATGAGGATCGACAATGCAACCTCTTTACACATGGAAAGCGGTTTCTTATAATAGTAGTAGTCATTATTCAGGAGCATAGGGGGAGTTGGATGGCTACAATTAAAGAGGGAACATTACTTTGGCAGCCCGATGAGAACCGAAAACTAGAAGCAAATATTTATCAATACATGACATGGTTAGAACAGCATAAACACGTGAATTTCACAGATTACCATTCGTTATGGAAGTGGTCTGTAGAGGAGCTGGAATTATTCTGGGAATCGATCTGGGAGTATTTTGATATCCAAGCGGATCAACCATACAAAGCGGTCTTATCGTCACATGATATGCCTGGTGCAAAATGGTTTCCAGGAGCGACAGTTAATTACACCGAACATATTTTCAGAAATCGTGACGAGCAAAAACCAGCTATTATCCATTCCTCAGAGATAAGGAAAACCTCTGAAATCACGTGGAAACTGCTCTATAAAGAAACGGCAGCACTACAGCAAACATTGAAAAACCTTGGTGTCCATAAAGGGGATCGCGTCGTTGCATATGTTTCCAATATCTATGAATCTGTTGTTGCATTTCTGGCAACTGCAAGCCTTGGCGCCATCTGGTCGAGTGCTTCACCTGAATTTGGTACGCAAAGTGTAATTGATCGTTTCAAGCAGATCGAACCGAAAGTAATGGTGACTGTCGATGGCTATCGTTTTGGTGGAAAAAGCTTTGATCGTTTGGCAACTGTTGAAAATATTCAAGCCGAGCTTCCAACGCTGGAGGCAACGATTGTCATACCTTATTTGCAGAAAAATCCGGATTGCACTCGATTGAAAAATACGACGATGTGGGACGAGGCAGCGCGTACGAATGTGCAAGCGGAACTTGCCTATGAGCATGTCGGATTCAATGACCCGCTTTGGGTATTATTTTCTTCTGGTACTACCGGTAAACCAAAACCAATTGTACAAAGTCAAGGTGGTATTTTACTCGAACACTTAAAGGCATTAACCTTCCATGCTGATCTTGATGAGAATAGTCGTTTCTTTTGGTTTACAACAACAGGCTGGATGATGTGGAATTTTCTTGTCGGCGGCCTCTTAACAGGCAGCACAATCATTTTATACGACGGTAGTCCCGGTTATCCGGATAAGAATATGCTTTGGAAATATGCTGAACGAACCAAAATGACTGTCTTCGGTACAAGTGCAAGCTTTATCACCGGATGTATGAAAGATGAAATCACCCCAGGTAAAGACTTTGATTTAAGCCATTTGCAAAACATTAGTTCAACCGGATCACCACTACCGCCAGAGGGATTCCAGTGGTGTTATGACAATGTTAAAGAGGATTTGTGGATTGCTTCAGCAAGCGGTGGAACCGATGTATGTACAGCATTTATTCTTGGTGTACCGATTTTGCCGGTTTATGCCGGGGAACTGCAATGCCGCGGACTTGGTGCAAAAATTGAAAGCTTTAATGATATGGCCGAAGCGCAAATAGATGAAGTTGGTGAGCTCATATTAACCGAACCATTTCCGTCTATGCCAATATATTTTTGGAATGATCACGATGGCAGCCGTTTACGCGATAGCTATTTTGACGAATTCCCTGGAACATGGCGACATGGAGACTATCTGAAGGTTACAAACCGGCATACATGTGTTATCTATGGACGCTCTGATGCAACGATCAACCGTGGAGGGGTACGGATTGGTACAAGTGAAATCTATCGAGCTGTCGATCAGGTGAAGGAAGTCGCTGATAGTTTAATAGTTGATATTCCGGATAAGAACGGTGATTCATTTGTTCCATTATTTGTTGTAATGAAGGATGACTACGAACTGACAGATGACATGAAACAATCAATCAGGAAACAAATTAAAGAACAATGTTCACCTAGACATGTCCCGACAGCTATGTACAAGGTTTCAGATATTCCTAAAACATTGAATGGGAAAAAGCTCGAAATTCCGATTAAGAAGATACTGATGGGGAAAACGGTTGACAAGGTAGTAAACAAAGGCTCGTTGGCTAATCCAAAGTCACTGGATTATTTTGTGAAATTTGCTGATGAGCGACTTGAAACGAAAATGAAATAGCTCAAACAAAAGCGGCACTTTAACACTTAAACTGGACGTGGCTCATTTGTAACGAACTAAATAGCCTAACTAATACTTTTCTTACCTGTTAAAAATAATGTGCTAAATTATGTCATTGTCATAAGCAAAGGGATGTCCTTTGCTTATGAACAATGCTTATTTTTTATCTTTTACCATTATGAAACGTGGTCAGCATCTTATTATTGCGCAATGAACCAAGAAAGACCTCTAAAGCTTTCGTTTGAAACGGGGATTTCGTTACAATTGAAAACTTTCTTGAAAACGGCAGTCCTTTGATGTTGATTATGTTTAGATCCCCATTCCGCAATTCTTTTTGGATTGCCCACCGTGATAATAAGCTAATCCCCAGTCCAGCCTCAACCGCCTCTTTAATCGGCTGCGTGCTGCCATAATTCATTAATTTAGCGGGAGAAAGTTTAAAGCGATGAAACACTTTTTCTGTTGCTTCCCTTGTACCAGATCCTTTTTCCCGGACGATCCACGTCACCTTTTCTAAATCCAGGATTTCAACACCTCTCTTTTTTGCCAAGATATGATTAGGAGAAGCAACAACAACCATGTAGTCCTCAGCAAATTCCTCTACCCTTAACTGCTGATCTTTAAAATGACCCTCGACGATTCCGACATCCAATTGATGGGTGGCCACTAAATCGGCGATTTCTGATGTATTGCCAATCGTAACAGTAGGATGAATATCCGGATATGTTTCCAGCAAATTAGCAATAATACGTGGCAACAGATATTCCCCAAACGTGTAGCTGGCGCCAATCGACAATGGCCCTTTTGCTTTATTCACCAAATCATCAACAAGATGCTGCATGTTGGTATACAAGCCAAGAATTTCCTTTGCATGGTGATAAACAATTTCGCCCGCTTTGTTTAGACGAACATATTTATTCGTTCGTTCAAGCAAACGTGTCCCAATATTCTCCTCAAATGTACGGATATATTGACTTACGGATGGCTGTGTCATATGAAGTTCTTCCGCTGCCCGGGAAAAGTTTTTCTTTTCTGCTACTGTTACAAATACTTGTAAATGTTGATCCATTTTTCATCACCACCAAATTTATATTTATAAATTCCATTATACGATTTTACTTATCATAACTATTATAATGATTTATTTTCCTTATGGAAATAAATATCCTATGCTAGTAACTAGGAGGTGCTCAAATGGCGTTACAAAATTCAATTCAAGCCCCAAAACAGGAAAGTCCGTCTGTACTCGTCAAATGGTTTGGCGGTGTTGCATTTACTTTTTTCATTGCATTATTAGGTTATCTTTTAGCATTGGTCCCTGGATTTGACCATGTCGGACAATTGGCATGTGCAATTATTATTGCCGTCGTTTTCCAGCAAATTTTTGGATATCCGGAAGTAATTCGTTCAGGTATTGCTTTTTCATCCAAGCGATTACTTCGGGCAGCCATCATTTTATATGGACTTAAGCTAAATATTGATACAGTACTACATGATGGATTGGGACTACTTGTTCGTGATGCAGGGGTTATTATTTTTGCCATCTTTGCAACGATCTGGATAGCAAAAGTATTGAAAGCTGATAAAATGATTTCCCTATTATTGGGTATTGGAACCGGAGTTTGTGGGGCAGCCGCGATCGCAGCTGTAGCACCGATTGTTAAATCAAGGGATGAGGATACCGCAATCGGTGTCGGCATTATTGCCCTCATGGGAACGATCTTTGCGATTGGCTACACCATTCTACGGCCATTTTTACCATTGGATGCAATCGATTATGGTATCTGGTCGGGTTCCAGTTTACATGAAGTTGCCCATGTAGCACTTGCAGCTGAACCTGCTGGTGAACAGGCAACAGCAATTGCTTTACTTGCAAAATTGGGCCGTGTATTTTTACTCGTACCACTCTGCTTTATCTTTATTTATATCATGAAGCGGAAAAACAAAGACTCTGAACAACCCGATGCCAAAATTGAATTTCCATGGTTTTTGGTGGGCTTCATTATTTTAAGTGTTCTAGGAAGCTATGTGTTTGGCCATTCGATTCCAGTATCAGATGGCGTCATGAATGCTGTTTTCAATATCACCACATGGTTACTAACTGCCGCCATGGTCGGACTTGGTCTAAATGTTAGCCTTCGTGATTTACGGACAAAGGCATTGAAGCCACTGATCGCAATGACAATTACATCGGTTTGTCTTACGGTTATCGTTTATTTTATTGTATAGGATGAAATTTTCAGAAAAGGGGATTGCCAAATGAAAACATTTCTATTTGCTACAGATGGCTCAGCATATTCCGAGCATGCCGCACAGCTGACTGCTGAATATTTAGAAGCTTGGCCGGAAGCAAAACTCATTGTGTTATACGTAACAGCAAAAGAAAATTACGCTTATGACCTTGTTCCCGAATCTGTAGACAATTATGAGGAACAACTAACAAAGCAAATTAAGGAGGATGTAAAAAATCGTTTATTCAGTAATTGGAAGGATCGTGTTCAATTCATTCATCAGACAGGGCACCCAAGTATAACGATTTGTAACGTTGCAAAAGAAAAGCATGCTAATTTAATTATCGTTGGCAGTCACGGACGCGGCTTAGTCGACAGAGCATTATTGGGGAGTGTTGCACACGGTGTACTTCATCGGACACATATTCCAGTCCTTGTCGTTCGAAAATAAAGCCGTTATGATTTTTCGCACGACTTGGGATTGCGCGGCCGTCTCACTTTACCGCATGCCTAACGCTCAGATTGTGCATAAAGCTGCCTTGCCACGGTGCAGGCGTCTCTAGATTTCACGGCCGCGTCCCTTTTATATGAATCCCTTTCCCCTTATTCTCTCCCAGGCATCGTTTTTGCGTTACCAAGCTAACACCTACATACGCAACAAATGACAGAATAACTGGCAGTACTACCGAATGAAGTCCGAACGGTTTTGGATAAAATTGATCAGACAGGACATATAATACTATGCCAACAACCATCGAAGCGAGCACCCCATATTTGTTTCCCTTTTTCCAATATAATCCCATAATAACCGGCCAAATAAATGCTGCTTCCAGTCCGCCAAAAGCAAACAGGTTTAACCAAATAATCAAATCAGGCGGGTCTAAAGCCATGATAAACACGAGGACGCCCAATAGTCCCGTAACCCCCATACTCAGGCGTTTAACTTTTGTATGGGATGCTTTTGGCTGTATATAATTCAAATACAAATCTTTTACAACTGCTGAGCTGACCAAGAGCAGCAAAGAATCTACTGTTGACATGATTGCCGCCATCGGAGCCGCTAAGACGATACCGGCAAGCCAATTTGGCAGTACTTCAAGCGCGATAAGCGGCATTACTTTATCGCCAACTTCGATACCGGGTAAAATTGGCCGTGCAAACACACCAATCAGATGCATGTTCAGCATGATAAATCCAACCACAATAGTGCCAATAATTAATGCCCGGTGCATCGACCTCGCGTTTTTGTATGACATTGCTCGAACAGCAATCTGCGGAAGGGCAACTACACCAACACCAACGAGAATCCAAAACGACGACACATATGCTGGTGTTAATGTACCATCTGCTCCGAATGGTGTAATTAAATTTGGATTCTCCGTACTTAAATCCGTTATTATATTGGAAATACCGCCTCCAGCAATAATCGTGGCAATCAGCAAAATAAGCGTCCCAACAAACATAATAATGCCTTGTACCGCATCCGTTAATGCGACAGCCCGAAAGCCACCAATCGTCACGTAAATTAATACAGATAATGCAAAAATAAACAATGCACCCGTATACGGTATACCTAACAATGATTCAATTAATCTCGCCCCGCCGATCCACTGGGCCGCCATTGCGGAGAATAAAAAGATAATAATGCTAAATGCTGATAATAATACAACCCACTTCGACCGGTACCGTTCCTTTAAAAAGTCAACCATTGTCACTGCATGATATTTCCGGGTCACAATCGCAAATTTTTTACCGAGTACCATTAGCACAAAATAGCCAGTTGCAACCTGGGTCATTGCTAATAATACCCAGCCAAGTCCCTCGGTATAGGCAGTACCTGGCCCACCGATAAAACTGCTGGCACTGCCATATGTAGCTGTCATCGTCATTGCTAAAACAAAACCGCCAAGATTGCGATTGCCCAAAAAATATTCCTGAATAAATGAATTCGATGTTCTCACCGCTTTACTGGCCCACAAGCCAACAACAAAAATAACTATTAATAACCCGATTAATGGAACTACTGCTTGCCAATTCATTCGCTTTCCTTCTCCTCATCAAACGGTATGTCCACAAACCATTTTTTAACGGCAATCGTTACCAATATGACCATGACAATAAATCCAAGGACACAGCTATAAAAAAACCATGCCGGCAAGCCCATAACATAGGAATAGTCGGATGGATCCTTTCCTCCTAGTCCATAGGCAAACACGAACCACCAAATAAAGTTGAAAATAACTAGACCAACACCAATAAGTGCTTCTCGATTGGCAATTTTATAGCGGTAATCTTTATCCTGTTTCTCAATATCTTTCATTTCTGCTGTTCTCCTTTAAAAACTATCAAGTCCTACTACCAATTACTATAACGGAAAAAATATCGCGTTTCAAATATTCAAAATATAATTAACACGGTCCCATTTGCTGGTACTTTTGTAAATCAATTGTACCATCACTGTTGAAGGACACTCCTTCACTTTCTAATGAAAGCTTTTGGATAGCCCCTAGTTCTTCATTTTTAATACTTATTTCTCCTTGTGCATTAATGACACGGTGCCAAGGAAGATGGTATTTCCTGCTCATGGAATGAAGAATTCGTGATACCTGTCTCGCTCCTCTGGGGCTTCCGGCAAGTTTAGCAATTTGACCATACGTCATGACTTTACCCTCCGGAATATGTTGAATGATTTCGATTACGTTAGCCGTAAAGCGCTCCATATGTAATCCTCCATACCAATTGGAATATGTTATATTTTATCACAGTAAATACTGCTATGGATAAATTACATACTAATATACTGCTAGCTAAGTTTCACCAACTTTTTTGGTTGAAAATAAAAGGGAAGTTCAAGATCGTCACATCCTCTCATTTAACCTAGTTTAAAACAATGTAATCTTCCCCCATTATTTCATTAAAACCGACCTTTAACACATTATCCGGAAAATCCCCATTATAAATTCCACCGTTTCTTCACGATCCGCTTCACGCCCATCGGACTAAAAATAAGTCAAACCTATTCTTTTCTTAAATCAAGCCTTTATACCAAAGGGGAACCGGCTCCTTCACCGATTCCCCTTTTCAAACCTGCTTATTGTAAATTAACCCACACCATTTTTATTTCCGTGTAATTATCCAAAGCATAATTACCCATTTCGCGCCCGATACCTGATTGCTTATAGCCACCAAACGCAGCAGCAGGATTTTCCTGGTTGTAGTCGTTGATCCAGACGGTTCCTGCTTTCAAGCGATGGGCAACTTGGTGACCAGTCTTGATATTTTCCGTCCAGACCCCGGCAGCCAAGCCATAAATGCTGTCATTTGCTCGTCGCACAACCTCTTCCGTTGTATCGAATGGATGGACCGTTACAACCGGGCCAAAAATTTCTTCTCTGGCAATGGTCATATCATCGTTGACATCAGCAAAAACGGTTGGTTTAACAAAATATCCTTTATCAAACACTTTTTCGCCACCAGCGACAAGCCGCGCTCCTTCTTCCTTCCCAATTTTAATGTAGTTAAGAACACGGTCAAACTGTTCCTTAGATACGAGTGGTCCCATGTCTGTTTCCGAATCTAATCCATTACCAAGCTTCACTGCTTCTGCCCGCTTTGCTAATTCTTCTACAACGTAGTCATAATGTTTCCGGTGAACGTATACCCGTGATCCAGCACTACAGTTTTGCCCGTGGTTATACATAATCCCCTCAAACGCACCCTCAATCGCTTTTTCCACATCAGCATCCTCCAAAATAATATTCGGAGACTTTCCACCGAGCTCAAGGGTAACGTGTTTAACCGAGTCAGCGGCCTTACGCATAATTGATTTACCAACAGCGGTGGATCCAGTGAATGCCAGTTTGTCGATGTCTTCGTGGTCAACAATTGCTGCACCAGCGGTTTCCCCAAAACCAGGTACGAGATTAACAACGCCATCCGGGAAGCCTGCTTCTTTAAACAGCTTTGCCGCATAAAGCAGGGAAAGTGGTGTTTGCTCGGCTGGCTTTAAGACGACCGTACAGCCGGTAGCAAGTGCCGCACCCAATTTCCAGGAGGCCATCGATAATGGAAAGTTCCAAGGTATGATCTGGCCGACTACACCTACTGGCTCATGCCGGGTATAATTTAAATAGTCCGGAGAAATTGGTACGGTCTGTCCAAGAACCTTTGTTGCCCAGCCTGCATAATAGCGAAAATGCTCAGCTGTTCCATCAATATCATCTTCCAGAGCTACCGCAAACGGTTTTCCGTTATCCAATGCCTCTAATTGAGCAAGCTCTTCTCTGTTTTGTTCAATTAAATCAGCGAACTTGTAGATAAGATGTGCACGCTCGGCTGCAGTAAGCTTCGGCCATTCGCCTTCTTCAAATGCCGTTCGTGCTGCTTTTACCGCTTTATCAACGTCCGCTTTATCTGCCTCGCTTACTTGAGCAAGGACTTCTTCGGTTGCCGGATTAAACACTTCAAATTTCTTCCCACTAATTGCCGGAACAAATTCACCGTTGATATAAAGCTCCTTATCTCCTTCTAAAAATTCTTTTACCTTTGGCTTTAACTCAGCTTGTGACGTAATCATTATAATTCCTCCCTTAACAAAGTTAAAAAGTGTTTATTTTTCAGTAACAAGCAAACTGTCCAAAATTTCCTTCAGTTGAGCGTCTTCTTCATCGGTCAATGGAAGTCTTGGCTTACGTGACGGACCACCTGCTAACCCTTGCAAATCCATGGCCCGTTTAACGATTTGTACATATTTTCCTGATCCCTCAATATAGTTGCAAAGTGGAAGCAGTTTGTCATACAATTCCCATGCCCGGCCAATGTTTCCTTCTTGAACACAATTAAATAGATCAGTAGCTAGTCGTGGTGCGATATTTCCCGCGACAGAAATCCACCCAGTTGCCCCTACTAAAAACGACTCAAGTGCCAGATCATCCGATCCACAGAATGTTTTGATAAAACCATTTCCTTGTCTTGTGATGTCACGAACTTTGCGAATTTCCCCGCTCGATTCTTTAATATGCGTGATATTATCAACATCGCGACCAACCTTTAAGATCGTTTCCGTGTCAATATAGACGCCCGATGTGAACGGATTGTTGTAAATCATGATTGGTAGACTGACAGATTCTGCAACTGTTTTAAAATGCTCATAAATTTCATGATTTTTTGGATGGGCATAATAGGAATTAATCAGCAATGCTGCATCAGCACCAGCGGCCTCGGCGTGCTTCGTGTATTCTACCGCATCTTTTGTTGTTTCAGCAGCAGTACCGACGATCAGTGGAATGCGTTCGTTAACTTGTTCAACTGCCGCCTCAGCTGCCTTAAATTTTTCTTCCTTCGTTAAACTAACAAATTCTCCAGTACTTCCGTTAACAACAATGCCTGCGACACCTTCGTTAATGAAGTGTTCAATATTTTGCTTTAATCCACCATAATTCACTTCTCCATCCTGATGCATTGGTGTGATAAGAACTGGAAATGCTCCTTCTAGTTTTTTCATTTTGAAATTCCTCCCTGATTGATTTTATGCGTTTACCGCTTTTTCATCCTTATTGTTTTCTTCTTGATTTGTATACCAAATAAATTTATTGGTAAATCCATAAATAAGCGATATGACAATAACTAAAAAGTTAAACCATAAAAATGGCAAATACGTTATCGTTGATACACCGAGCGTTGCCGCCATAAAGACACCTCCATCTGACCATGGAACCATTGGTGTGGTTACAGTGCCACCTGCCTCGGTATTTCGTGAAAGCACTCGTCGATCAATGTTTAAACGATCATAGTTTTCTTCGGTAATTTTACTTGCTGTTATGATAGACACATAGGCTGCTCCACCGAAGAAGTTACCAAAGAATCCGGAAAGCAGGGTTGTTAATGTCGTTTTTCCCGCGTTGTCTGCCCATGCTAGCATAGTATTGCATATCACCCGCAGGATCCCGATTTTCTCCATCAATCCGCCTACCCCAAGGGCAAATAGAATGAGTACGATTACACCAAGCATGAATTCAATTCCGCCGCGATTTAATAGATTGTCAATAAAATCAACGCCAGATTCGATGTTGTTGCCAGAGTATAAGCTATTAATAGCATCTAACAATGCAACATCCTGAAAAAGATACGCCCATACAGAACCTAACAGCGCACCTAACAGGATGACCGGTATGGATGGTTTTTTAAGTGCCAGCATCAAGATGACAACAGCAGCAGGAATTAACATGTACCATGCAATGTTAAAATACTCGCTTAACGATGTCATCGTTGATTGTGCCTGACTTAGATCCCCATTACTGCCGTGGAAAAAAAATCCGGTGCCAAGGAATAATAAAGCTGTAATGATAAATGCTGGTGTACTGACAAACAACATCGATTTAATGTGCTCAATCAAGTTAACTTTTGACAATGATGCCGTCATGACCGTTGTATCGGACAATGGCGAAAGTTTATCCCCCACATAACACCCGGAAATAACTGCACCGGCGACAAGTGCGATTGGAAAACCAAAGCTTACACCAATCCCCATCATAGCAATACCGGCAGTACCAGCTGATCCAAACGATGTGCCAGTCGCTAATGAGGTTATCGCACAAATAATAAAAGCCGCCATCAAAAATATACTTGGATCAATGATCGATAGCCCGTAATAAATGATACTAGGTACGACACCACCTGCTATCCATGTACCAATTAGTGCACCTACTGAAATCAGTACCAATACAGCCTCAAGTCCGTCGTAAATTCCTTTCAAAATTCCGTCCTGCATCTCTGAATAGGTGTACCCGATTCGGAGCCCTACTAGCATGATCATAAACCAGGTCGTTAAAAGTGCCAGTTGAATCGGTATTCCCAGCTGTACGACAAACAAAAACATAATGACTATGAAGGCTATCAGTACAAATAGCACCTCTCCAAACGTCGGCAATCGCTTTTCTGCGCTCATTATCCACTCTCCCTATTTAATCGTTTTCATAGTAAGCGCTTCTCTTGATGTTAACAAACCCCCCTTTTGGATTATTTCAACAAAAATCCATGTTCTAATGGATCTTCCTGGTCGTAAATAAATTGATGCACTCCCGTGATAAACGCCTGTGTCTCAATGGAAAATTGACAACTTGCTCCTTCAATTAATCTAGCCGTCAACGTACTGTCAAAAATACTTTGATTGGTCAGCTGTGTTAACGTATCAGACTGATCCAGCAAAGCTGCGAATATACTAAATGTGCTGTCCATCCCTGGAGATCGCAATATGCTTCCATCTCTTTCGAAAGTAACGGATCGAACGTTACTTCCATGAGAATCAGCGGAATCAATCATGATGATGCCGGCAAATGAAACACCATTTTTACCCAGTGATTCTGTAGTTTGTTTTCCCCACTTTTGAATCGGGGCTAAATATTCCATTTCGATCCCCAGTATCGATTCTGGTTTTTCGTAAATCAAGTAGTTACGGGCATGATCTACTTCTACCAAACTATATTCCTCCGTTGTTTCGATAATCCGGCAGGCATCACTCTCCACCAGGACCGTTTGTACCTCTTGATTCTCGAAACTAGCATAAACAGACTGGACACCACCTGCTGTTTCGATCTGATAAACGTTATTGTCATGTTTTGCCAGATTACCTGTTTCCAATAATGCAGTAACGGTAGCCACTAATCCGCCATACATAAATTGCACGTCACGCTCGTGATGAACAAAAACACACGCAAAATCTGCCTTGTTAGATGGTAAGACGATACATCCATTCATACCACGATGCCCACGCGGTTCATTTAGCAGCAATGCTTTTTCACGCGCATATTTTTCCTCAATTAATGCCTGATTCAATTCTATACTTTGTTCGTTTAGCATAATCGGCGAATGAACAATAATACGGATGGCCTCACCCGCAACATGGGTATCAATTGTGGTAAACATTTTATTAACGTTCACGTGAACACCTCCCTCTTTAATGGCCTTCCATCGGCGGGATTAACAAAAAGCCTTCTTTTAATGGATCGTTTTCATTATAAAAGAACCGATGCATTCCCATCACCCAGGCTGAACCGGTAACTTCCGGAATAACGGCTTTATGATCTTTGATCGCTGTCACGTCCAAAATCTGTGCTTTAAACAGCGTACCAACGATGCTTTCGTAAACAAACCGCTCATTCTTGCCGATCTCATGTTTTTCGTACATTGTCGCAAGTTTGGCCGATGTTCCCGTGCCACATGGGGACCGATCAATTCCACCGGGAGGGACCACAACTGTGTTTTTTAAATCTGCTTCTGGATGAACGGCGTTCGTATAAAACTCAATATGTGTTAGACCGTTGATAAACGGATGTTCGGGATGAACTACTTGTTCTCCCCAATTAATGGCATTGCGGATAGTAATCGCCTTGTCAATGATGGTTGACGCATTGTCCGTCGTTAAATCAAGTCCCAGCTTGCGTGCGTCAATAATCCCGTAAAAGTTGCCACCATAGGCAATATCACATTCAATATGCCCAACATCCACTACATCAATTTCAATCGATTTCAATAAAAATGATGGCACATTGGCGAACGTTACTTCTTTTGCTTTTCCGTACTCCACCAAAATTTTTACTTTGACCAAACCAGCCGGTGTATCCAGATTAAGATGTGTATATGGTTCGGTTATCTCAATCAATCCCGCTTCCACTAGTGCCGTGCAAAATCCAATCGTATCATGACCGCACATGGGCAAGTAGCCACCTGTCTCAATATAAATGACACCAACATCCGCTTCAGGATGACACGGGTCGACCATGAGTGCTCCTGACATGACGTCATGGCCTCTTGGTTCGTTCATCAAAAACTTACGGATCCAGTCATAATGCTCCTTCATATATAGCATTTTTTCTGACATGGTCTCGCCTTGTAACTTAGGCAATCCGCTTAGCACTGTCCTTGTCGGATTTCCACCTGTATGAGTATCGATTGTAGTAAACAAACGTTGAAACTTCATTTAATTCATCACCTTCTCTTCAAAGCGGTCATAGCGCAGTGGCTCGATGGGAATTGACGTTTCGCTTCCAGAGATCATTTCTTGCATTACTTTTCCAGTTATCGCTGCCAAACTAATGCCATCACCTTCATGACCAGCAGCAATATAAAATCCAGGAACTTCATCTACATGCGAGATGATTGGCAGATGATCTTCGGTCCATGGCCGGAGACCAGCATACGTCCGGATCACCGTCATATCAGCCATCTTTGGATAGAATCGAACTGCCCGTTTCGCAATATATTTGGTAACATCGTGGTTCACTTTTATATCGAACCCGTTGAACTCCCTACTGCTGCCGATTAAAAAATTTTGACTTTCCGTTGGTTCGAACACCAAGGCAACCCCGTATTTTTCGGTTATCGGATCCACCACCCGTTCCCCACCAAACTTGGAAATGAGGTAGCCAAACTCCATTACTTTGCGAAGTCCGACAGGTTGCTGTCTTGAAGCAACAATTAATTGTCCTTTTCGCGGTTTAATGGGAACGTCAACGTCCAGCATTTGTCCGATGAATGGTGCCCATACACCACATGCATTGATCACTTTGTTAGCGGTAAACGTTACTTTATCGGTTTCAATTACGAACTGTCCTGATGCATCCTTGGTTACATTTTTAACTTCCGTATGCGTATGTATTTTTGCTCCACTTTTTTCAGCGCTGTAAAACATGGAGTACGTAAGCATGTATGGATTAACTGTCGAATCTGTTTTACACTCCAACCCACCGTAAAGATCATCAGCGAAAAATTTCGATTCATTTCGTAAATCTTCCCGATCCAGCATCTTAAAGTCGAGTCCTGCCTCCTGCTGTTGGGTTACCCACTTTTGAGCTGCTTCTAGTTCATTGTCATTTTCACAGACAAGAATACTGCCGGGGTTGCGGTATTCAAAGGAGATTTCAAGTTCTTTATCCAGTTCATGGACTAATTGCTGGCTTTTTAGAGACATTTGACTATCAAAGCCTGGATCCTTGTCAATCGCCAGAATATTACCATCACATCGGGAAGACGTTCCACTAGCCAATTCCTTTTTTTCGAGTACCGTAATATCCAGCCCTGCTTTTGAACAGTAATAGGCAATTGCTGCTCCCATAATGCCGCCACCGATGATGATGACATTCCTATGTATCGTGTTGTTCATAAAATCCCCCCTCTCTAAAAACAATCCATCATTAGTTATGCAAGTTATATGCCAACCTCCAAAATAAGAATATATTCAAAATAGTGTTGATTTCGATGATTATCTGTGTAAAAATGTTTATAAAGTGTAAATAATTCTATACACGGGGGTATACATATTATGGTTGCAAAATTTCTAGATTTCGAAAGTTTTATCAATCCCAACTACCTTCTATTAGATAAAGAAAATATGACTGAAGAAGAACTGGCATCCATTGTAAAAACGGAATATCCCAAAAAAGTGTTTCATATAAAAGATGGCGAAATTCGCTTTATCAAGCTGACAGAGCAGCAAGAACCGTTACGCTATCTGCTTTGTGACGTTATTGCAACTGACGAGGAAATTGAAGATGTTATCGAAAAACTAAAGCAGCATGAATACCTGATCGCTACGGACCATGATGGAGTGATTGTTGGCTATGTCACTTCCTATGAGCTAAACAAAAAGCTGCTCGCGGCATACCAGCATGTACAGGCATATATATCGACTATTCTCGACACAATCGACGAATCGTGTACTGTTATCGACAATGATAAACGGGTACTTGCATGGACCAAGGGCGCGGAACAAATTTTCTCTGTCAAACAGGATGAAATCATCGGCAAGCCAATCACCGACTTTTTTAAACCTGACCGATTGGAAATCTTAAATGCTCTAAACGACGGAACATCAGTACATCATAGCCAACATCATGCACGTGAAAATCAGGTCGTCTTGATTAACTCAAACCCAGTTTATTTTGACGAAAAAATTATTGGTGCCGTTGTATCGGAAACCGACATCACCAGCCAAATCAAGTTAAATAAAGAGCTATACGATGCCTCCGAACGACTGTTTCATTTAGAAAAAGAAGTAAACAAATTAACCTCCACCGACGATCCGTTCATCCATATCAGAGGAAACAGTCCTGCACTAAAACAAGCCATCAACAAAATAAAAAAGGCCGCAACAACGGATACCAATATATTGATCTATGGCGAGAGTGGTGTCGGAAAGGAATTGTTCGCAAAAGCAGTTCATACGATCCGCGAAGGAAAAAATGCTCCGTTTATCGCGATCAATTGCGGTGCCATTCCCTCTTCCCTATTCGAGAGTGAAATTTTCGGATATGAAAAAGGAGCTTTTTCCGGGGCAGATCAGAAAGGGAAAAAGGGGAAAGTCGAGCTTGCCAAGGGTGGCACATTGTTTTTAGATGAAATCGGCGAAATGCCATTGGAAATGCAAGTAAAAATTCTCCGTTTGCTTCAGGAAAAGGTGTTTTATCCAGTCGGTGGAACAAGGGAAATAGAGGTAGATTTCCGCGTGGTAGCAGCAACAAATCGCAATCTAAACGAACTTGTCAAAGAGGGGAAGTTCAGAGAGGACCTTTACTATCGGTTAAACGTTGTAGGTATAGAAATCCCGCCACTCCGAAAGCGACCGGAAGATATTATTGAATTAACCCATTATTTCCTGCACGATATTTCTATAAAATATAACCGTCCGATTCATGGAATATCACAGTCCGTTATGCAGGCACTCCTGCAACACAAATGGCCAGGCAATATTAGGGAGCTGAAAAATGTTGTGGAACGTCTCGTCGTTTTTTCCGAAGATGGCGAAATGAAACTGGAAGATCTACCTTTTGAAAAAGACCTACCAAACGCTCACAATGGAAATCTTCCATTATTTATTGAACATGATAATCGATCATTGCAAGAACGGCTGCAAGAGTTAGAAAAAGATATTATCCTGAAAGAATTAAAAAAAGTGGATGGCAACAAATTATTATGCGCCAAAAATCTTCGGGTTACCCGGGCAACACTTTACAATCGATTGAATAAATTGGGCTTAAAAGTTTGATGTTGGCATTATTCTTGCATGGAACTAACGTACAGACGCAAAAGTAGGGGTGATCCAATTGACAGAAAAAGACATGATTGTTTGCCGATGCGAAGAAATCACATACCAAGACCTAGTTGAAACCGCTGCTAACTATAATTGCTCCGCACGGGAATTGAAGCTTCGTACGAGAGCGGGCATGGGATATTGCGGTGGCAGAACATGCCGCTGTATGGTAGACAAGATTGCAGCAACACTTGAAAGCCAAAAACAAACACAAATAACGTTAAAATATCAACCACCAGTACGTCCGATCAGCTTCGGTAATCTAGGGGGACAAGAAAAATGAGTCAACGAATCCTTGAACATCCTGTACTTGGCAAAATAGAAGAGAAAAATTCCGTAACGTTTACCTTTAATAATGAAACATATCAAGGCTTAGAAAATGAATCAATCGCCGCTGCCCTCTTAGCGAACGGGATCCGTACACTACGACATCATGAAGAAAGTGGTGCTCCCCGCGGAATATATTGTAATATTGGACATTGTTTTGAATGCAGAGTAACCGTAAATGGGCAGCAAGGTGTTCGGGCATGCTTGACACCGCTAAAAGAAGGGATGGTTGTAGAAAGTGGCGGACAACTGCCGACGACTGTACGAGATTGGAGGAACAACCATGCATGACGTAATCATAATCGGAGCGGGACCCGCGGGTTTATCAGCGGCTATTACATGTGCTAAAAATGGATTATCTGTATTTGTAATGGATGAGTACTTGAAGCCCGGTGGAAGACTTTTAGGGCAGCTTTACGAACAACCCGATGGATCATGGTGGAACGGTGTAAACGAGTCTAGTAGATTATACGATCAAGCGCTAGACTTAGGCGTTCACGTTCAATTGCACACTCCTGTAAATAATATTGAAAAAACGGATACAGAATGGGTCATTTATACTGAAGGGGAAACGTATTATACAAAACACCTGTTGCTGGCAACGGGGGCCGCTGAATCCCCTGTCCCTGTACCAGGCTGGACATTGCCAGGCGTTATGTCTGTAGGTGCAGCTCAAGTCATGACTAACGTTCACCGGGTCAAGCCAGGTGAACGCGGTGTTATTATCGGTGTTAACGCCCTCTCGTCCGCGATCGCTATGGAATTAAAACTTGCAGGTATTGACGTCGCTTGCATGACATTACCGAAGCTAAGCCAAGTAACGGACCATGCTGCACAACCCAAAACAGTGCTCGATTCCTTGCTCCATGTATCCCATATGGCGCCATCACAGTTCGTCCGGCTTGGAAGTAAACTAATGAAGAATGATTTCATGAAAAAATTAGGTGTTACATTTTACCCGAAAAATGGTGTAAAAATGTGGGATATTCCAATCCAGCTCAGAAAAGCTGTCGTTGAAATATACGGCGACGGGCAAGTTGAAGGCATAACATTGGCAAACGTAGACACAAACGGTGAGGTAGTTCCTGGAAGTGAAAAAAAAGTACCGTGTGATTTTGTATGCATCGCTGGGGGACTTTACCCATTAACCGAATTGGCTGCGGTCGCAGGATGTCCATTTTACCTTATCGATGAATTGGGTGGTTATGTCCCGTTGCATAACGAACGGATGGAAACATCACTTGACGGCTTATACGTTGCCGGCAATATTACCGGCATTGAGGGTGCAAAAGTCGCTATCGCCCAAGGGGAAACGGCAGGACTTACGATAGCACAGAATTCTGGTGTTGATGGTTTAGATAGAGAAATTGAGGAATCCATTCAGGCAATTGAACAAACGCGAAATAATGCCTATATTCAGTTTCATCCTCATGTGAAGAAAGGGAAACGATTGCTTCAGGAGCAGTGGGAGGAATATGTGGCTTTATCTGATAAGAATGTACCGAATCAATACGTTTAAAGATGATGTTCAAAAAGTCCGGTGAAAATGACACTTCGGCATAGGGGATCTTCGACTAAGTGCCGACACGTCCTGTGTCGAACGTCGAAGTCACCACATCCTGTGGAAGCTCGTTGGCTTGTTTCTCCGCTGCTCATGTATCTAATTGCATACATTCCGCTGCTCGAAACTACGCCGCCTCGAACTTCTCGGTCCTTTTCATCCTCCTTTTTGAACACACTATTAAAGCCAGTCAAATATAAAAAGATTTTTCTTAATAGGATGATTAATATGTCGATCATAAAAAATAAGAATTTGTTTTACCTTGTTGTTTCAATTCTTATAAGTTTTATTTTGTTTCTTTTATTTACAACAAACTATAGTTTTGTTAACTACCTAAATATCTTATTTTATCAGTTTTTAATCTATTTATCGTTCTGTTTGTCCCTATTCATTATCAAAAATCGTTTCTTTGACGGAATAACATATGGTTTAAGAAGATTTCGACGGTTAATAACTAGAAGTGATGATTCCTTTATTCCCACTAATGAATCAACGGTACCTTCTGAAAAGGTAAGCCAATTGTTTTATCAGTTAGTTATGTTTCAAACGATTGCGCTTTTTATTACAGTCGTTATTTTACATTTAATTTACTTTTTATAAGATGGCACAAAATATAAATCTATCTATGCATAAGCGGTCCCGGCATATACATATAATTAGCCAGACCCGCTTATGTTTTAATTACAGTCTATAAAATAATTAATTCTTTAGGCGCATTGGTTAATACCTCGTATCCATCATCTGTTACTAGAACATCATCCTCAATTCGAACCCCTCCAATCCCAGGTAAATAAATACCCGGCTCCACTGTCATTACCATATTAGTCTTTAACACATCTGTTGACTTGCTAGAAAAGTAGGGATTTTCATGAATTTCAAGTCCAAACGAATGACCAGTACCATGTCCAAATTCATCACCATAGCCCTTATCGGTAATGAAGGCGCGAACCTTATCATCAACAACCTTACAGGATTGTCCTGATTTTATCTCACTAATCCCTAAATGAAGTGCATCTAAAACAATCGTATAAATCTCTTTTAATTCAGGTTTTGGCTCACCCACTGCAATGGTTCTAGTCATATCAGAGCAATAACCCTCATACAATGCGCCAAAATCAAGTGTTAACATATCTCCTTTTTCTACTTTTTTGTTACTAGCAACACCATGTGGTAGTGCTGAACGATACCCCGATGCAATTATCAAGTCAAAGGAAGAGGCGGTTGCACCATTTTTTCTCACTTGATATTCAAGTTCATGATTAATTTCCATTTCGGTAACCCCTGGTCGAATAAAATCAAGAATATGTTTAAATGCCTTATCAGATATACTTGCAGCCGTTTTAATTTTTTCAATTTCATCCTTCGATTTTATTTCCCTTAAATTCTCTATTACACCGGATACTGGGACACATTCTATTTTTAATAACCCAATTAATTCGTTATATTGCTTTAGGTTTAAGTTTTCTTGTTCAATTCCAAGTCTTGTTATTCCCATATCTTCTGCTTGTTTGGCTGCTTCCTGAAACATTGCCCTATTTTCAATAATTTCATAACCCTTAACCTGATCGGATGCCTGCTCCATGTAGCGAAAATCAGTAATAAATTTTGCATCCTTAAATGAAATGATTGCAAGTCCGGTTGTCCCTGTAAATTCGGTTATATAGCGCCGATTATAGCTATCCGTTACTAATAAACCGTCAATGTTGTATTCCCCAAATTGTTTTCTTAATGCACTTAACTTATTCATGATAGAACCTCCAATGTATTATCGTGTTTTGAAAATCACAATCTATTAATCATTATATAAATGGCATGATACCCAATGACCATTATGAACTTCCTTCCAGTTCGGTTTTTCCTCACTACAGATAGCCATAGCTGCAGGACAACGCGTTCTAAATGGGCAACCACTTGGTGGAGAAATTGGGCTGGGTACATCTCCCTTTAGAATAATGCGCTCCCGACCCTTCTCAATATTTGGATCCGTTGACACTCCCACCCGTAAACGGGCAAGCTGGCTAACCCCAGTGGGATTCTTGAATAACTTAGCGTTCGCAGTCCATTTCTGTTTTGAACAGCTTTCAAGATGAGGGTGTGCCATCACCCCTCATAGGGCAGAACATATAGTTCCCTATGCTGATTGACTGTTACCATCAACCACAGGTGCAGAACGAATATTCATAGCACCGACTAGATCACGATGTTTCTCGAATCCGCATTTACACTTGTATTTTCGGTCTTGTACCTTATTCTTTTCAGAACACTTTGGACATATTTGGCTAGTGTATGCAGGATTCACATATTCAACTCTAATACCAGCCAGATTCGCTTTGTATTCCATAAATTGAGCTAGGCGGTAGAATGACCATGTGTGCAAATTCTCTTCGTTTTTACGACTTGTGCGTGTCGTCTGCCTAATATTCGCAAGTTTTTCCAAACGAATGACAGAAATCTTATTCTCTTTAGCAAAATTTATGATTGCACGACTAACCTTATGGTCTTGTTCTTTCATCCAGCGTTGCTCTTTATCTTTTGAACTGCGAATAGCATCCAGCTTTTTCTTTTTGCCTAATGTTTTGCGTTCAGAACGAAATTTACGCCTCTTGTATTTGTTTTGTCTGCCATTACCAAAAAAACGTACCTTTTCATCATCTGTTACAGCAACAGCAGGTACTTTTAAGCCTAAGTCCACTCCCATGACCTTTAATCCTGTTCCTTGAGTAGTAGGGACAGTGACAGAAATTTGAGCAATCCATTTGTTCGATTTCTTTGTGATACGAAGAGTACCTAATTTGTGTTTAAGCAAATCAATACTACGGTTGTCTTTATCAACCAATAAAGCACGAATAGGCGTCTTCTTTACTTTACCATTAACCACGATAGGCATTGAAATATGCGTAAGGTCAAAAGAATAATTTTGATTGTTCCAAATACACATAGGCTTTTTGAGGACTGGAACAACTTCATACTTGCTTTTCTTGACTTTCTTAAATACACTTTTTGCATCCTTTATTGCTTGATTTTTAACTGCGCTTGGTAGAGGAACATCCATATGCTTACTTGATTTCTTGGTGCTTTTCTTTTCTTTCACCATATCAGAAACAAGGTCATTAATGGTTGAAATATATGTTTTGCTCATTTCTGATAAAATGGAAGCCTGTTCTTTTGTAGGGATCAATTTGATTTTTACTGTGATCGTTTGCGACATCATTTCACCCCTTTGTTTTCTGTTGTTCAACATAACGCTTAATAGTTGCACTCGATACATTTCCTGCGGTAGATACAAAACAGGAACATGTCCAAAGACTTGGCAAATGTTGAAGATGAGGAAATTCATCTCTTAGTTTTTTAGAAGTCACTCCCTTGATTTTTGCCATGATAGCAGCAGGACTAAGCGTTGGCAGTGCGTTAAGGTACATGTGTGTATGGTCTTTGTCACACTCTAAAACAACAATGGCAATTTCCGATTACTCCCATATTTCTTGTGCGAACTGTTTAAAGCGTTTTTCTACACCTGCATGAAAATGATAGTTGATTAATGATACGGTTTTGTTTGTTCTTCTGTATTCGTTCATATATTTATTGTATCAGTTTTATCTATATACTAGCACAGATATACAACTAAAAAGAGTAGAATTTTCGGATACTTGAAGCACCAGAAATCTTTTGGTTTTTAGTGGCACTCCGTATCCGACCACTCCCATCCCGCCCCAAAGGAGATGCTATCGCACCCTAGTGGGCTTTCCCGTTCGGAAAATCTGTAATGGGATTGCGGATAGCAGAGCCTTCGTATAGGAGTGTAATGGATCTGTATATAAATTATTGGCAGGGGCTACTTCTACCATATTGCCCAAATACATAACGCCGATACGAGCATTTAGGGACGTTCAAAAAATTAACTAGTTAATTTATGGCAAAGGATACAGATACTAAAATACAGAACTTTTTACAAAATTCAAAGATGTATTGCATGAAGCCGCCAATAAATTAAAAGGTTCAGATAAACGAATGGCCATGGCATTGACGGCTGAAGCCATTGGAAAAGGTGCCCAATCATTCTTTGACCATAAATTTCACGTTAGTCGAGATACTATAAGAAAAGGGAGTCATAAGCTACGAACGGGAATCCCTTGCTAAGACGCTTTTCACGCCAACCATCGACATAAAAGAAACTTTTTCTAAAGAAATATACACCCTATTAAATATTTTCTAATACTTTTGACACTAGTGTATCTAATAGGTTTACAGTTTTCTTTATACCCTGCCTATAATTATATTATCATCTCTTCATCCCTTGATGAAACCGCTTCAATTTACAATACCCTTATAATATAAAATGAAATAATTATGGGATAAATCAGTATGTTGTGGTCATTTTGGCATAGAAATTGCATTTTAAACATCTGGAAAAGTAAGTTTTTAATTTGTGTTGTATATATAACAAGCTCCTCAGTTTCTTTTAAAGGACTACAAGATTATATATCTTAGGAGGTGATTGTTCAAAAATAATAGATGGATTCGAGTATTTTTAGCACATTCATTTTTTATAGGAGGAAATTAATATGACAAGATATCGATTAGCAGCTGATATTGGAGGTACGTTTACCGATGTAGTACTATTTGATAAACAAACCGGCCAATATAATGCTGAAAAGGTACCTACAACAGTTAAAAATTTATCTGATGGTGTTTTAAGTGGTATTAATAGAATGGTACAAGATTTTAATGAAGTTGATTTCTTTGTACACGGAACTACAGTTGGCTTAAATGCTTTCTTAGAAAGAAAAGGTGCCAATATGGCTCTTATAGTTACATCTGGATTTAGAGACCTGTATGAGATCGGACGAGCCAACCGTTCGGAAATCTATAATATCCAATATCGGCAACCCGATCCACTTATTAAACGACGCCATGTATATGAAGTAGAAGAACGGATTTTAGTAGATGGCAAGATTGACATGCCACTAAATTACGAAAGCCTTCAAAATGTAATTAATGAAATTGCTGAAAAAGATTATGACTCAGTATCTGTCTGTTTATTACATTCGTATAAAAATCCTGAACATGAAAGATTGATTAAGCAAAAAATCAAAGAACAACTTCCTGAAATGTCCGTTTCTTTGTCACATGAAGTGGTACGGGAATGGCGCGAATATGAGCGGACCAGCACAACAGTTATCAATGCGTATATTGCACCTATCGTTGAAAATTATTTATCAAAATTCGAATCCGAAATTGACAATCGAGGGTTGGATAGAGATTTATATATTATGCAATCAAATGGAGGCGTAATGACTTCAGAAATTGCGAAGAACAAACCAATTCAAACACTTTTATCTGGGCCAGTAGGCGGGACAATGGGCAGTCTAACATTGGGCCAACAAACTGCCAACGAAAACTTGATTTGTGTTGATATGGGGGGAACTAGCTTTGATGTAAGTATGGTAATTAATGGTGACCCGGACGTAACTTCTGAAGCAAATATTGAAAAGTTTCCTATATTATCTCCGATGGTTAACATGCATACCATTGGTGCTGGAGGGGGCTCAATAGCATGGATTGAAGGCGGTGGTTTACGTGTTGGACCACATAGCGCCGGTGCTACCCCTGGACCTGCGTGTTATGGAAACGGTGGAACAGAAGCAACTGTTACAGACGCTAACCTAATACTTGGTCGAATTGATGCTGATGGCTTCCTAGGCGGTAAAATGAAACTTGATTGGAATGCTGCATATGAAGCAATTGAAAAAATAGCTATAAAGCTTGATTTGAGCGTTGTTGAGACTGCTGAAGGTATTTGTGATATTGCTAATGCAAAAATGGCAGATGCGATTAGAACATTAACTGTTACAAAAGGAATTGACCCTCGTGACTTTTCCTTGGTTGCATTTGGGAGAGCAGGACCAATGCACTCAATGTTAATTGCAGATCATTTAGATATTAATAGAATTTTAATTCCAACTGTTGCTGGCACATTTTCTGCTTGGGGAATGCTTCAAACGGATATTCGTCATGATGACGTACGTAACTATGTATCTTTTTTAGAAAATAGTGATTTTAGTAAAATAGAAGATCTCTATAATGATATGGAACGAGAAGCAGAAATCGTTCTTAATCAACAGAATATTGGTAAGGAAGATATTCAATTCACACGATTAGTTGATTTACGCTATGTAGGGCAGGAGTACACGGTAACTGTTCCTCTAGTAGATGGCAAAATTGAAAGTAATTCCATTAATCGTTTGACAGAACTTTTCAATAATACCCATCAGAATATATATGGTCATAGTAATCCTGAAGGGGCTGTAGAGGTTGTTAACTTACGTATTGTAGGTTTAGGAAAATTAGAGAACGAAGAGAATATTCAAAGTAGTGATAAGGTATTAGGAAGTCCTGAACCAATTCGCAGAAAAGCAGTTGTATGGAATAATAAAGAAATAGAAACCCCAGTTTATTCAACAAATGATCTAGCCTTCGGACATATAGTAAGTGGACCAACAATCATCGAATCTTCCACATCGACTATTGTTGTTCCAGAATATTATACAGTTAATGTAGACAGATTCGGAAATCTCGAGGTAATAAGGAGGAATGAAAAATGAGTGAAACAAAAACACCTATTTTTTTAGAAAATCCAGTTACTACAGAAATTATTCGTAATGCATTAATTTCTGCAGCAGAAGAAATGAACGAAAGTCTAGCACGAAGCTCCTTCTCACCAATAATTTATGAAATGAAGGATTGTAGTGTTGGAATTTATAATGAAAATGCTGAATTACTTGGGCAATCATCCGGTCTACCAATGTTTTTGGGAAATTTGGACGTATGTATTAGGGAAACCACAAATTTCATAGGCGGAAATGATAACTATAAACCCGGAGATATTTATATCATGAATGACTCTTATTTAGCTGGGTCACATTTAAATGATATAACAATAATTTCTCCAATATTTTATGATGATTATTTAGTAGGTTTTTCGGCAACACGCGCTCACTGGCTGGACATTGGCGCAAAAGATCCTGGCTATCCAATGGATGCAATAGAAATTTACCAGGAAGGAGTTAGAATTCCTCCAACTAAAATTTATGATGCTGGTGAACCCCGTAAGGACATTATTCAGCTTATTACTATAAATAGTAGATTGAGTAATGATGCTTTAGGAGATATGAATGCTCAAATAGCTGCATGCCGGACTGGCGAAAAAAGAGTTTACGACATTATTAGAAAACATAGTCTTGATACTTTTAGACGCTCAATTAAGGATATTTTTAAGCAATCCGAAATTATGGATAAAGAGCAGATTTCAAGTATACCTGATGGTGTATATGAAGAAGAAGGTTACTTAGATAATGACGGCGTAACCGATGACCCCGTGCTAGTCAAGGTAAAAGTAACTATAGCCGGTGACCGTTTAACAATTGATCTAACCGGGTCTAGTGAACAAAGACAAGGTATGACAAACTGCGGACTTGCACAAACTGTTTCAGCTTGTCGTGTGGCATTTAAACATCTAATAGGACCTGACTCTCCAGTTACTGGAGGTAATTTTAAAACGATGGATATTATCGTTCCCAAAAGAACGATATTCAGTGCAGAAGAGCCAGCTGCCTGTGGGTGGTATTTTACTTCTCTTGGATTATTAATAGATTTAATTGTAAAGGCTTTATCACCAGTACTTAAGGAACAAAGTGCAGCAGCCCATTATGGGGATTCTATGGTAATTACCGTTGCTGGACATGATAAAAAGTCAAACTCGACATTTCTATACGTTGAACCAACGGCCGGTGGATGGGGAGCATTTTCCGCCAACGATGGCCAATCTGGTTTAATTAATAACTCAAATGGTGATTTTAAAAACTTACCTGTTGAAGTCCTTGAGGGTAAATATCCTCTTAAAATTAACTCTTATTTGTTAAGAGAAAATTCTGGAGGTGCTGGAAAAACTCGAGGTGGGCTAGGTGTTACAAGAGAATACGAACTTAGAACCAATGCTAACTTATCAATGTGGTTCGAACGATCGAAAACCCCAGGTTGGGGATTATTTGGTGGACAATCTGGAAAACCACCAATAGTAACGGTTAAGACATCTAATGGAGAAGAAGACATATTGAAAGTAAATGCAAAACCACTTTCTAAAGGGGATTGCGTTATTGTTAAAACTGGCGGAGGTGGCGGTTTCGGAAATCCACTTGAACGCCCTCTCGAAAATGTTTTAGAAGATATAATTGATGGTTACATCGATGCCGACACAGCGTCTAAAGAGTATGGTGTAACCTACGATTCAAGCACAGTGCAAGTGCATAGAAACTAAAAAACTTTTTACCGGAACGAAATAAAGTGCGACATATAAAAATACGCTTTAGGGGGGAGAAGAATTCACTGCAACCCTACTTGAAGATCAAGCACCTAAAACTTGTGAAGTGGTTTGGAACGCTTTCCCTTTATGAAAGTATTGTCACACAATCAAGGTGGTCCGGAAGAGAAGTAAACCTAGCTTACACTCTGATGATCATCCTATTGGTGAAAATCAAACCATTTATACAAGTATAGTTCAAGTTTGCTATTGGCGCGATTGGAACTGAGAAGTGTCTAACCCCCCTTCTCAGGCCATCGCCATTTACTATGGTGACGAATTGGCTAGAAGACATAGGGGAAATGAGCCAGTGAATGTGCCCAGATTGATTATAAACAGATCCAACCCCTTAAAAATGTGGGGAAACGTATTTGGACAGAAGGTATAGAGAGAATCTATTTTGAACGCAAATAAAATATTTTGAAATATTAGGAGGTTTTGGATATATGGTTATGGATAAAAATACAGATTCACCCCTTTCTGCTGTCCCAGCCTCAGAACGGCAACATTGGATTGTCCCCGCTAGTATTTTTGGTGGTTTGGAATTTGCTGTTCCAGTCATTATGGTTGGAGCAACATTAGCAGGTAGCTTTAGTATATCAAACGTATTTTGGATATTAGTAGTTGGCTTAGTCATAATACAATGGATTGGAAATGCTTTGCAAGGCTACCTAGGAGCTAAAACAGGACGCCCATCATCTGTTATTGCAAGATCTGCCTTTGGTTCAATTCAAGCTCGATTTATTGTTGGATTGGCCCTTGTTGTTTTGAATGTTGGTTGGTTCGGAATAAATACATCCGTAGCAGGAAATGCATTATCGGCAATGTTTGGAATTGATTACACTGAAAATTGGATTATGTGGGCAATAATAACTCTAATTGCTGGATTGTTATTTGCACTTCCAGCTGTATTAGGATACAACTCAATGAAGTGGACAGATTATGTTGCAGTACCCGCTGGAATTCTTCTTATTTCAGGTGGTGTATATTATGCTTTAAGAGGAGAAGGCTGGGATAAAATACTTTCGTGGAACCCAGATCCATCTATAACTTTTTTCGGAGCAATTAGCTTAGTTTTAGGTGCTAATGTCGCACAGTGGTTAATCGCTTCTGATTACACTCGCTACTCAAAACCAACACTTAAAGATCAAACTCTAATTCCTTTAGGTATTGTTGCAATTGGAATGCTCTTTTTCTTAACTGGCGCAGTTATGTCCGTTGGGGTAGGTAATCCCGATATAGTGGCTGTTATGCAAGATCTTGGTTTTCCTTTTTGGGGGTTTTTGATTTTATGGATTGCCCTTTGGACAAGTCAACTTGTTGCAAGCTATTCAATTGGTTTGGCAGCATCAAATATGTTGAATGTTGACACAAGTAAGGGCAGAGCAATTCTAACAGTAGTCGGATCTGTATTAGGTGTAGTTTTATCGATAGCTGGTATTTTAAATTACTTCATGGATTTTCTTATTATCATGGCTGTAATTTATCCATCAATTGCAGCGGTAATGTTTGCTGACTTTTTCTTTATTCGAAAGCAGGAATGGGTAGATAACCAAGGTTGGAATTGGATTGCAACAATTGCGATATTAGCAGGTTCATCTGTCGGATATCTAACTGAGTATGTTGTTAAAATTGGAATTCCAGCTCTACAATCTTTGGTTATTTCTGGTATAGTTTATTTACTTGTTATGAAAATTAAATCTCAAGTCAAACCAGATCACTTCACAAATTCAGGTTACTCAAAACAGGATCTTGTTAGCTAGCTACATTTTCACTAAATAAGTAGCGAATTAATAGTCTAAATAGTCAACATGTTAAGTCGTTAGTTCAAACATAAAAGCCATATCTATCAAGTAGTAAAAATAAAAATCACTATGCTCTAATAAAATTTGAGCATAGTGATTTCCAAAAGTTTCCCCTTTGATTAATTCTCCCCGCGCATATAACGTTGCTACCCTTGCACTTGCCCCTGTACCACATGGCGAACGGTCAATTTGTCGATCGGCAAATATTGTTACATTTTTCAAATCCGCTTTTTCTACTGATGGTTCATCCGAAAAAATGACCCCATATATATCTTTAAATCATTTTGCAGTGAGTGCTTTACGTCCAGATTTTCTTCAATATAATATTTAATTTTCATACCCCAGTCCTGTAACTCTGGCAAACTTTCATTATTCACGTGTAAATTTATTTTGACACTGTCAAGAATTGCTCCTTCAAGGGCAATGTCTGCTGTAGACGAATGATCAGCAATTTTCACCGGAAATTCTTTTTTGTAAACAAACGATCGACTTTTTCAAACCAAACTGACCTTCAGGCATAAGCGTTTACTTCTCCTGCCGGACTATCAATGACAAATTTTCGCTCACCTTGTACTTCATATTTGCCAGTTTCCACAATATGATCTAAATGTTTAATGCAATCCGCTCTTCGCTCCGGTTGCGTGGCCCTCTTAATTTCCGGAAAACCACCCGTTATGATTCTTAGTGGTTCTCCTGCCACGTGTAAATCTCCGTTGACAGCAATCGATTGAAATGCATAAATCCACCTCCCTATTTTTTATATTATCTTATTGTAACTCTTATGCTACATTAGATTTTTTTGACCGCCATTTCTGGTACAAATCTTGCATGAAATGATAAGGTAGAATAAGAAATGGAGGTTATACGATGACTATCGACTACAAAAGTAGATTAAAAACACTGCAAGAGCGTTTAGAAGAAAAAAATATAGAGGTGGCGATGATTACTGCGCCGGCAAATGTATTCTATTATACTGGTTTTAATTCCGATCCTCATGAACGGTTTATGTCGTTAGTTCTGGATAACCGAACGCAAAAATTCACCCTTTTCGTTCCAGCGTTGGATAAGGAAATGGCTGAACAGGCGTCGATCGTGAAAAACATTGTCCCGATTTCCGATGAAGAAGATCCATATACCAAACTCAAACATGAGCTAGGCGATGAAATAAACCGTTTCGGGGTGGAAATGAAATCGGTAAGCATGTTCCAGCATCGACATTTGTCGTCGGCGTTTCCTCAAGCAGTTTATGAAGACATCCAGTCATTTATCAACGAACAACGACTCAAAAAGTCAAGAGACGAACTGATATATGTACAAAAAGCTGTAGATATTATTGAAGAAGTACTTGCCGAGGGAATTAAAAAGGTGAAGCCAGGTATGACAGAATTGGAATTTACAGCCGAATTGGAATATCTCATGACAAAACATGGTGCAGAAGGTCCATCGTTTTCAACAATTGTGTTATCCGGCGAAAAAGCTGCATTACCACACGGAACGCCGGGTGATCGCGTTTTCCAAAGCGGTGACTTCTTATTAATTGATATGGGTGTCTCGATAAAAGAAGGTTACTGTTCTGATATTACGAGAACTTTTATTATTGGCGAAGCAACGGACAAGCAGAAAGAAATCTATGACATTGTCTTGGAATCCAATCAAGCTGGAATAAATTCCGTACAAGGGGGAGTACCGCTTAAAACATTTGATATCACAGCTAGAAACGTTATTCATGAAAAAGGGTACGGTGATTATTTTAACAACCGTGTTGGGCATGGACTTGGTGTCGAAGTTCATGAAGAACCATCTGTCCATGAAAACAATGAACAGATTGCTGAAGCTGGATTGTTGTTTACGATCGAACCAGGGATTTACATACCTAATTATGGTGGGGTACGGATCGAGGATGAAGTCTATATTAACGAAAATGGTGAAGCGGAAGTGCTGACTTCATTTCCTAAGGAGCTGCAAATTTTATAAGACTTACAAAACGTTCAATCAAAAAAGGAGACTCGATCTGAACCTTGTACCTGCAGAGCGAATCTCCTTATCCAAAAATCACCCGTGCAATGACTTTCACGCGGATGGCTTGATTTAATATTCAACTAAAAATCTACTTCGCTTCCACTCCCAAATCTACCGGCAAATCGCCTGACATACCTTCCGTAAAATGATCCGGTGCTACTTTCGCTTTTATTTTCATAGCAACATAATACACGATACCAGAAGCAATCAAGGATTGAACAGCTGGCAGTCCAAACGTCGTGACATATTGCGTAACATATCCTAATACCGTACCAACGACTAAACCAATCGTCGCCATCCAATTCCAGCCACCGTTATCCTTCCAAGTACGTTTTCGAATGAGGAAGAAATCTACCATCATGACACCGGCAATTGCTGGATAAACTAGTGCTGTTAAGTATAAGAAGTCCATAAAGTAGTCAAGGATCCCTGCCAACGCCACGACAATCGCGATGATCGTCCCACCGAAAGTAAGGAGTGCTCGTCCTTTATTCGAATTGACATTGAGCATATTGGCAAGGGCTAAACCCATACTGTAATTGTTTACGAGTTGACTGGTCCATGTCGCAAACCATAAAATCAAAAATCCCCAAACCGGGAAGCCTAAGTTCATCATGACATTTACGATATCGGCGTCACCAACACCAACCGACATGACAGCACCAACGATGAACAACGGAAAACCGACTAGGACAATACCTGTTGGAATTAAGATATTATCTTTAATTGTGGGCTTTGCATAGCGGGTGTAGTCAGAAGCAATAACCCATTGTGACACGTTAGCACCAATAATTAGACTAATTGCCGCCAAAATTCCCATAGTTGGTTCGGGATCCCAGTTAGTAATGGTTTCCCATCCAGTATTTTTTAACGCATAATAAATACCACCAGCGATTAATAATAGACCTGCCGGAACTGCAATATAATCGGTCCATTTCATCGAACTATAACCGATGATTGACGGGATCGCAAAAAGTAATCCTGCTATTACGGTAATTAATGCCCATAGTCCCCATTGGGTAGTATAATCGACACCGAACATGGCAGATATAGCATTGCCGGCAACCGATGTCTGTACCGCCCACCAACCAAGCGAGACAACGAAAATCGTTAAACCAACAATAAATCGCGCCTGTGCTGACCCGAAACTAGTGCGCGCAATAACAGATGAAGAACGGCCTGTTTTCGCACCAATATACCCTTGGAGGGCGTTTCCACTCCATTGGATCACGAACAGCGCAATAATGAGGAAAAGGAGAATCTCACTTAAACCAAAGCTTCCGGCAAGTGTTGCTCCTACCATTAATACGGGAATGGTAAACTCTAGCCCACCAAAAATCATTGCTGGAGTCAACCAGTGTTGGCGCTGGTCGATTGGAACAGCCTGAAGTGCTTCATCTTTTTCCATGCTTTTGACATTTTTCTCGTTCATCTATTTACACCTTCCTTTATCATGTAAGATTGCTTTTTCATCCTTGGTGAGTATTGTTAAGAGGAGCAAATGAGTCCTAATTTTCCACAGAGGTAAAAGATTCAGAAATATTTCAGGAAAATAGTAGTAGAAAAGCCACAACTCTTCTACCACTTAATTTCCATTATTTTTCCTTTACAAGTGCCCAGACAATTTGACATGGTTCATCACCTGCATTAACAGCCCAATGCTCTTCACCGGCAGGGATAAGCGTAGCATTAGATGCCCAAGCTTTATAGGGTTTGCCGCCACTCTCCCCTTCAACTCTTCCTTTCACTATAACGGAGTATTCGTTTTCTTCGTGTTTCGATAGACCTTCCTTTGGTACACGTTCACCCGGCGGAATAGTAACCGTACCAAACTGAACGTCTACATGTTTGTTCTTTTCCCGAAACAACGTTAACAATCCATTTTCATCAAAACCTTGTTCCTTAATTTCCATGTCATATCCCCCTGCACGTTTACTTTATTTTCTAGTGTCTAACTCGTGATATTCGAATGTTTCTGGATCAACGGCAACACCAAATAATGTCTTTGCTTCGTCTACCGTGTAATATTCATTTTTGACGTCTTTTGCAACCTGGTCTGCTGGACGTTTAAGTGGATCGCCATATCCGCCACCTGTTGCAGTCATCAATTTTAGGACATCATCTTTATGTAGTTGGTAACGCGGGTAAACACCATAAGGACCATCAACTTCTCCATCTGCTTTTTCGATATAAAATTCATTGACAGATCCTTCAAGTCCACCACCAGTTCCCCATAGGCGATATTGGTTACGGCCATAGGTGATCGTCGCCTCTTGACCATCTGTCATCGCGCGATACGACCTAATGACACCCTTACCACCGATATATTCACCAGCACCTGTACCATCAATCCGCAAACTATATTCATCAAGCATGACACCATATCGAGTTTCTGCTACCTCTACTGGAACATTGTACGTTTCGCCGTCTAAGACACAGAATTGTCCACTTGCTCCGTCCTGGCCATCGGCTCCGCCCCAGCCACCGACAGAAGGCTCAACGATTAGGAATGGTTCGTTCGTATCTTGATGTGATCCGGATAGGGTAACCGAACAAACAGATAACAAGTGAGCTGCTGCAAGTCTATGTGGAATATGTGGCGCTAACGCTTTCCAGATTAAATCCGTGCACCCGAGCATCGTTTCAAAATAGTTCGATGTTGGTGCAGGTCGTTCCGCCGACATGATTGATCGATCATCAACAATGATTTTCAGTGGTCTAAATACACCATCATTTACATTTTGGTCCGGGTTCGTGATTGCCAAGAATATCGTTCGCACGGCAGACGCAAGGCCGGTAAACGAACAATTGACCGGGCCAGGAACTTGTTGGCTACTGCCCCTGAAGTCACAAACAAATTCGTCATCGGTAATCGTTACTTCTACTTTGATCGGGAACGGGCCATTGCCGATTCCGTCGGTTTCCACGAACCCGTTAGCTGAAAATGTGCCCTTTGGCAACTTTTTCAGTTCCTGCCTAGAAATTGTTTCACCATGATTCAATTGATTATCGATAGCTGTAAGAATGACGTCTTTTCCGTACTTATCACAAATTTCCTTAACGCGTCGTTCCCCTGTTTTAAGCGCTGCAACCTGTGCCCACATATCACCAAGCGACAAGTCAGGGAAACGGACATTTGCCTGGATAATTTCAACGAGTCCTTCGTTCAACTTCCCACCGTCAAAGAGTTTGACGGAAGGGAACTGCAATCCCTCCTGGAAAATATCCCGTGAATCATTCGTAAATGAACCTGGGTCCTTTCCACCTACCTCGGTCCAGTGCGCTTTATTGGCGGAGAAGGCGATCAGTTCACCGTCGTAAAATATCGGCATAACTAAACCAACGTCCGACAAGTGCGATCCCCCGCCACCGTATGGATCATTGATAACAATAATATCGCCAGGTTTGAGCTTGTCGTTTTCACCGTACTTGTTTAATGTTTGTTTAACCATATAGGAAAGCATTCCGATAAATCCTGTTACACCATTACCTTGCGTTAATAATTGACCCTTTGCATCGGTTAGTCCACTTGCATAGTCCAATACTTCATAAATAATCGGACTCATTGATGTTTTTGCTAGTGCAATAAACATCTCATCGCCAGCGGCAAGTAACGAGTCTTTGACAATTTCCAGTGTAAATGGATCAATTTTTGTTTCATTCATCAACATTTATCTCGCCCCCGTTTCGATGATTAAGTTTCCATAATCATCCACTTTTAATGATTGTCCTTCGTAAATAACGGTAACCGCTGCTTTTTCCTCGATAATTGCCGGCCCTTGAATTTCTTCGTTAACAGGTAACAGCTCGCGTTGATAGACATCTGTTGCTACCCAGCCATTTGGATTTTCAAAATAAACGTCTCTTGTTTCGATTTTTGCATCGTCTAGTGTTGTGTTTCGCTCGATTTTCTGAACGATGGGCTTTTGTACTTTTCCAAACGCGGTAACGTGCAAGTTAACGATTTCGGTTCCCGTATCGTCAAGTCTAAATGTATAGTTTTGTTCATGCAGCTGATGGAATTTTTCAACAATGTTTTGCAATTGTTCATCTGTCCACTCACCCGCCGGAACAGGTACTTTCACCGTATGTTCTTGACCAAGGTAACGCATATCGGCAAAACGATTGAATACAACGTCTTCTTGCTTGATACCTTCATTGTCAAATTGCTGGTATGCTTCACTTTCAATCTCGTTCCATTGCGTCGTCATTTCATTTAGGTCTAAATTCTCCAATCGCTTGATATATGTTTTGATATAATCATGTCGCAAATCACTCATCAGCATCCCCCATGCCGAAAATACAGGTGAAGCGATTGGGATGACAACTTTTCCGACACCTAGTTCCTTCGCAAGTGCTGGAGCGTGCATCGAACCACCGCCACCGAACGCTACTAACGTGAAGTCTTGCGGATTATGTCCTTTACGGATGGATATTAATTTTAACGCATTCAACATGTTCGAGTTAGCGATGCGAATAATACCGAGTGCTGCTTCTTCAGCCGTCATGTTAAAGTGATTAGCGATTTTTCCTTGGATAGTATCTCGAACCAAATCTAGATCGACATCGTAGTCGAAGTTCTTGGCTGATAGGCGACCTGTTAGTAGATTCGCATCAGTTGTCGTTGGCTCAGTTCCCCCTTGTCCATACGATACCGGACCAGGGACAGCTCCAGCTGACTGTGGTCCTACTTTTAGTGAACCAGCATCGTCCAGCCATGCAATCGATCCACCGCCATTACCAATTTCGACAATATCAACGACTGGTGCTTTAATTGGATACCCTGCATTACGGTCAGTTCGTTCAATATAATAGTCTGTGGAAACCTTGACCTCGCCTTTTTCAATTAACGAGCATTTGGCCGTAGTACCACCGATATCAAATGCGATGATATTTTCTTCGCCGATCAATTCTCCAAGTACAGCAGCACCATAAATTCCCGCAACTGGACCTGATTCAACCATGTTAATCGGAACTTTCTTAGCTTCTTCAAATGTTGTAGTACCACCATTTGATTGCATAATATAGTTTTGGCTGCTTGTATTAAAATCGGTCAACTTCGTGTGTAATTTGTTTACATATGTAGCCGCTGCTGGCTGTACATACGCGTTCAACGCTACTGTATTTGTTCGTTCGTATTCACGCCATTCTTTTGTTACATCATGAGATGCAGAAACGGCAACCTCTGGCCATAGTTCCTTGATCAGCTTTACCGTCTCCTTTTCATGTTCCGGATTTACGTACGAATGCAAGTAAGCAACAGCAATTGCTTCGACATTTTCATTCTTAAAATATTCGACGATCTCTTTTACTTGTTCTGTATTTAACGGTGATAGTACTTCACCTTTATAATTAAGTCGTTCATCTACTTCTTTTCGTAAATAACGCTCAATAAATGGTTCCGGCTTTTGGTAGCGAATATTAAACAAATCTGGACGGTTACCACGCGCAATTTCTAGTACATCACGAAAACCTTTTGTTGTAATCAATCCTGTTTTGGCACCTTTTCGTTCGGTAAGTGCGTTGATAATCACGGTTGTACCATGAATAAACGTCGAGATTGATTCTTTGTTAATTTCACTCTTGTCCAATACATCCATAACGCCTTGCTCAAAATTCGGCGGGGTCGTATGGCTCTTGGCAACTTCAACTTGCCCACTATCATCAACATATACCAAATCTGTAAATGTTCCTCCAATATCTGTTGCAACTCTCATCTTTATTCCACCCTTCCCTAGGTATTTAAATCAAACAAATTTCTAGAATATAACTGGTGTCAACACGCTTATTAAAACAGATTCTTCATTAGTAGGATTTTTCCACTCGTGCACTTTTTCAGAAGGAAAATGAATCGAATCACCTACATTTAAAACGTATTCTTTCTCTTCAATCTTGAAAATTACAATCCCTTTCAATACATAATAAAACTCTTCACCTGGATGGCTATACTTTTCCGTAAATTGTTTATTTGGTGGAATGGTTACCATCATTGGCTCTATTTTTCGTTCGGGAAACTTTCCGGCTAGCCTTACATGCGTTACATCCGAACCTTCTAATTTAAATCGTTTTTGTTCCTCTTTATGTAATGCATAATTATGATTTTCTATCTCCTCAAAAAAATAGGTAATATTCATATTAAATGCATCCGATATTTTTTTTAAAGAAGTGATAGCTAACGATGATGATCCTCGCTCTATTTGTGATAGAAAACTAACGGAAAGTCCTGTTTGCTCGCTAAGATCTTTTAAAGTCATTTCATTTTCTAATCTCAAATTCTTGATTTTCCTATGAATATTTTCCATTTCTTCTACTATCCTTTTTTCATATGTTTTTTACAGTGAAACCGGAATATTTCCGCCACCACTTTATTTTTTATTATATTACCATAAATTTTATATAATTAAAAGAAAAATATATCTAGTTTTAAATTTCAAAAGCAACTAAATTGCAACTAAATAAACCAATTATTTAAAACTCTAAATCAAGATTGCAACGATTTCACATAATACGGTAAGTCAACAATTGATAATTAGATCGAGGCTAGAATTTCTGGATAAATGTCAGCTGTCTTCGATAAATAACCCACAGAAATAGAAAAGCTGAAGCAGGTACATGAGGCTGAGAAGGAAGAACTCATTAATGAAATTGGATAGCTTACTGTGGACATGAACTGGCTCAGTATTGGATAATTACACCAAGCCAACAACTAACATGTTGGCTTGGTGTAATTCAATTATTATTCACTTATTAAATTAGCCGCATTCAAATAGCCATTTCCTTGCACATTAGGGGGTTGTCCTATATCTTCACATGCATTAACCAGCTTTTCCTTCACTTGATCAGGGCTCAGATTCGATTCCTTTTGGAGAAGCTGGGCAACTACACCAGCACATATTGGTGTTGCCATTGAAGTTCCTGATAAGGAAAAATAGTCGTTCTCCACAACCTCCCCTGAATTTGTCTTATCAAGAAAGGATCCGGGTGAGCGTAAAGAAATAATATTGACGCCTGGTGTTAGAAGATCGGGTTTCACTAGACCATCAATGGTTGGACCGCGACTGGAAAAGTCAGCCACCACATCATCAGATCGATCGACTGTATCATTATCATTGGCAGCACCTACCGTTATTACTTTAGGACTTATTCCAGGACTTGCAATTGTTTGGGCGGATGGTCCTTCATTACCAGCAGCAACACAAACAACTAACCCGCTATTCCATGCTTCCTCAACAGCTCTTACGACAGGATCATCTTCAGCCGGCTGTTGTGCCTCAGATCCGAGGGATAGCGACAGAACGTTGATATTGTATTGTGACTGATTTTCGATACACCAGTCAATACCGGCTATTACTGTTGAAAGGGAACCAGACCCCATTTTATTCAAAACTTTCACCCCAACCAAGTTTGCTTCAGGTGCTGGTCCCTGATACTTCCCTTCAGATGAAGATCCATCACCAGCTGCATCCCCTGCACAGTGGGTGCCATGTCCATTATCATCATAAGGAGCAGTTTTGTTCTTAACAAAGTCTTTAAACGCAACAATACGTCCTTCTAAATCCGCGTGTGGATGGATCCCTGTGTCGATGACCGCAATAGTGACATCTTTTCCTGTTAATCCAGATTGCTTTAATTGATCAGAGTTTATCGATGGCGCTGCAACATCAAGCAGTGTTGTCATTTTTCTATCAAAGTGGATCTTCTTGATATGATGACAATTTTCAAGCAATCTTCCTATTTTACCAATCGATAATTTAGTGGAGCAACCACACATTGAATGAAACTGGTGCCGTAAACGGCGCGTCGTACGCTTCACATCATTTAAACCAAGCTCATAGGATTCTGCATTAAATTCTATGACCACTGGTATTTTTTTCGTCCTTTTTCTTAAAAACTCTAAAGGGCGATGCAAAAAACATGGTACGGAACGAAAAGGATGATAAAACTTTACCAGTTCCCGGCGCATGTTATGATCGAGTTTATGCCCCATACGTCGAGCCAATTGAACAACAGAAAAACCTGACATGAAAAATCATTCCTCCCTTGGAAATTTACCTTGACAAGATATGGTACGAACATTTCAAAGGGAGCGAATAATGAATTGGTTCAAGTTATAGTAAAAAAGGCAAAAAACCAGAGACTTAGTAGACTATTTGTTTATATCCTGCAAAATAGCTCGGTTTTATAATGAAAATCTGCCTGCTCGTAGATTCATTATCCCTTGTGCTTTAATACTAATGTGCAAAATCATTTATGGATTTCTAACTTGAAAAAGGATATAATAGGGCATATAATATGAAGTGTCTGGGGCATTAGCTCAGCTGGGAGAGTGCTTGCATGGCATGCAAGAGGTCGCGGGTTCGAGCCCCGCATGCTCCATCATCTATAAACGTTTGTCCTGCAATGGATTGAGCGTTTTTTACTTTTCTAAAATAATTATAAAATGACCTGTTTTGTTGTCCAATTGTTGACCATTTCAAAAATAAGAATGAATGTTCTTATCTAACTTCAGGAAAAAGTCGCCCTCACAATCCGTATAAGTATGTGAATTGTAATTTCTGACACGTATCGGAATATCGGGTGGCAAGCGGGCTTTGCTCGCGCGCGTGCGCGTAATGCAACGACTTCACGTGAACTCGAAAGTTTAAAACGTCAATTGAAGGCTTTGCTCGCGCGCGTGCGCGTAATGCAACTTTTTGTTGTCCAAGTTGGAAAGTATACTTGTCAAATATGCCCTCGCGTGTGTGCGCGTAATGTAACTGTTTTTTTGTGACCCAGCTTTTGGCTATAGCCAAAAATATGCCCTCGCGCGTGTGCGCGTAATGTAACGCTAAATTTGTGTACGTACCCAATTTCTCGTTACTCATATTCGTAATTGTATTTTAGAAGCCGTTAGCAACAAAAAAAGATAGACCCTCTAGTCTATCCATAAATCAATAATCTTTATCACTTTAGCACTTTTGTATTTTGGTTTCTTCAATTCTTTGTCGCAATCCTCCACACTTTCAAACTCACGACCTTTACCAATGATAAAGATATAAGTTTGATCGTTTATATGCATCCTTTCCTCAATTCGGTTTAACCTGGATTCTATATTCATTCCATAATTACCGCCATTATGTCCTCAATATCCAATTCGTTTCTATCTTTTGGATTTGGTTCTTTAATCCACTTGGAACCATCATCATTATAAGAAATGACTTTAATACCTATCATATCGGCTATTTTTAAAGCTTTTTCGTATGCTTCTTTTTCGCTCATCTTTTATCCTCCATTTCTAGTTCAATGCGTTTCATGCGTTCTTCTAAGTCACCATCTTTAATAGCTGTCAATGCAATATTGGAAAGATACGCTATTGCCCTAGCTTTGTCTATTGGATCCAGTCCATCATCACGCCTTAGTATATTGATTTGCTCCTGCATTAATGCTTTAATATGCTGTGGTTTATTGATCCTTTTGTCTCTCACTATATAGACCCCCCCTCCCTTAAAAACATTGACATATAGCACATTTGCAGGATTTTAGCATTACATAATCAATACCAAAACCCTGCATTTATATGCTGTTTTTAAGCTGTTTTTCGGCCGTTTTCCCATAGTTTGATAAGCAAGTCCGGGATTGCCTTTCTATTGCCGTCAACGTTCGCTTGTGCGATTTCTTCCATTATTCTCATGCCCCTTTTGTAGGAAGCACTTTTCAAATATGTTTTTTCCAGCTTTTTCAATCGTGAATCTAGGCTCATGACATCATCCCTTTACATTATTATAATAAAAATTATATTTACAAATAATGATCCATCAAGGCCGCTTTAAACGGTGATTCTTCGGCTGTCTTTTCTACCTCGAATAGTTTTATTTGTTCTCGTAACAGTTCCATTTCTTTGTTATAGGATTTCTGTAATTCGTTAAAATTTAGTTCTTTATAATTTTTTTCTAACATATCTGCCCCAGATACATTCAATTTCTTTAATGCCCTTATATACGCTGGTGCATAAGGTAAATTAGCATTGACGATTTTTTCTGCTTCACTATATAAGTGTTCAGGATTCTCTTTGTTTCTAGCTATTAAATCTTCCGACATATCCCTGTTACGCATTTCTTTTAATAATTCTTTTGCCGCTTGCTTATCGTCCATTCCTTTATACTCTGCATTGTGAAAACCTTGCAGCAATTTACTTTCCGTTTGATCGATCAATTCCGCTATTTTTGTACCATAATCAAAGGAAACTGCCTCCAATTCCTTTTTAATCTCATTCCTTTTTTGTAATTTATATTCCGGTGCATACATATCATCATTTTCAATCTTTTCAAGTTGTGCCTTTAATCCTTCTAGTTTAGAAATACGTTCTTTTCTTAGCTTTTCAATTTGTGCAATACTCATTATTATTATTCTCCTTTTTTTAATTGTTTTATATATTCAGGTGCATACAACGAAACGATTTCCACAATGGCCATATCTTCACTAATATTTCTTAACTTGGCAACCTCTTTCACATCATCTTCCATGCTGTCAATTTTTACTTTATTCATTTTCTTGCTTCCTCTTTAGTTGCATTTCTTTAAATATTTCATCCCTTGAATGTCCTTCGTGATCCAATTTATCAACCCTGTTAAAGAAAGTGTCGGCAACGTGCTTATGCTGTTCATCCAGCTTGGAATTACCAACCAACTTAACCATGTACAAGAACCGAATTTCTTCAGTATCTTTTTTCAATACATAAACTTTGTTATCGTTTGGCTTTTTGTCCATTGCAAAAAGGTAATTATTCTTTTCAATTTCAACTACATCCATTATTACACCCCGTTTTCATATTTTTTCACTTCTCTTTGTTTCTGCTTCATGCTTCTCATGATGTACTTACCACGCTTCAATGATTCCTTATAGATAACTGGATGTTCCCTAAGCATAGATTGTATTTCATCATGAGTGAGAAATGCGGTACACTTCGACAACTTCACTTCGATATATTTCAATGGCTCGCCTCCTTTAATTGATTATCACCATTTTATAGTGAGGGATTCCTGCGCTTTGTAACACCCTTTGTAACACCCTTAACCATTGCTATAACAACATTTCTGGCTATTTTGTTACATTGTTACATAAAAAACCTATTAAACTTTTTAAAAACAATATATTTATTTTTTATTTTTCTTTTATAAAACTTTGTAACTTTGTAACAGAAATTACTATAAATGTTGGTGTGATAGGCTTTTTAAGGTGTTACATTCTGTTACAAAGTGTGTTACATGTTACAAACTTTTATTTTCTAATAAATCCACGTTGTAGACCGTATTTCCCATATCGCTGTGGGTTCTTAGTGGCTTCCCATCCTTCAAAACTTCTCAAAATATCGTTTATATCTGATATGTTATGTCGCTTAGGTTGCTTGTCGTATTGTAAGCACTCATACCATATTTCCCGGGCACATATCGCGATTTTATTATTTTTATTTAGGTATTCCTCAATAATCCCGGCCATCCCATCGTCTGCGGTATGTTCGTTTTGAAGTTCCTCTGCATGTCGGGAAACAGATTCATCCGTTATATGAAGCGGCTCACCTTTCAAATATAATTGGTAGGCTTCACCCCACATTTGATTAATATAAGTGTCTGTGAGTTCTTCAAATGGGTTTTTAGTCCGTTTATCCTTATTGACTGGTAAAGCCCAAAAACGCCTATTTCCTGTCTTATCTTTCAGAAACTCAAAGTTATTGGTACTTCCAAAAAATACACATTGCCTTGGAAAACGTGCTATATTCTTTCCATATTTCGGGCGGTATGTGTCCACCCTTGCACTTATGAAGCCTTTCACTTCTTCGACTTCGGATGCCTTTAAAGCGGATAATTCGGCTAATTCGATAATCCAACTATTTCTCAATTTCATTAATGCATCATCACCCTTGAAAGAGTTAATGCTCTCATTGAACCATTCACCACCTAACCGGGAAAGAACATGACTTTTTCCTGTTCCTTGTCTGCCCAAAAGGATTAAAGCATTATCAAACTTGATGCCCGGCTCAAATATTCGGGCGACCGCGGCAACTAATATTTTCTTTGTTACTGTTCGGGTATAATTGTTATCTTCAGCCCCTAAGAAGTCTATGAAAATTGAATCCATTCGGCTTACACCATCCCATGAAATACCTTTAATATATTCTCTAATTGGATGGTATGAATTTTTATAAAATATCTCTTGCATGCAATCGCTAACCCCGGATTGATTCTCTATTGCATAATTTATGGCAATGTAGTTTCTTAGCAATGCTTCGTCTGTATCAGTCCACAATGGGTTATCATCGTTCTTTTTTCTCCATGGGGGATGATGAAATACTTCTTTATAGCCGGAAAACTCATTCATTCTACCAATGTCTTTTAATGCATCATCATTATCAAATACTAGTTTGATATTTTTTATTGACCGTTTAACATTCCCATTTTGGTTTAACTCAAGTTTTCTTTTCCAGGCTTTATCAAATTTTATTACATTGTCTTGTTCAGTCAAGGCTTGTCCCGATTCATGATCCAGTTCCATTCATTCACCCCCTGCGCTTGGCAGCTTCTTTTTTCAGCATGTTATTAAAAGCGGTTGTCACTGTATCTGCTTCAAGTGGTGGTTCATTACGTTCATTCCATAACATCACCAATTCATAAGCAATTCTATAATCAATTTTTTTCCCTAGCAGATAGCCAATAAGAGACATCATGCTGTTATTTCTTCCACCATTAGTTACACCCTTCAAAATGTCTAAATACTCCTCTGATGGCTTTGTTTTAAACTTTATGCGGTACTCTGTTTGAAGTAACTTCAGCAACCAATCCGGCATATATGCAATAGGTGTAATTACTGGCTTGGATGACAATTCCCATTCGTAATTATTTCCATTCGGATGTGTACTTGTTGGAAGCACTACATATTTTCCGTTACCTTGGATGTCAATTCCTTCATATCCTTGCAGCTTACTTTTGGAAATGCGTTCATCATATTTGAAATAGAAATGATTCCCTCCCCCACCAGTCAGACATTCGACTGTGTGAGGAAGTTCTTCGTTTTCATCTATCAATCTTTCAAGTGAAATATTCCCACCATTTCTAGGATCAATATCCATAACCACAAGATTGTTAATCTTTCCAGTAGGAAGCCCTATCCCTCCATCGGGATGTTCTTCCCACCATTTTTTAATCTGATCTATGTTATCAGTAGCATCTTTGAATCCATGCTCTGTTATTGGTATTTTGCTTTTATAATGGATAGGGAACACCTTCCAGTGAAGCATTTGACTATATGCAATTGCAGCATTTAAAACAGGATTTTTTGTTATTGGCAAGAATCGCCCCCCCCCCCCAATCTTTAGAAATCGTGTATATTCACTGCGATTTCTGCTATAATGAAAATAAGAATGTTTTTCTAAGCCTGTCGTCTTACGGTCTGCCAACCTGGACGACTTTTCTTATTTTTAGTACTCATCGGCCGTCATACTTTCCTCAATCTGTTTTTCAATCCAACTATCAATGGCGGCCTTTTTGAGCAAAATTCTTGACCCGATTCGGAAACAAGGAATTGCTTTTTCACGAACCATCATATAAATTTTGTCAGGACTTACCCCTAAGTACTCGGCCACTTCATGTACTGTCAATGTACTTCTTTTGATTGGTTCAAACTGCGGTTTAATCATTTCCATTATTTACAAACCCCATTTCAAATTATGGTCAGAATAGAAAGCCTTAAGATCTTTCCTCAATTCAATGTAATCAAATAACAAGTTGTAACTAGCTATTAAATGTTTAGCTTGGCTTACTGGTAAACCCTTTTCCAATCTTCCAATTCTTGAAGCACTAGTTCCCAATTTTTCAGCAACATAGTTTAACGACATGTTATGTTTCAAACGTCTTGCCCTTAGCTCCATACCTTCCTCATTCCATTTGAGATAATTCTCTTTCAAAAACTGTTCCCTACGTGCTTCGCGCTCAACTTTTGATATAATTTCCTGCGCTTCGGGATCTCCATTTCCTGCATTGATAACGACATCCCTTAAAGCTGATTGTAAATTTTCCATTTGGTTACCCCTCCCTATCTGCTACTAACTGGATTATTCCAAAAATTGTATTGCCAACCTTACAAATACAGACCAAACCCGGATTGCCCTTATGCTGATAAAAATTCAGATCCACATCATCAATTAGGAAATTTTCCTTTAAGTATTCGAGATAGCTAGCAAGTTGGTCAAAGTCTTTTGCACCCAGCCGCAATAATGCATCATATAAAGCAACTGGATTCAATTGCAATTTATCCATTTAATACACCTCCTAAGCGTTAATTAATGCCCAATAGATGAATAACTGTGAAACAATAAACATGCCGCATAAAATACGGTCTATTGCTTTACTACTCATTAGAACCCTCCTTCATAATCGGATAACACTACATCTAAACGTGTTATTGCTTCGCCATAATAAAATTTTTCCAATTCATTAATTGCCTTCACGAATGCGCCTATCTCATCCTGAATATCTTCTTTTGGCACAATGCCCCGACAAAGGTCGATTTTAGATTCCATACGGTCTTTAAGATCGAAAATAGCTTGTTTCATTAGTTTACCTCCTCACTCTTTCGGTTGTTATTTTCAACCACTTTGATTAAAAAAATTTCTTCAATCTTTTTATCCAATCCCCTTGCAATCTTACTAGCAATTGTTGGGGATGGTTTACGCTTCCCAGATAAAATCTGCGACACATAAGCATGAGAAACGCCTACATTCTTAGAAAAACCTCTTAAACTTGATCCGGTTTCTGCAATCAGCAAACGTGTTTTTACCTCATCTTTTAAAGTCAGATTAACCATGCTTGCACCTCGCCTTCATTGTATTTAAATTGATTGTATCATAGTTGGTTAAAAAAAACAACCATTGTTTGAAAAAAATAAACGATTGTTGTATGATATAAAAAAGAGTGAAAGAAGGTGTATAGATGAAGTTTGGGGATTATATAAAAAAAGCCAGAGAACAAAAAGGATTATCACTCAGAGAAGCTGCTAATCGATCAGGTATTTCGCATCCTTATTTATCCCAGTTGGAAAACGGAAAAACTAAAAATCCAAATCCTTCTAGAAAAACAGTAATTAAGTTAACTGATGGGTTAGGTATCTCAAGAGTAGAAGCATTACGTATAGCAGGGTATTTAAGCGATAAAGATTATGAAGCAATATCAAAACTGAAAAAAGAGCAAAATCTTGAAGTGAAAGTATCTGATAAAAAAACATACCTATTAGACAAACTATTGAAAGGTAAATACCCAATACAATATGAAGGTGAATGGATAACAGATATTGATAAAAAGGAAATAGTCAAGTTTATAGAAACATTTATCATAAAAGGGGATGAATAACCATGGCTGGAAGTGTTCAAGATAGGGGAAATGGTTCGTATTTATTGACGTACCATATTGGATATGATGCAAAAGGGAAGCGGATCCGGAAAACTCGTACCGTTAAAGCTAAAAATCCTAGTGAAGCAAAAAAGAAACTGGCTGCATTCGTTACAGAAGTTGAAACAGGGGAATATATTGCACCATCACATAGCAAGTTCGGGGATTATGTGGAAGTATGGAAAAAGCAAGCATTAAAGAGGTTGGCACCTAAAACCATTGAAATGTACACCTATTTATTAAATGGACGTATTTTGCCTGCTTTATCTCATTTCAAACTGGAGGACATTTCACACGTTCATATTAATGATTATCTTGAAACATTAGAAGAAGATGATCTGGCTACCTCCACTATACAGAAGCATTATAATTTATTAAATGGTGTTTTTAAATTGGCTGTTAAGAATGAAGTTATAAAGAAAAATCCTATGGAAAAAGTGGAAAAGCCTACTGTTACCTATAAACAAGGTGAAGTATATAACTCGGATGAATTAAGGCAATTGTACTATCTTCTTAAAAATGAAGAAAACAGGCAGCAAGTATTAATTGTAAAGACTGCGCTTAAAACAGGTATGCGAAAAGGTGAAATACTTGCCTTACAATGGGATGATGTGGACTTTAATACAAACACTATCCATGTTCGCCATTCATTAAGCTACACAAAGGAAAACGGCTATCAATTGAAAGAACCTAAGACAAAGGGATCCATTCGTAAAGTAGCACCACCTAAAAAACTAATGGCTGAATTGAAGAAACATATCTATAAAAAGAAAACAGATCGGATGGAAGCAATGGAATTGTGGGAAGGTGGCAAATACCATTTTGTATTTTCCTCTGATCTCGGGAAGCCGCTTCATCAAAACGTACCCTCTCGATGGTGGAATAGGTTCTTAAAACGTATCAATAAGGAATTTAAAAAGAATGAAAAGCCAGTGCTTAAAAAGATCCGTTTCCATGATTTACGCCACACTGCGGCAACAGATCTAATAAATAAGGGTGCTAACATTCATTCCATATCAAAACGCTTAGGACACGCTAATATTAAAACCACAATGAATATATACGGTCATTACCTGGAAGAAGCGGATCAGAAAATTGCGGATATGCTCGATGAAGATTATATCTAAACATCATTGTAAAATGGTGTTTTTTCTTTGCTATTATAAGAACGTCTGTTTTATTATTTGTTGACCAACCGTTGACCAATTTGGACAACAAACGCTTAATTTAATCCGACACAACAAAACGAATCCTTCATAAATGCTGATATGACAACATTCTTCACAATTGCTAATAATTGAGAAAAGCAACTGTTCATCCATGGCATGCAAGAGGTCGCGGGTTCGAGCCCCGCATGCTCCATCCATTTTTCATTAAAGTATCCATTTTTATAAGCGGTAGAAGATACTTTTCTCATATCAATCATCTTTATCTTTTTTACCTTATCTGAAAATTATGATACTATAGCATACAAGGGGTACAGCCAAAGCAGCTCTCTTGTTTGCTAATATTAATCCTCATGGGCCTCATCGTTGTCGTCGTCATCCGTATCGTCATCTTCTGTATCGTCATCTATATCATCATCGTCATCCGTTTCCAGCTCTTTCGTGAACCGTGATACCGAGGTTACTTTTTTTGTTGCTTCTTGGATATAAACATGTACATCTTCTGATTTGTTCTCGATCGTTACCTTGTATACCACTCCATTTTTTGAATTCATTTTCGTTATATCGGAAACATTACCATTACCATCCATTTTCTTTAAAGCAATCGCTTTGATTTGCTTCTCAGTGGTTGTTGTATCTTTATTAGCTGGATTTGATTGTAAATCATCTTTATTCTTTTTTAATTCGATCGTTGATACGAGCTCCCGTTTTTTTAAGTCAAATGTAATACGATATTTTTTCTGCCCCTTTTTGACAAGTGCTTCTGCATGCGCTTTTTTCTTTTTGGATGGGTTTATTTCCAGAACCTTTCCATTAAATTCCTGTTCAATTTTACCTTTCGCCTCTTCTTGGGTTAAAATAGATTGCTTTTTTTTGATCCGCTTTACATTACTTACTTTTTCTTCCTCACCACTAACAGTGAGGCGATAAATTCCTTTTTCATTTTCAATTGTAATAATGTAGTGGTTCTTGTTTTTATCCATTTCTGTTTTTATAATTTCTCCACTGTAAAGGTCCAGAGCAAGCTCCTCCGCTTCCTGTTGTGAAACAGCAGCTGATTTGTCTTTCAATAAGACTTGATATAGTATAAAAAACATACCAAGAAAAATTACACTAAGCAGAAACAGCTTTATTTTCATCTAGCTACACCTCCGATTTTGGCAGCACTACTGTAAAGGTAGAACCAAGCCCTTCCACACTTTTCAGCGTTATGTATCCGCCATGCTGTTCACTGATTCTTTTCGCAATCGATAGACCTAAACCTGTTCCACCCGTTTTCCGACTTCTGTCCTTATCTACCCGGTACATGCGGTCAAAAATATAAGGCTGTGCCTCTAAAGGTATACCAGGTCCTTTATCTTCCACATGAATTTTAAGACTGTCACCTTCTTCTTCTAATCTTACCTTAATAGGCTCAGAGCTGTACTTGTTTGCATTATCCAATAGTACGATTAGTAATTGAATAAAACTTTGTTCATGTACCTCTGCATATAAAACTTCCAGCCTTGTTACGAACTCAACATTGTTCTGATATACTGGCTCAAGCTTTGATATAGTATCCTTGATTACAGAAATGATATCTATATTTTCCTTTTTATAATCAGCCAGTTTTTCTGCTGACGCCAGTTCTAGTAACTGTTCGGTTAAATATTTCATCCGAATGGATTCGGATGAAATGGATTTGATAGCTTCTTCTACCACCTCAGGGCGTGTCGATCCCCATCTTTTTAACAAATTAACATACCCTGCGATCACTGTTAAAGGTGTCTTTAATTCATGTGAGGCGTCTGATACAAATTGTTCCTGCTTCAAATAGCTTGCTTCCAATTTCTTAATCATCGAATTAAACGTCATCCCGAGTTGATTTATCTCATCTCTTTTACTTTTTGTTATAGCAATTTGTTTATATGACTCTTTCTCCTCGATTGTCTTCATAGTCTGAATAAACCGCTGAACCGGACGTGAGATTACACCTCCAAGTACCCAGCCGGCTATGCAAAGCACACTGATAACTAGTACAGACGTAAAAATCAGAATCCCTTTCAATTTATTGATAGTGGAAAAAAGCTCATCTCCATTCTCGATAATCTGTAAACTAAGGATGTCGCCACTTTCATCAATGACCGGCATGGATACAGTTACAAACTTTGAGTCCTTGTAAGTCAAAATGTCTTCGTATTGATCATTTCTGTATGTTCTCTTAATATTAAAGTAGTTGTTATCCGTTGTTGTCTGAGTAATAGGTCTATTTTCCTGATCGACGAGGCTGATCATGCCATCACTAATAAGATAAGCATGTACGACCTGCTCAATTGTACTTTGTTTGTTTATGTGAAGCTCCTTGATGTCCTTGATGATATTGCTAGAGGTATTGACCAGACGGTTTTGCGCCGATTCAATACTCGATCTTTTAAACATCAGGTATATCGATGTATTCGCAATCAGAAGCATGATAATTAACAATACGGTTATCGACAGTTGTATACGGGTTCGCAAACTCATTCTTTCATCATATAGCCGACTCCCCGCACGGTCTGAATCAGCGAATCTCCATTTAAATTCTGCAGTTTTTTTCGTAAATACCGAATGTATACATCGATAAGATTGGTATCACCAAAATAATCATATCCCCAAACCTGATTTAAAATTTGCTCTCGCTCCAATGCTCTATTCTTGTTCTCTGCCAAATATAATAACAGTTCATACTCACGGCGGGTTAATTCAACAAGTTCATTATTCGCGTAAACTTCTCTTGGGCCTGTATGGATCGATAGGTGTTGGATGGAAAGGACATCTGATTCCTTAACCGAACGAAAACGCAAATTTGAGCGAATTCTAGCAAGCAATTCCTCAATCTCAAAAGGTTTGGTCATATAATCATTAGCACCTAAATCTAACCCATTTACCTTATCATAAACCGAATCCCTGGCCGTAAGCATAATGACGATTATTGTATCATCGGTAGATCGTATACGCCTTAACACTTCCATACCATTTAGTTCCGGAATCATTACATCAAGAACGATTAAATCAATCTTTTCCTGTTCCAAAATGTCCAGCCCTTCACGGCCACTATGTGCGATACTCGTTTTGTAACCTTCGTGCTCAAGTTCAAGCTGGATAATACGTGCTATGTTTTTATCGTCTTCTATAATCAAAATACGACTATCCATTTTTACACCCCATTCTTATATAGACAATCCCGTCCATTGCCAATAAGTAAAGTAAAACACAAGTAATACCACAATATAAAGGGTCATTAGTACGAAACTGATCTTTAGCAAATCCGATGCCTGATATGAAATTTCACCTTCTTCGTAAAAGATAAGTAAGGCCTTGGAGCTAACTGGAAATGTTACACAATAATTCATCCCTAGCAAACTGATAAACACAACAGCAACAGGATCTGCACTAATCATCTGTCCAAATAATAACAATGCAGGAATGAAAACAATGGCTCTAGTTGTGTGTGAAGTAATATATAAATGGCTTGTAACGGTTACGATTAAAATTATTAACACGATTACCCATTCAGAAGTGTTCGCAAACAAATGTAATACATTGATCATTTCGTTTTCAATCCATCCCGCCACACCAGAATCAACCAATATTCTGCCCAGTGCTGCAGCTGCAGCAACAAATAAAATTAAATTCCAGGATACAGCGTTAACTCCCTGCTTCCAACTAATCACACCATATTTAGGTAACATAAACAGAACAGCACCAACCATCGTAAGAAACGCTATATCATATTGATGGACGGATTCCATCATCCAGCCGATAATCAAAACAATCATGAATAGCATGGTCTTTTTTTCCTTTTTGGACATTGGCTGTTTTTCTTTCTGTAAAGGGACGAGGGGCGATGTGTCCATTGATCTATCTTTTGGCCACAACATCCATTTAATAATAGACATTGTCAGCAAGGAAATAACGATTGCAAACGGAGCCCCCCATATAATCCATTGGACAAACGATATTGATTCGCCCGTAGCCGATTCCAAAAAGCCAACTCCGATTAAATGGGAACCTGCCGCAATTAAACTTGCCGAGGTACTCATCAAAATAATAATTGGTACAAGGACAGCTAGTACGTCTCTTTCCTTTTTCGAAAAATAGGTACCCAACTGCTTTACAATAGGCATCGATAACGCCGCCCTCCCCGAGGTCGACGGAATAAAGAATGCTGATATACACAATACGTACGTAAGCGATCTGATTATAAAATTTTTATCTTTTGCCCGGTTCATGATGGATTGACAGTAGCGGTCAGCGAGACCGGACTCCTTAACCGCTTCGCCAATAATAAAGGCACCTATCATCAGCCATATTACTTCTTCACCAAATGAATGATACAAAAGATCTGGCTTCCCTGCTTTCATGAATACGATAAACAAGATAAGCGAAACAGCAACATAGCCCGCTGGAATTTTTGTACCGACCCACAATGTCATCGCTGAAAGGAACGCGAAAAGAGAAACGGCTGCATCGTAATCCAGATTATCAAGCATTACAATAAATGCAGTAAAAACTACATGAATAGCTGTAATGACTAATAATCTAGCAGAAAGTTTATGAATCAAGTTAACAACTCTATTCTTCTTTACTTTATACCTGTCCAACCTTTTTTCCATAAGCAAAAACCCTTTCTTTTCTATCAGCCATTTTCAGACCAATCGTAACCTGTCGTAAAATACTCTCTACACTGTCCCCGATCCACTTAGAGGCTTTGAACATCGCCTGCTCTAATGTAACCGGCTTCTGAATGATACTTGAAAAAGCATCGATACCTGTTTTATAGTTGAGTTCAGCACCTTTTCCAACCGTACCCGCTATTGCAATTACAGGGATGCTGTATTTTTTTGCAATTCTTGCCACTTCACATGGGATTTTTCCATTAGGTGTCTGAGCATCAAGACTGCCTTCAGCAGTGATAACTAGATCTGCGGATGCTATTTTCTCCTCGATTTGAATGAAATGCATAATTAAATCAAACCGTGGGAATAATTTAGCGTTTGCAAATGCGAGTAACCCCGTTCCTAATCCCCCCGAAGCCCCACTTCCCGGAATATAACGAACATTTATCGACATGGCATCTTCAATTAACGCCGCATAATGTTCCAATGCGTCTGATAACTTCTCCACTTCTTCCGGGGCAGCCCCTTTCTGTGGACCAAATACCCTGGCCACCCCCTTATCACCACATAATACATTTGTCCAATTACAAGCAACTTCAATAGAAATATTCTGCAATCTCTTATCCAGGCATGTTGTATCGATCGAAGCCACTTTTAGCAGATCCTCACCGCCTCTGACTTTTATAATCCGTTGGTTATCATTCAAAAACCGAACTCCAAGCGCTTGTGCCATACCTGCTCCGCCATCCGATGTCCCGGAATCACCACAACCAATCAGTATCTTATCGACCTCCATATCCAACGCAGCCATTATTAATTCTCCGACACCGTATGTTGATGTTTTTAATGGATTCCGTTGGTCACTTGGCACCATCTTTAACCCCGCAACCGCAGCCATTTCGATTACCGCAATACGTTTGTTCCCTTCCGTAAAAATACCGTAGTAACTCAAGACCTTATCACCAACCGGACCAATAACTTCTTTATGAATTAATTCTCCTTTTTTAACCTTCATAATTGCTTTAACAAATCCCTCACCACCATCAACCATCGGGATCACATCCGTTTTCAGAAATGGATCAAAACGCATTGCTCCATTTTTCATTGCATTGGCTACTTCTTCTGCATCCAAACATTCCTTAAAACCTGATGAGACCATTACCACTTTCATTTCATTTTCCTCCCTGTAATGTGTTGTTACGTAGAATGATACGGGTGAGTAATTAAGGAAAACTGAATAGCACATTAAGGTTTGATTAAAAAAGCATAAATTAGGGTTTATCAACTGAAATTGTTTACATTTTAAAAGAAGAAACCAAGCCAATCATTCATGATTGGCTTGGTTCTTAAATCATAATATTAAATTCGTAATCCAAATGAACCTTGGAAGGGATGACTTAGAGCAAGCTTCTTATGTAAGTATCCAGTCGCTCTCCTCTATCATTTTATCGGTTAATCCCGTCGCGCCTAATCCCTCCCAACCCGGATTTACTTTAGTAGGACCAAAAAAGATATCCATTACAGATACCAGATCCCAATACACATCATATGTAAAAGCGCTACCTTGATCCTGCTGATATTCCACTAAAAATCTATCCGTAGTTATAACGTCATACAACAATGCCAGGTTCACCCTGCAATGTCCAACACCAATCCCCGCCGGACCGCGGCAAGCATTTACCCTATCGACAATACCACTGACTTTTCCTTTGTGGTATAAAACATTCGTGGGGTGATAATCCCTGTGAATAAAGCAGGTTTTAGCGGAAGGTTGCGGTCCTTTTACAATTTGATCCGCGGCGTCATCTTCCAAATACCCTGCCAGTATTTGATAAATCTTTTGACGTAACAGATCTTTATTTGAGTATTCAAAGTAAGTTCTTGGGGTCATCAATGCTTAAATTGCGGGCGATTGTTTCAGAGAAGCCGATCTTCATAGAATTCCCTAAAGATGAATTCACCGGTATCAGAGGAAAGCTCACCTCCACCATTTGGCAATTTGATGTTTTTATTGAAATTCAGTCTAATTTGCGGTAAAGTGACCATTATAAGAATCCTTTCTGTTTGTTATTTTTCGCTAATTTAACTTTAACAGAAACGGATTCTTTTTTCATTTATTTGATGCATTTTTAAAATGGCTAAACTACTATACAGATAAGGGTTTATAGGCTGTTAGCATAGTTATTATGAATAATTCAGGTAAAGACATGTTACAGTTCTACTTTTTTAAAAACGATTCTATCCACAAATTTCATAGGTTTAAAATAAAGCTTGATCAAAAATACCTTTTAAACCTACATGTTTCTACAAATAGAAAGAAACCTTTTTAAAACTGAATTGATTCAAATAGTTCCCTTTCAAGCAGATTTCATTTTTTTTATAAAAAGGCTTGATCATTCACTACTTGTATTGTTCCGCAATCGAGTCCGTCTGTAAAACCTTATTTTTAATATGTGGTTCCTGAATCTTTGTTATAGCCCGTTACTTTAAAGGAATTAAGGAGTGATCTTCTCATCCGCGGGCAACCATAAAAATTATTCACCCGTGAAAAACGGAACTGATTTAGTATCAAAAAAACAACACATAACTTCCTGGACCTGTAAATGCGAGTCCGATTGCAATAGCGATAAGATGAAGATTATATTCGTAACCGCCTTTTTGTAGATACCCATTTTTACCATGCACTTTAATGATGGCAACCAGCATAGTTATCACCACTAATGCAGCCCCAAGTCTAATCCCTATACCGGTTGCAATTAAAAGTCCAGCGATGATTTCTGCCAACGCTACAAAAATTGCGTTCAACATGGGTGGCTTCACATTCATGGATGCTAGCACTTCAGCAAATTTCTTTAAGCCTGTACCCTTAAACCAACCGAACATCTTTTGTAAACCATGTGCAGCAAAGGTTAATCCCATCACTAGACGAATAACCAAAACCCCAAGACTCATCATGCTGCCCATACCTTAACTACTCCTCTCGTTTAAGCTTCCGAAACGTTATAAATAACTTTTGTGATTAATTTTTTAAGTTCGCTAATCTCTTCTTTAGTCATCCCGGCAGTAATAGTTTCACGCATTTTTTGTTGAACTGGCAAGACTAAATGAGCAAGTCGTTTGCCTTCATCCGTTAAATGAACCCTAAAGGTACGTTTATCAGCGGGATTTTCGACCTTTTTGATGTATCCTTTTCCCTCCAAGCTAGTGATCATACGTGCGATACTAGCTTTATCCTTTTTAAGTTGTAATACGAGTTCATTGGATGAAATTCCATCTTTGTTCCAAAGCATCATCATAATTAAATTCTGCTCCGGAGCAAGATTGAAAGGCTTTAAACGTTTTCTTACATAATTTGCAATGGTTAAATCAGCATTATGAATCAAAACACCAATATGATCATCCGAATTCAAAGGGCATCACCTCCTGGAAACTTGTTGACTAAACAACGTTGACATATCAATAATATAACAATTCATCTATACCTTTGTCAATCATCCACTTTTCCTGATTTGATTTGCTGTTTTTGACGATTATTGTTGGATTACTTTAGTAACCATTTGTCAGGACCTACTCTAACAAACTCAAAACATACCTATCCAATTGCTCTTCCATCATCCTATCTGTTAACCCTGTAATACCAAACGCTTCCCATCCCGGATAAACTTGTGGCGGGCCGAAAAGGATATCGATCAACGAAACCAAATCCCAATAGACATCATATATAAAGGCGTAACCTTGATGCTGCTGATATGCCGTTAAAAATCTATCTGCCGTTTCCACATCATATAGCATTGCCAGGTTCAATCTGCAATGTCCAACATCAATCCCTGCCGGCCCATGGCAAGCATTTACCCAATCAACAATACCACTGACTTTTCCTTTGTGGTATAAAACATTCGTGGGGTGATAATCCCTGTGAATAAAGCAAGTTTTAACGGAAGGTCGCAGTCCTTTTACAATTTCAATTGCCTGTTCCCATGCTTCCGGAACACTGGTCCAAGATGGTGTTTCCAGCGATGGGATATCATTGTAGGTAAAATACTTCCAATTAAAATCATCGGCACATACAGCATGAATTTTTCCAAGAGCCGCTGCTAAACCTTTCAGCCAATTATTCTGATCGTCAGGTTTTAATTCAACACTTCCTTCTAGCATTGTCATCAGAACAGCCGGTACTCCGCAATCTTCACCCTTTTCATCAAATGCGATTATCTCAGGTGTTGCGATATCTGCCTTTGCTGCAAAACTTAGACTTGCAGCTTCATGTAAAGCCAGATCGGGTTCTTCCAACAGCCATTCTTTATTATCAAATAAGCGTAACACGACAAGTTTCATACACTGATTGGTCTGAAGGAAGATTCGAAACAGTGTAGAGGACGTACTACCTTTTAGTTGATGGACATGAACTACTTCAGCATGATGATCTACCGCTTTTACTACCCAATTTAGTATATATTCCGGTAAGCTGCTATTTTTTTTACCCATGTCATTTCACCACCAAATAGAATTTATGCTTTGTTAGCCTTCTTAAACGATATCCAAACATACCCTCCTGCTCCGATAACAATCGCTAACCAATCCACCCATAGTTTTGTGGTCTCCTGTAAAGTAGTAAAGCCCAGTAAAACACCTGGCAAATACATAATAATTGGCAAAATAATCGCCACCCACGTTTTGCTCCAAACGGATATGCCAATCAACGTTAAAATCGCAAGGCTTGCTACTAATGTTGTACTAAATGTGCTAAATTGAATAGTCAGCGTATGATAATACCGATCCAAAAAGATTAATCCGATAAATAAACTGATTGGCATTAACCCTAAAATATAAAGGATTGCAAACTCCTTCAATTTTGACAATTGATTTGCCGCAATGTATTTAAAAGCTATCATACTAAAGCCATGATAAGCAATCCGATAGCCGGATAACCGATTAACTCTAAAATCGAATAGGCAAGTTCCCCTTCAATAACATCATTAACATTTGCCTGCAGGAAATCCCACCGTTTGATAAAAGCGGTCAATTCTTCTTCTCCCTTTTCGGTCAATGAATAATACTTTCGTTTCGGCCCAGCAGTTGACTTTTTTAACGTTGACGTGATCAGTTTTTCTTTTTGCATCCGCAGCAACAATGGGTAGATAGTTCCTTCACTAAAAGAGTCGAAACCATAATCCTCCAATTTTTGTGCTAATTCATATCCATATACTTCTTTTTCCTTGATAATGGCCAACAAACAACCATCCAATATCCCTTTTAACATCTGGGTTGTCGACATCCAAAAAATCACCTCTTTTTAATGCCTCGTTATGCAAGCTATATGTATAGTATAAAGTATAAATTCATTTACCTTGTATTGCAAGATATATCCTAAATAATAATCAAATCACAGCTTGGTCTGGATTGCCTATCCACTTTCAACACTTACATTATCGTTAAACGTTTGAGCAAAATATTTTCGACTTCCTCTACTTTGGCATATGATAAAGGTTGTTCGGAATGATAAAATAGGTGATTGATATGAAAGAAACATTACAAAAACCTTGGCTGCTTGTTTTGACAATTGGCCTTGGTACATTGCTTAATCCATTAAATTCATCAATGATATCTGTAGCATTAACCCGACTGCAGCACGAATTTTCTTTAACATTTGCTGATGCATCATGGCTGATTTCAATATTTTACCTTGCAAGCGCAGCCGCACAGCCTGTTATGGGGAAATTAAGTGATATGTTTGGCCCTAAACGATTATTTTTGACCGGATTAATCCTGGTAGCAGGTGCAGCGATATTGGCACCATTTTCACCGAATTACCCGTTTCTGCTTGGGTGCCGTGCACTTATGGCGATTGGCAGCTCCACTTTATTTCCTAGCGGGATGAGCATGGTCCGGACAAATATTACAGAAGGGCAAGGAAAAGCATTAGCGGCCTTGTCTATTTTCGCATCCACTTCTGCTGCATTTGGACCTTCCATTGGTGGCTTTTTAATTGCCTCATGGGATTGGCAATCGATTTTTATTATTAATTTTCCTTTTATTGTGCTCTCTTTTGTAATGGCAATCTTTATTTTACCAGCGAAAGGGCAAGGAAAAATCGAATTAAATCGCATTGACTTTAGCGGAATTGCCCTTTTTATCGTGGCAATGATCGGTTTAATATTATTCCTACTTTCCCTGGAAAACCAGGTTCATTGGTCGGCATTAATGGTCTTTTTATTGGCTGCAATCGGCTTTTACTTTTGTGAAAAAAATAAACGGGAACCTTTCATTGATCTCGTATCGTTAAAAAGAAATCCGAATGTAACCTTTGTTTATTTACAGTTCACCAGTATTAACCTGATTTATTATTGCTATTTCTTTGGATTTCCAACTTTTTTGCAACAGGTCCGTCATTACAGTGAGGAACATACCGGTTTAATCATGCTTGCCTTGGCAGGTTTTAGTGTAATTGTTGCACCGGTTGCAGGCCGGATGATTGACCGGTATGGTTCGAAATTACCGCTTGTTATCGGGGCTTTTCTGCTTTTGACAGGTACAGCACTGCTGCTCACATTCCAGCAAGACTCAACACTTTTATGGTTTATTGCCATAATGGCGGTGCTTGGCATGAGCAACGGATTCAATAACATATCGATGCAAACAGCCCTTTATGAACAAGTTAAACCGGAAGAAACCGGCTCAGCATCAGGCCTTTTCCAAACAAGCCGCTATCTAGGGTCGATTCTTTCATCCTGTTTGCTTGGCCTGGCATTTAACAGCCATTTGGATATAGAACATCTTCATATCATTGCGGGTGTGAGTCTTGTCTTCTGTATCCTGGTGATTGTGCTTGCACTGAGATTACCCGGACAAAAGCTTTTGCGCAGCCGCTGATGATCAGAATGATGATCTTCCCTGATCAGGTTGGCTGCTTTTGATCGGGTTTCCCTCTCGGTCGATCGGGTTTTTCTCCCTTTTCGATCAGGTAGTCGATTAGCGGCTTTCCGCTTTCGATCGGCGAATTTCCGACTTTGATCAGCGGCTTTCAGACTTCGATCGGCGAATTTCTGCTTTCGATCAGCGAATTTCCACCTTCGATCGGTGACTTCAACTACTCTTCACGTGATCGACACCTTCCCGCCTTCACTCGGATAAAATCCCAACAAAAAGCCAGGCTAACGGGGTCACCCCCAGACAGCCTGGCTTTGTATTAACCTCTTTCTGCAGCGAAATCCGGTTCTTCTTCCTGTGTTGTCCTTCCCCGTTTAATAAAAAAGGAAAGAATCAACGCCAGGACAGCAAATACAGTGGAAACCATAAATGCATCATTAATCCCCTGTACTTGCGCCATGTTGGCAGCATGCAGCATTTCTTGTTTATTTGTGGGATCAAACCCGTTGGAAACAATAATGTCCTTTACACTATCTTTTGCCTGGGTGGTCATGACCGTTACCAAAAATGCTGTTCCAATAGCACCCGCTACCGCCCTGACTGTATTGACCATTGCAGTTCCATGCGGATGAAGCCGTTGTGGCAGCTGGTTGAGTCCGGCCGTCATGATCGGCATCATAATCATGGACATCCCAAACATGCGAATCGTGTAAATGATGATTAAATACATATAGCTGGTTGAATCTGTTAAGTCTGTAAACAAATAAGTCGTTACAACCGTGATCGCCAACCCGAAAATCGCCAAAGGACGTGCACCGATTTTATCAAATATTTTTCCCGTAATTGGTGACATAATCCCCATCACGATTGCCCCAGGCATCAGCATTAAGCCTGAATTCATCGGGGTAATATCCAGGATGTTCTGCAAATAAATCGGAATAAGCAGCATTGGGGCAAACATTGCTACCGTTAGCATAATGTTAATAACAGTCGTCAATGAGAATATCCCGCTTTTAAACACCCTGAAGTCCAGCATCGGTGTGTCGACGCGCAATTCCCGCCAAACGAACAACAAAAGCCCAACAAAGCCAACAATCAGTCCTGTAATAACCTCAGCACTTCCCCAACCTTTCGTCCCTGCAATACTAAAGCCATATAAAATACCGCCAAAACCGAGTGTTGATAAAACAATAGCCAAAATGTCAATATCCGGAAACGTTTGCTTTGTAACATTCTTCAAGAAAATCACTGCCAGAATAATCGTTAACACAGCTATCGGGAAAATAATGTAAAATAATACTCTCCACGAATAGTTTTGTACAACAAACCCTGATAATGTTGGTCCTACAGCAGGGGCGAAAATTATCGCAATACCAATTATACCCATGGCACCACCGCGTTTTTCAACAGGGAAAAGCGCCAAAACGACTGTAGTCAGAAGCGGCATGATAATCCCGGCACCTATTGCCTGGATAACCCTTCCCGTCATTAAAATCGTAAATCCCGGTGCGACTCCACAGATTAACGTACCGACTGCAAACAGGCTTATCGCGGTAATAAACAATTGCCTTGTTGAAAATTTCTCCATTAAAAAAGCAGTTATCGGGATGAGTACACCGTTAACTAGCATAAAACCGGTTGTTATCCATTGAGCTGTACTTTCACCTATTTCCAAATCTTCCATAATAGAAGGCAGGGCAACATTCATCAACGTTTGATTCAGGAGCGACACAAAGGCTCCTAAAATAATAACAGCCAAAATTGGCCCCTTTTTCACATTCGTTACAGTTGTTGAATCTGTCATTCTTTCATTTCATCTCCTATTTCTACAAGTTCACTCTTTCATGTCGTTATTCTCAAAATTGGCTAAAAGTTTAGTAGCCGTGGTCTTGAACATCGCCAATTCCTCTTTGGAAATACCCGCAAAAAGCCTTTCCATAAATGCTTTTCGGGTAACATACAAATTTCTTAATATTTCTTGCCCGTTTTCCGTTATCGTTAAATAGACAACCCTGCGATCCTGATCAGTCCGGTTTCTTTCAATGTATCCTCCATCAACAAGTTTATCGGTAATACCTGTCAATCCACCTGTTGTAATAGAAAGAACCCTGGCCAATTCTGATGCGCGCTGCTGTCCATCACGATGTAATTTGTAAAGCACGAGTACTTCAGATCGTGAAAATCCCAATTTTGTATGTTTCTTCCACTGACCAGGCAATTTTCTTATGATCTTTCTAAAGATATCTTCCAGCTCAAGGAAATCTTCTTCAATCATGCGACTCCACCCCTTGCAACGGGTTAGTTAATTGATAAGTATCTTACTACTAAACATTTTCATAACAGAAACAAATTATACGCGCATACCATATACCTGTCAATACCTTTTTGGGCATTCATCTAAAAATAAAATGAACCTTCATTCAGTAGGGTTTCCCTTCCTCCCCTACTGAATGAAGGTTCACCTTACGAAAATGTATTACTGACTATTCAACTTATTTTCTCCATTTAAACTAATAAATAACTTTTCAAATTTATAAATGCATAGTATAATGATCATGTCATACAAGGAGGCTACAACATGTCATCAAATAATCAAAATATTCAAGACATTCCGCAGAAGGGTTTCTTTGGACATCCAAAGGGATTATCTACGCTATTCTTCACGGAATTTTGGGAACGTTTTTCTTACTATGGGATGCGTGCCATTCTATTATTTTATATGTACTACGAACTGTCAAAAGGCGGTCTCGGGATTGATCAGGGAACTGCCGCTTCGATTATGGCGGTTTACGGATCACTTGTATACATGTCTGGGATTATTGGCGGCTGGATTGCTGACCGGTTATTAGGAAGCGCTCGGACAACCTTTTATGGCGGCGTTTTAATCATGTTCGGTCATATTGTTCTTTCCTTTCCTGGAAGTTTAACAGGATTGTTCGTTTCGATGGGCTTGATTGTTATTGGTACAGGCTTATTGAAACCGAATGTATCCAATATTGTCGGTGATTTATACAGCAAGGAAGACTACCGTCGTGATTCTGGTTTCAGTATTTTTTATATGGGGATTAACTTAGGTGGATTACTTGCTCCATTAATTGTCGGAACCGTCGGACAGGAATATAACTTCCATCTTGGATTTAGCTTGGCGGCCATTGGAATGTTTATCGGTCTCGTCGTTTTCATTTTTACCAAGGGCAAATATTTGGGACCAGCTGGTTCAAACGTTCCAAATCCACTTACGGCAGCAGAACGTAAAAAGGTATTCAGCCGCTTTGGCATTGGTGCTATTATCGTAATTATATTGGGGGCTATCACAATTCCGACCGGGATCTTAACAATAAATGGATTTACCATGATTGTTAGTATTCTTGGAATTATCATTCCTGCTGTTTATTTTATCGTGATGTACCGGAGTCCACGAACAACCGAAGTGGAACGCTCACGTCTCTTGGCTTATATACCAATGTTTGTGGCAGCCATGATGTTCTGGGCGATTCAGGAACAAGGCTCGATTATTTTAGCGCGATATGCAGATCAGCGGACATTGCTGGACTTCGCCGGTATTGAAATTCAATCATCCTGGTTCCAGTCATTGAATCCACTATTTATCGTTTTACTGGCACCTGTATTTGCATGGCTTTGGGTTAAACTGGGAAACAAACAACCATCAACACCGAAAAAATTCTCAGTTGGCTTATTTTTTGCAGGGCTTTCCTTTATTGTTATGATTATCCCTGCGATTGTTAACGGCACGGATACACTCGTTAATCCATTATGGCTCGTGCTTAGCTTCTTCCTGGTCGTTTTAGGTGAACTATGTTTATCACCTGTCGGATTATCCGCAACAACAAAGCTTGCACCTGCTGCCTTTTCAGCACAAACGATGGGTCTATGGTTCCTGTCTAATGCATCGGCACAAGCAATTAATGCGCAAGTCGTAAAATTATATTCGTTTGATACAGAAATTTTGTATTTTGGGGTAATCGGTGGCATTTCTATTTTACTTGGTTTACTTCTATTTTTGTCATCGAAAAAAATTCATCAATTCATGCGAGGTATTGATTAAACAACAATATTTTTTAAAATTAGTAGGTGACAGACTGAGATTCTTTTGTTATGATTACGATAACAAGCAAGTTTCATAGTAATTCCACTACTAGGGGTGCTCAGAAACCGTGAGCTGAGAGGGAAGCCGGATTAGCTTTCCGACTCTTATGGACCTGATCTGGTTAATACCAGCGGAGGGAAGTAGTCTGTGATCATCACACGTAAACTTTTCCCATTAAAAAGCTAGGTCCTTTATCCATGGATCTAGCTTTTTCATATTATAACGGAAAGGAGGAAATAAATGAATCGGACACGTTTATTAACGACGATGGCTGTTTTTGTAGCCATAGGAACGATTGGGGCACAAATCCTATGGTTTCCTGCAGGTATTGCAAAAGCCTACCCTGTACAACATGCGGTCAACGTCATGGCAGCAGTGATGCTTGGTCCAGCTCCTGCCGTTATAATTGCCTTTATGATTGGGCTACTCCGTAATTTGCTTGGGTTTGGCACAATCCTTGCATTTCCCGGCGGAATGATTGGCGCTTTTTTGGCAGGATATCTGTACAAAAGCTTTGGCAAAAAAATATATGCTGCACTTGGCGAATTCATTGGAACCGGAGTTTTAGGCTCTTTATTCGCTGTACCGTTGGCTAACCTTTTAATGGGAAATTCAGTTGGAGCATTATTTTTCTTCCCATCATTTCTTGCCAGCAGTGGAGCAGGAGCATTAATCGGTTGGCTAATAGTGATACGATTGAAACAACGTAGTTTATTACAAAATATTTAATATATCGGAACTGCTAGGGGCGCCTATATGGCTGAGAAAAGAAAATGATTCTTAGTCCCTTGGAACCTGATCTGGTTAATACCAGCGGAGGGAAGTAGTCGAGGATGTAAATACCTTTCTATGATTCTTCCTTTCTAGCCTCTAGTAGCTTCCTAAAATCCAGGGAGGCATAATAATGACTTTTTCTCAAGATCTCAGGGACGAAAACAGTGATATTTTTCAAGCAATATTTACCCATCCGTTTGTACAGGGAATCGGTAAAGGAAATGTCCCAAAAGAAGCATTGGAACATTACATTAAAGCAGACTTTGAATACCTTAATGCATTTATACAAATCTACGGAATGGCAATTTCCAAATCCAATGATCGGAGGGATATGGCCTTTTTTAACGACCAAATTCAATTTGTTTTGCACAGTGAAGTCCATCCACACCACAACTTTTGCGAATCAATCGGGGTTAACTATGATGAACTTCAAGGATATGCCTTGCCACCTACTGCTGATCATTACGTTAAACATATGATGTATCATGCACAGACGGGTACGCTGGCAGAAATAATTTGTGCTCTGCTTCCTTGCCCTTGGACTTATTTGGAAATCGGGAAGGAATTGATGAAAACCTACAAACCAGCAGATGATCATCCCTTTTATAAGTGGATTCGTTTCTATGCGGACGAAAGTGTGGAAAAAATTACGACGACAATGCGTAATCGTTTGGATGAACTAGCCACGGAAGCCTCTATAATGGAACAAAAACGTATGAAAGAAGCTTTCCGCAAAAGCTGTCAACTGGAATGGTCTTTTTGGGAAATGGCTTACACCCGTGAAGAATGGCCTGATGCAAAGCTGGTGGGAAGCCGATGAACCAAATACCATGCGCCTTAACCATTGCTGGGACGGATCCAAGTGGCGGTGCTGGCATCCAGGCTGATTTAAAAACGTTTCAGGAATTTACGTGTTATGGAATGTCTATCATTACATCGGTTGTAGCTCAGAACACAACCGGTGTCCAAGACGTTCATCATATCCCGATTAACATGATAGAAAAACAGCTGGATTCTGTTATTTCTGATATACCCTTTCAAGCGTATAAGACAGGGATGATAGCCAATATTGACATGATGGAAGTCATCGTTCAAAAAATCACACCCTTAAACGTGCCATATATCATGGATCCGGTAATGGTCGCGACAAGCGGTGATTCGTTAATTGCTGAAGAAGCCAGAAACTTTTTACGTGAACAGCTTCTGCCGCTCGCTGCACTGGTTACCCCGAATGTTCCGGAAGCAGAATACATCACAGGGGAATCTATTAAGACCGTGAATGATTTACAGCAGGCTGCCGAACAAATCGTAGTTAAGCATGGTGCTGGTGCAGCCCTTGTTAAAGGTGGTCATCTTGATGGTGAGGCAATTGACATTTTATATGACGGAAACAAGATGCACCGTTTTTCCTCAGAACGAATTGATACAAACAACACACACGGAACAGGCTGTACCTATTCCGCATCCATAACAGCTTTATTAAGCAAAGGAATACCATTGCCTGCAGCAGTAAAACAGGCAAAAGACTATGTAACCGCCGCAATCCGTCATTCCTTTTCCATCGGCAAAGGCAATGGTCCAACAAATCACTGGGCAACACGGCCCGAGGAGGTAAAGCAATGAACAGAAACGTCATTCGGGAAGTCAGGGAAAAGAGCCCACTGATCCACCATTTAACAAACCAGGTTGTTATGAACTTTACCGCTAACGGTTTATTATCCTTTGGCGGTATTCCAGCGATGGCAAATGCTGTAGAAGAAGCATATGACATGGCGATGAATGCAAATGGGTTACTTATTAACATTGGCACCATTACACCGTTGGAAGTAAAGGCTATGATTGCCGCTGGTAAGGCTGCTAATGAAAAAGGAATACCGGTAGTACTTGATCCAGTCGGTGTCGCGTCAACACCATTTCGGGATACTGCTGTAAAACAGGTTCTTCATGAAGTCAAACCAGCTGTCATCAAAGGTAATGCTGGGGAGATGGCTTATCTTGCCGGAATTCCCTGGGAAACGAAAGGCCCGGACTCTGTTGGTGAAGGGAATAGTGCAGAGGTTGCCGAAAAAGTTGCCGCTATCTATGATACAGCAGCGGTTGTAACGGGTAAAGTGGATATGTTTTGTATCGGTAACGATTTGGGCGAAAACACGACTGGACACCCATTTCTCACTAAAATTACGGGGGCTGGATGTTTACTTGGCTCTATTCTGGCAGCGTGCCTGACAACAGACCAGCCGTTGAAACAACAAATAAACACGGCATTGTCATTTTACGGGGCAGCGGCAGAATATGCTGCCTGCTTACCTGATGTAAGCGGGCCTGGAACCTTTTTACCTTGTTTCATTGATGCCTTATCATTAGATGTCGGTAAGTTGGAGGTGCATGAATGAATACCAGGTTTTCAAGCGGGCAGTTAAGAAAATACTTTATCATGGGCAGTCAAAATTGCCATCACGATCCTTTGCAACTCCTTGAGTCAGCTCTCTCTGCCGGAATTACCTCCTTTCAATTTCGTGAAAAAGGAGAAGGATCTTTAACCGGAAATGATAAACTTGTTTTAGGTCGAAAAATGCGAGCGATTTGTGCCCGTTATGGCGTCCCATTTATTGTAAATGATGATATAGAACTAGTTGAACCACTTAAGGCTGACGGAATTCACGTTGGGCAAAATGATGTACCGATTAACGAACTGCGTCAGCTTTTTCCCGATAAAGTAATTGGGCTTTCTGTTTCGAATAAAAATGAGCTTGCAAACAGCCCAATCCAACTGACCGACTATCTTGGTGCAGGCCCGGTTTTCAACACAACAACAAAATCCGATGCGAAACAAGCTGTCGGGATTGAATGGATTAAAGCAATAAGAAACGAATACCCTGATCTCCCCATTGTCGGAATTGGCGGCATCACGATTAATAATGCGGCATCTGTACTAGAGGCCGGTGCCAATGGTGTTGCTGTTATTTCAGCTATTACGAAAGCAAAGGATATAACGGAAGCAGTTCAGTATTTATAATTATGGACAAGAACTGTTTTCGTCGTACTCTTCAAAACTAATATCGCTGGGAATAGTAAAATAGGTGGCATGGTGAAAAAACTTTCGCCTGCCACCTACTTCGTTTCGTATACGATTATCGTAGTGAATAAAGGTTTATTTATTTCGATCAGCATAAACCGCCATCGAATCACGCATGAATACAGCTAAACCTTCGCCAAACTGATCGATATTTTTTGTAAAGCGTTCATCGTCAACATACATTTGTCCAAGCCCTTTAAATGCATCCAGGGAATAATTCCCCATCTTATTGAGGAAGTCATACCATTCCTTCATTCCAGCTTGAGCGGCATCCGATTCTGGTGACGTGTGGCGAATTTCAGCAAGTTTCCGGTAAATGGCATTAAATTCGTCTTCAAAAGCCTTTTTCTCCTCTTTAGACATCTTGTTCATTTTAGCATTTGACTCATCCACGGCTTTATCCCCCCAGCGATCTCGTGCTTCCTGTTCGTATGGGTTATGGCTAAAATCAAAGCCCTCGAACCTCTCTTTTTCTGACATGTTAAGCTCTCCTTTCGTGTGTTGAATCGTTTTATCAATTGTCGCGATCATTTTGTCTAGGCGGTTCCGTTTTTCAAGCAGCATGTTGCGGTGCATCTGCAAAGCCTCAGTCCGGTCAAATGATGGACTATTGATAATTTCCTTTATTTGTTTCAAAGGGAAGCCTAGCTCTCTAAAAAATAATATTTGCTGTAATGTTTCCAGGTTATCACTGGAATAAAGGCGATAACCGGATTCCGTTGTGTTTTTCGGGGTTAACAGCCCAATTTCATCATAATGATGCAGTGTACGCACACTAATACCAACTAGATCCGCAACTTCTTTCACTTTCATTACGGCAACCTCCCTTCATTGATTACTATAAAGTATTACGTAACGTGAGAGTAAACACCTTAAGAGAAAATTATTTTTGAGTTGTATATTGCACGTCAAAAAGGCTTAGAAAACAGCTTCTAATCCCCTGGTAATTCTGAATTCTGATTTATCGTATTGATCACAGCAATAATACCTTTTGCATCGTCAATGTTATTATGGAACAGTTCTGACACGCTGCCAAGTGAACGAAATGGATCTTGCTGCAGCACCTTCTTCTCCAAATAACCGTTCTTGACAACATAGTCGATAATCAGTTGCACGAACTTAATTTGATTGGTATTTAAGCGTTCAGAAGATAAAAATTCGGAAAATGCCTGATTGGCAGCGATTTTATCCACCCCGACAATTTGCCTGACCAGCCTCGTGATTGGTGTTTCTCCAAATTCCTTTTCGTAATCCTCTCTTGTACCAAGCTCTTTCCAAAGGATACAAGAGAAGGCAAAAATGTTTACCTGCTGTCATCAGGTGTCGGCCTGGCAACTTTCAGACCGCTTGTACTTGATTATTTCGAGCGTGCTGACAACGTTAATCAAATTCATTCCCTAAACATCGAACCATTTCTACTTTAATAAATACTTTGATTGAACATAGGTTTACTTTGGATAAAATTATTGAACAACAGTCAAATTTGACAGGGATAAAGCAAATGCCAAAATTAATAAACGAAAAGCGTAGATCATCTTTTATTATCATTAAGTCCTTAAAGGCAAAATAGCACTAATTACTATTTTACCCCATTAAAATTAACAATCTATACCGCAATCAGGCGCACTTCCTGAATAGAAAGACGCCCTATTTTATTGAGTAAATATAGTTGATTGACGACCAAAGGGAAATTAAATTATGGTATAATTTGTTATTGAAAATACATATATTGAAGGAATTAAACGCATCACTTAACATCAATTAGCTAGAACTTGATAAAAAGGATGTCAGTATTGAAAATATTTTCCTTGGCTAGGTGGACTCTTCCGGTCAGTTAATGGTTGATTTGTATGATGATAAAATTAATGTGCCACAACCATTAAAAAAGCCGCCGCTTCTTGCCAGCATGAAAAAATGTCAGACTGACTTGGAATTATTTGCTCTCGCCACCTAAAACAATCAGGTCAAAAAAATGTATGAACGAAACAGCCAGCGTCTGATAGATGCAATAGTCATGATAGATTTGAAATAACAGTTGGGGCTTCATCTGCATTATACTGGGCCTAGCCTAGTGATTTCTATTTACAAAAAGCACCTTTTAAACGGCGCTAACGATACCTATTGGTGTCCTGGTTTTAATATATCACCTAGATCATCATTATCATTGTTTTCCTGGTTATTTTTATCTTGACCGTTTTGGTCTTGATTGTATTGAATATCCTTATTTTCCGCCGGGTCTTCATTAATATCTGAGCCATTATCGTTGTGATCTTGTTGCTCGGAAGGCTTTTCAGTCGGATCTGGTTCCTGTTCATCATCTAAATTTGGAGCTCCACACCCTAACAATAACCCGGAGGAAAGTATTACAGTAGAAGCACCTATTGTTAATTTCTTTAATTTCACCATATTCACCTCACTATCATTATTATTTCTTTTATTATTTACAACTTCTTTTCACCTATTCAAGGGGAATAGTTAATTGGGGGGTATTTTTATTAGGAAAAAATTTGTCATGTAAACATTTATTGCGTAAAGTAGTGATTATACTGGAAAGTCACCGTATTCAGCAATCGGGCGTTTAATTGAAAAATGCTATTAAATTAATGAACAAATTGAAAGGTGGAAATTATGGATTTAACTATCATAAACACTATTAGGACAAATAATTTCAATGATGAACAGGTAATGCAAAAGATTATGGATATGTGGAAAGGTGCATCAGCTAAATTATCCCAACATGAAGGCAATATATACGGTTTGTATTATGAATATGAGTCTGATTATAAAAGCGATTATACATTGAGTGTTGCTATAGAAGGGGAAAGTGAATCATCAATAACAATTCCAGAAAATACAAAATATGAGGTATTTAAAGTTGACACAGATTCAGAGCAAGGTATTTTAGATACTTGGAATGAAATTTGGAATAAGGAAAAAGAGGGACAATTGGATAGGGCTTATACTTATGATTTTGAAAAGTACTATCCAAATGGGAATATAGTTATTTATATTGCTGTTAACTGAGATTAGTTTATTCCAGAAAAGGAGTACGTTTGTTAAACCTCAACGGTAGAAAATGATCAAACTTTATAATAAAAATTGCACAGTATTTCACAAAAAAAGGACCCGTTTTGATCAATCTTTTTTTCAAAACGGGTTCTTTTCATCTACCGTAAAATGTGGGTTTGCATGTTGTTTTTGATCAAACTTTATTCAAATCTACACCTGTTGATCAGATTATGGAAAAAATAGAGCTCCGAAAGCATGATATGGTTGCCGATTTGGGTAATGTATTGTTATTCTTTTTTCAACATTCCAATACTGTTTCTGGCATTTAAATGATGTAGGTTTTGGCAGTATGATTATTAACCTTATTGAATCATTACTCAACGCAAATTTGTATAGATGCTTATATTTATACATAATTGTTAAACATTACTTATTGTAGTAACGAAGCAGGATAGTTGTAGTAGGAAAGAAGGGAAATAAGGTTATTAAATAGAATATCAATATAACAAAAAGGGTTATCACAGCGTTGTATAAATTTTTAAAATTAGGGTATTAATCTGTGTTAAATCGACACAACTATCAAGAAAACCAAACAATCACAATTATTTTGTTTGCAAACCGATTTTTCGTGTTATAATAAACATAGAGACAAGAAAAAGGCATAAACTAATAAAGACCGAAGATACGGCAATATCTCCGGTCAGCAATGAATCGCTCCCCATTCAAGAGGGGTCAGCGCATGTAAGGAATGGACCCCACTGGCTGCTAATCCTAGGGAGGTCTATTTTTTATGGTCAATAGTCGCCAAAACAAGTGTTGCAAATGCGATCATTAAAACCAATGTCTCAAAAACAGACAAGGGCAACACCCCCTTCCGTCATAGCGTATCGTGTGACACTACAACCGACGAGAATGCGCCGACCTCCCTTGAGGAAAACACGATTATTGCATGTTTCCATTATATCACTTATCTAAGTTTATAGAAGTATTTTAGTTTTCTCATAATAATTTGTCGCACATAATTAAAGTCACGAATGTTCTCGACTAATTCATAAATAAACAACGGTTACGAAAAGGACAAACATACCACACAAAGATGAAGCCACTGCTGATCTGAGCAGTGGCTTCTCGTATTTTTTTCTATTACTGTCCGTCCTGAGAAAGGTCAGATGGTTCCTTTGGTACAGCACGATAAACAAACAATGCCATGATAAATGCAACGACCGAGATGCCGAATGCAATAAAATAGACAAGTTCCACACCGGAAACAAGCGATTCAGCTATCGTTTTAGGGTCAGTCGGGTTAGCTGCGTTTCCCAAGTACGCTTTCTGTCTAGCGCTCATGATACTGATAAACACGGATACACCAACCGCACCGGCAACAGGCTGCAGAGTTGTCATAACAGCTGTTCCATGTGGATATAGATGCTTAGGCAACTGATTTAAGCCATTTGTTTCTGCTGGCATCATAATCGCTGATACAGATAGCATTAATAATATATAACCAACAATAACCATCCAAAATGGTGTATCAATTCCCAATCTGCTCATCATAAACATGGTCACACATAACACGAATGTAGCTGGTATCATCATTACTTTAGGCCCAAATTTATCAAACAGTGAACCCATAATCGGTGACATAAGTCCATTTAATATACTTCCTGGCAGCAACACTAATCCCGCTGTCGCTGCTGTTAAAGCTAACGGACCTTGCATATACATCGGTAAAATAATCTCGGAAGCAAACATCGCCATGATAATGATTAAAAACATGATAACAGCATGTGTGTACATCGGAAATTTGAATACTTTTAGATCCATTACAGGCTCGTCAAGTCTCAATTGCCGTAATGCAAACAACAGGATGCCAATCACACCTATGATAATCGGGATATACGCATTCGGGTTTAAAAAACCAGATTCATCCTCACCTGCTGAACTGAACCCATACACAAGACAGCCAAACCCAATTGTTGAAAAAACAAGTGATAAAACATCTATTTTTGGTTTGGTAACCTCTGATACGTTCATTAAATATTTATAAGCAAAGGCAATGGAAAATAAGGCAAACGGGATAACCGTTATAAATAAAAAGCGCCAGCCTAAATGTTCGACAATAATGCCGGATAGCGTTGGCCCAATAGCCGGTGCAAACATAATGACCAGACCGACAATACCCATTATCTTACCCCGTCTGTGTGGCGGGTATATTAATAAAAACACATTAAAAATAATCGGCATTAACAACCCGGTGCCAACAGCCTGTATTAGGCGTCCAGCAAGCAAAATTGAAAAAGTCGGAGCAATAGCACATATCGTTGTACCAATTGTAAAAACGGCCATTGTACTCAAAAACAATTGCCTCGTTGTAAACCATTGTAACAGTAAAGCGGAAGCGGGGATAACAATCCCCATTACCAGCATAAACCCGGTCGCCATCCATTGCACTGTAGTGACCGAAACATTGAATTGCTTCATTAATGTTGTTAGCGCAATGTTCAATAGTGTTTCATTCAGGATAGCAAAAAAAGCGCCAATGATTAACGAAACCATAATCGGCATTACTTTTGCGTTTGGATCCTCAGCTAAATATTCATATTTCTTTGTTGTCATTAAACCAGCCCCTTTATCAATTCAATCAATGAAAAACACAAGCTCCGGTTCTCAGCTTGTGTTGGCAGTATTCGGATATCATCATTTTGGATTCGTTGGACAAAAACTTAAAAGAGCACATACCGATTGTACCAATACCAAAAAAGGAAGATACGTACCTCCCCCAGATCTTCTTTAAAGTTTTCCAAAAAGGCAGCCCAAATTCCGAATACTCCGCACATGGCGAGAGTCCCTTATGCTATTTAATTAGCCAAGCAAAGCAGTAAATCGGAATGTTGCGAATACCATGTTGGAAAACCTCCGTTCAAAAAATGTAGAACAATCTTAACACGTGGCAACCATTTTATCAAGTGTTTTCTTAATGTACTTGAACAAGAAAAACCCAGCCTTTTTCTTTTAAAATTTTTCCTGTTTTCATAAGTGCCCAGACCAATCTAGACGAATATCCATATAGTGAAGAGAAGGACTTTTCAAGGGAGGAAATGATTTTTATGAATTTTAATCCATACCAGCAGCCATTTACTGAAGGTGATGAAAGACAACAATTTAATTTTCCAGGGTTTTTTGGAGAAGGTGGGCAACAGGGTTTTCCCGGTGGCAACCAGTTTGGTTTTCCTGAATTCCCCGGGTTTCCTGGAGGTGGACAGTCTGGAGGCCCTGGTATGGGGCAACCCCAGTCCCCTGGTGGACCAGCAGCTAGTGCACCCACCTCGCCTCCACCATCCTTTACACCCGAACAGCCACAATTCCAAACCTTCGCAGTAGATCCGGGTGCAATTCGCGGCTGTCTTTACCGTTTCACTTATATATGGTTAGACTGGGATTCTTTTTGGTTTTTCCCTGTATTTGTAGGCAGAAATTCAGTTGCAGGATTCAGATGGCGTCGAAACAGGTGGGTATATTTCGGAGTAGACTTAGACAGAGTACAGTCGTTTCAATGCTATTAGATGTGAACTAGCTTAGGCTAAATTTCAGGGTTGTATTGCAAGAAGCATAAATCTGGAAATAACGTTGGGCAAACACAATCCCTCCTTCGTTCATAACGTATAACAAAGGAGGGATTTGTGATGTATCAACTAGCGTTACTCTATCTGGCCTGTGTTTTGGCAGGGTATGGACTAGCCAATATTCCGACCTCTGCACTGATAACCCCCGAAATAGCCAATTTTTTCGCAGCAGTTGGCGGAATTGCTATGGTTGTATTTGCTTTAGCTGTATTATACCTCGGGGTCAAAGCATTGTTCCAGAAAAAGTTTTAGACAGATATGGAGGCTGTTCACATCGCCTCCATTTTGTTTGATAAATTTAGTGAACTTAACCCAAACTTGCTGACCGAATAACGTCATTGTTACGATTTACAAATAGTCAGCGACCGGCCTTATTCACTCTTTATTGTTTCAACAATATTTTCTACCTCAGCGCGTGAGATTTTCTCTCTGCCATCTTTTAATGCCTTTACGGTTCTTTTTGCCAGTGCAAGCGGTATCCGGCAAAACAACAAGATATTCCGGTTTGCAATATCCGTCATATATTCATCAGCCAGAGCCAGGTTTTTTTCGGTATACTCAAATAAGTCAGCCCTTGTCCAGTCATCCGGAACAAAACGGACTCCACGCTCCCCATCCTCGTCCTGATTCCGTAAGATATTAACGGCTTGTAACCCACGCCCATAACCAATCGCTAACTCCCGGTCTGTTGTTGTACCGTCATACCATTGCCAAATGTCGGAAAGCATCACACCAACGAGTCCTGCTACGTAATACGTATAGTCGTCTAAATCTGCTTTGTTTTTAATACGCCAGCCTTTCTCAGCCCAATTCGCCATTCCTTCCGCCATTACGCTTGTTGATTCCTTTATTTTATCAACTATTTCAACTGGACAAACGGAAATCCAGTCACCAAGCCGTAACGTTACCTCAGGCAATTGAGTTTTATAAGGCGACACTAACTGAAGAAATGCACCATTATCGAAATTATTCCCCTGTAAAAGACGGCTTGTCGATCTTAACAAATGTTGTTTTGCAGCAGAATCCAACGCATCATGATCCTCTATTTCATCAACCGCCCGCATACATAAATACGCTGATGCAACCGTTTTCTTCAGCTTTGGTTTTAACAGACTAATTGGTATATAAAATGTTCGGCTTGTCAGCTTTAACATCTGCATTGCTTCTTTTTGTAATCTAGTAACCGTACTCAAGAATTTCGCCCTCCTATAGAAACTAATTATAACAAAAAACAGAAAAGATTGACATGATTAGCAATACAACAATCGCACTTTATTATCGCACCTTAGCAGTCTAGCAAAATTTCTCATGAAACTTTAATCTGATTCACATGTCTGTCTCATCCTAATCATGCAAGATGTAATGGAAGGGGATGAAGAAATTGGCAATTGAAGTTTTTAGGAGGAAAGAGCAAAAATATTTGATCACAGCAGAACAGTACTTCCTCTTGGTGGAACAAATCCTGCCGTATATGCGGCCGGACAGGTATGGAGATAATGGCAGATATACGGTTACCAGTCTGTATTTTGACAGTAACGACCACAAAATTTACTTTGAAACGAAAAACAAATTAAAATTCCGGCAAAAATTAAGATTGCGTATCTATGATGATACCGACTTAAATGGAACAGCTTTTTTTGAGGTAAAACAAAAACACAAGAAAGTTGTTAACAAACGCAGAATGCTTCTGCCATTAAAGGAAGCCTATCGTTATTTGTATGAGAATCAAGAGAACGGTTTGAACAGCTATGAAACATCCAATCCACAGGTATTTCGGGAAATTGACTACTTTCTCCATCTATATGAATTAAGACCGGAAATGGTTGTCAGTTATGATCGACATGCACTTCACTGTATTGAAGATCCTGATTTACGGATAACCTTTGACCTAAATTTGCGCTGCCGGAATGAGGATCTGTTTGTAGAGCATGGTTCAGGTGGTGCGAATTTTATTGACCCGAATCTGGTCGTATTGGAAGTAAAAGTGAATGATAGTGTGCCATTGTGGTTAACCCGAATTTTGCAGACGCTCCACTGCGAGCAGAAAAGTGCATCTAAATATTGCACAAGTATGGAATTACTGAATGGTGAAAAATTGCCTAATGGAATTGAAAAAGAACTTGTATTTGCAGGAGGTAGATAAAATGAATTTTCTAGATCAACTTTTTTCATCACAAGCAAGCTACCAATCTAATATTTATATGATTTTAATTGCGCTGATTGTTGCAACAGTACTCAGTCTAGTCATTACAAAAGTTTATATGATTACGTTTACCGGTGAGCGATATTCACAGGCGTTCGTCCATACCATCATTATGCTAAGTGTTATCGTTTCCGTGGTCATGAATGTTGTAAGTGATAACGCTGGGGTTGCCTTTGGTTTATTTGCCATCTTTTCCTTGATTCGTTTCAGAAGCGCAGTAACAAATGTGAAAGACATCGCCTATATCTTTTTTGGCCTGTGTGTTGGCATGACAAGCGGCCTCTTTCAATTTGATTTAGCGATAATACTGACTTTGTTTGCTAGTTTCGTATTTTACTTGCTTTATAAATTTGAATATGGGAAAGGGAAAGATACGCAAATTTTAAAAATCACCGTACCAGAAAATTTGAACCACGAAAATCTGCTGAATGATATTTTTGCTGAATATACCGTCAGTCATACACTTCGGCAGGTTGAAACAACCAATCTTGGTACAATGATCCTGTACACGTACGCTATTCGGAGTAAGAATACGACAAAAGACAAAGAATTATTGGATCGGATCCGCGAGAAGAATGCCAATTTGAAAGTTTCGATAACCTATATGGAGAATGAATATTGACCGGAATACGCTGTATGATGAAGAAGGTACTTGCTACTAAACAAAAAGACAAGATTCTACTTCCTGTCTTTTTGTTTATTTTCCTTTTCTGGGGTCTAGTTGATCCTCAAATAAGGGGTCCTTGGATCGGCAGGATATAATTTTCTGACATGATCTTTTCTACAAATTTGTAATTGCTGTGGAAGAGGAATGTTGCGATAAATTCAAGCCCTTTATCAGAAGCGTTGTAATATCATAATAATCTCTGCTTATCACCTGAAAGTCGAATCCAATTTTATGTAGTATTTGGCCTGTGGATTTGTCGGTAACCGTTTTGGGATAAAAATATTGAGTATTGATTGTTATATCATTGGATACTACCTTTTGTTTAACTAATACCACCTACCTGCCATTCTTCCTTACATTATGTCCTTAACAAAACCACTGAAACCTTTACAACTTTACATTCGTAAAGATGTTCAGCTATGCTGTTGACACCATACAGCTTGTTATGGAAATTTAGTCCTATATCAGCTATAATACGTATAATAAGGAAGGGGAACTACATGAAAACAATGAGTCGGTTTATGAAATTTATTGGCGGCCGTGATTTATTCTATGGGTTAATCCTATTAATATTGATCGGTATTACCATAGCTATTTATAACAAGATAGCGTTTATCTTTTATCCTTTTATTGTTATTTTTTCGACGATTATACCACCAATTATCTTGGCTTTTGTCGCATTTTATTTATTGAATCCGATTGTGAACCTTCTTGAACGGCTGCATATTAAACGTATTTGGGGTATTATCATCATCATTTTGGGGATTAGCGGGCTATTGACAGGTGTTATCCTGCTTTCCGCTCCAGCCATTGAAGCACAGGTAAAGGATTTAATAAAAAGTTTCCCAGGTTACCTGCAGCAAATGGGAGAAGGAATCAGATCATGGATGCAGCACTCGTTTTTAGGCCCCTATTATGATGAAGGATATAAGTGGCTGACAGAGAATTTGAATGATCTGCCAAATAAAATTGGTAATTACTTGGGCGGGGCAGTTGAAGGAATCCGGAATGTGGCTAGTACAGTAACGAATGTAGCGATTGCCATTTTTACCTTTCCGTTCGTATTATTTTTCCTGCTTAAGGATGGCAAAAAATTTAAATCGTATAGTCTGAAATTACTGCCTCCAAAATTCAGAGATGATGCAAATCAAATCATTAAAAATATGGATGTTCAAGTAGGTTCGTATATTCAGGGACAAATCATTGTTGCTTCCTGTATTGGTGTTCTGTTGTACGTCGGGTATTTAATCATTGGCCTGGATTATGCTATTACACTTGCCATTATTGCAGCTATAACAAGTGTTGTACCATACCTTGGACCGATTATTGCCATTTCTCCTGCCATCATTATCGCATTAGTCAGTTCCCCATTAATGTTGTTAAAACTGGCAATTGTCTGGGCAGTTGTTCAATTTTTGGAAGGACATTTTATTTCGCCAAATATTATGGGCAGGACAATGAAAATTCACCCGCTTACGATTATCTTTGTTTTGCTTTGTGCGGGAAACTTATTTGGCATTGTTGGTGTTATTCTCGGTATTCCGGGTTACGCCATATTAAAAGTAATTGTTTCGTATTTATTTGACAAATTTAAACAGCGTTATAACCGATATTACGGTGAAGATGACGGTGCATATCAAACGATTGATCAAGCTGACGGTTTAGAAGACAAATAACTTACGGCTGTATCCAAAAACGGATACAGCCGTAGATTTTATCGGGAAATTCGATTTGTAGTATCAAGAAATTTGATTATTCCTTGTACCAGCCCATCAGCAAGTGGAAGGGTTGGATCAGAATAAGTCGCTATATTTCCATCTTTATCGGCAGGCGCCTTCTTTAATATATGATTCATTTTATCAATCAAGAGCAATTTGGCATCTGGTCCAGCCTCAGCTAACATTTCCGCGTCGCGAACTGATACTTGCAAATCATTTTCACCATTAATGATTAGTGCAGGGATAGTAAGCTGTTTTATTTCCTCTGCCGGATTATAGTCCATCCATGAGATCAAAAATGGCTGGACACTTGGCCTGAATACACTCATTAGCTGGTCACTAATGTTATCCACTGTTTTTCCTTGGCTCAGCTGCACTAAAATCTGCTCGCTTTCTTTATAAAGACTTTCAGGAAGTGTCTTTAATTGTTCACTTAACACCTGATCAATGGATCGTCCCGCACCAGCAATGGATATGAACGCATCAGCCGCTGAATCCTGAGCTGCTATTATTCCTACTAGAGAACCTTGGCTATGACCTATCACGATAATGTCTGTAAAACGTTCATCCTTTTGCAGTTCAGCAATCCACTGATTGGCATCCGTAACAAATTGATCAAACCGCATTTCTTCTTCAGAAATAACTGCCTCCAAGTTTTTACCAGCACCACGCTTATCATAGCGTAAACTTGCAATACCTTTTTCCGCCAATCCTTCTGGAAGCATTTTTAAACTATTATTTTTGCCAGGAATACCGGGGGAGTTTCCGTTGCGATCCGTTGGCCCTGATCCGGGAATGATCAGTGCAACCGGGAATTTCTCCCCTGTTTCCGGGGTAACAATGGAGCTGTATAATTTTCCGGTATTTGTTTCGATTTCCATAAAGTCCTCGTCTTCCGTTTTTTCCTGCTGTACAGTGTCGACCCAATTTTTGACATGAAATGGCATGCTTTGGCCATTTTGTGTAAAGGTGCCTTCTATCTTATCGGATTTCACAGTTCCGGTGAAATTCACTTTTTGACCTGGTAAAGGCATTTCAAATGAAACTTGGTTGTCTGCCAACTTGATTGTTGATAAAGAAAAGTCTTCCACACTTTGAACTGGAATACTGATACTTCCTTCTGTTGAACCACTATCATCCGTAAAAGTTAACTTAATCTTAAGCGGTTGACCTGGGACTTCAATTTCCCCATTCCATGTACCTGGTGAATGACCCCACCTTATCATCCTTTCGGAATGCTTGAAGGTGGGGCTTCCTGTTTCACAGACCATTGCATCTTAGGGGATTCCTAAGACGTCTTACATTGTCTCCACAGGCTTTGTTTAGACTGTTCGGACACAACCTTGCCCTACAGTTTTTCGTGTTCTCATTTAGTCGATGGCCATCATCTGATCCAGCTGTTCCATTCCTTTACGCAATATATTAAGACTTGCATTGTGGTCACGATCCAGGATTGTTCCACATCCTTTACAAATATGCGTACGAATAGAAAGAGATTTCTTTACTCGTGTTCCGCATGTAGAACAATCCTGTGACGTGAATGCTGGATCGACTTTTAGCAAGATACTTCCATTTCGTTCACATTTATAGGAGAGCATGTTTCGAAACATGCCCCACCCTGCATCGGAAATGGATTTTGACAAACGTTTATTTTTTACCATATGACGGATTTCGAGATCCTCTACGGCAATGATCGAATAGTCTTTCGCCAAATGGTAGCTTAATTTATGTAAAAAATCTCTTCGCTGATTCGCTACCTTTTCATGAAGGGAACGGACTTTAATCATTTGTTTCACATAATTTGCCGATCCGCGTTTCATTTTAGAAAGTTTTACCTAGGCTCTTTTTCGTTTCTTTTCTGTTTTACGAATAAATATAGGGTTTTCATAGCTTTTTCCATCGGACAGAACTGCGTATTTATTTATCCCTACATCAATGCCAACTGCAAGATCACGATTGATTGGTGCTGGATATGCTTGTCCTTCGACACTGAAAATAGCATACCAGCGACTGCCTTGTCGCTTGATGAGGAGTTGTTTGATTGTGCCTCCCATTGGTCGATGTAAGTGAATAGGAATTTGCCCGAGCTTGGATAGTTGTAACTTGCCGTTTTCTGTAAAAGATGCTGCATAGCGATGATGTGTATT
>BMJD01000014.1 GCA_014642895.1 Lentibacillus populi
CCTATTCATTATAAAGGATTTTTTGTTGCCTAGACAGTCAAAAATCGAACATTACCAACATTTTTTATTATTAGATATAATTAATGCAATGCTAATGGTTTATAATAAGAGAAAAAATTTCTAATCACACGCTGCACTTCCTTTTTGCCTTACACGTTTGTTCTTTACATATACCGGAATTATACGTGTTGCTTGTCTACTTGGCAACAGGAATGCACTTTTTGGCAAAAATCAGGTAAAAAATACACCAAATGCTTGTCAAGGTTGTCTTATCCCTTGCATATATATGTAAAAAGTAACCTGGAGGTGTACCAAAATGAGAAAACTACCAATGATTAATTGGATTTGCTATGCTGTTGGTTATGTTTTTATAGCCACTGGGATAATGAAACTGCTGGTTGACGATTTCAAGGTAGTCTTTAGTAACCTGGCTATACCGTATCCGAATTCATTCTTATTTATCGTGGCTATTACCGAGATTGTATGCGGCACTCTGATTGTCAGCCGTCTCTATATGAAGCAGGCTACCGCACCACTTATTTTTATCATGCTGGCAGCACTCTTTCTTACCAAAATCCCAATTCTTACAACAAATCATGGGTTTCTTTCCTTCCTGTATGAGGCAAGACTTGACATTGTCATGCTTATTTTATTAATTTTGCTTTGGCAGCATGTGCCAGGAAAGAAATTGAATTAGGTTTCAACTTTGAAACGTTGCCCACCAATAAGAGTGTTTATAGGTATTAAATCACTGTATAACCGCTTCCTGACCATACCGGAAGCGGGAATTCCATTCTTTAATTAAAAAATTAACATGTAAATAACAAGTTATCCACAAACTTATCCACATATGCACAAAAGTTCGCTTTTATGCCAACCTATATTCATAAACAAAACTGCTCCAACTATCGGAGCAGTTTCTCTAACTAGCGCTGTTCACCTAATTTTATTGATGTTGATTGTTTTTTACCATCCCGGTAATACGTAATGTCTACAGTATCACCAATTTTCTTTTCATGGTACAGGATTTTCCTCAGGTCGATCATATTGAGGACTTCTTCTCCATCAAGATGGGTGATCACATCCAACCGTTTTAATCCTGCCTGGTCAGCTGGGGACATCGGTTCGATACTCCAGATATAAACTCCGCCTTCTACCTCTTTTGGTAAATTAAGCGTACTTTCCCACTCTGTTTGTGGTACTTCGTCAAGTGAATAGATTTCAACACCTAAGTATGGTCTGGTTACTTTTCCCTTTTCCGCTAATTCATTAATAATCGGGCTTGCAGTATCGATTGGAATAGCAAAGCCAATTCCTTCGACAGCTGTTTGATTAATTTTCATCGAGTTAATACCGATCAGCTGTCCTTCGATGTTAATCAGTGCACCTCCACTATTTCCAGGGTTAATTGCAGCGTCCGTTTGCAGTACCTCCGCCTGCCAGTCTGCCCGGCCATCCTGGTTGAAATCCTGCGGTATAGTCCGTTGTTTCCCACTTATGACACCTTGGGTAACAGAACCGGAGAACCTCATTCCCAGCGGATTACCGATTGCTATGGCTGGTTCGCCAACTTTTACATTTTCAGAAGATCCCATTTCGATTACGCCATCTACCTTGTCTTCCTTCATCCGTAATACGGCCAGGTCAGAAAACAAATCACTACCTAACAGCTCTGCTTTTAGATGGGTGTCATCGGCTAAAACCACTTCTAAAGCGTCAGCACCTTCCACGACATGGTGGTTCGTAATTACATACGCATAGCCATTCTCCTTTTTGTAAATAACCCCGGATCCTGTGCCTGCTTCACTTTCCTGTGCCTGCTGCTCCCAGAAATTTCCCTGCCTTTGAATATTGGAGACTCCAACAACGGCTGGGCTGACTTTTTCCACAATATCAGTAATTTGGCTGGACACATCAATATTTACATAATTGTTTTCCGCGGTGCCATTATCCTGAGCACCATTATTATCAGGCAGATTACCACTCTGTTCTGCCTCTTCTGTCCATGCATTTGGGAGTATATCGGATTTTAATAATGATGGCAATGCCACGATCACAACGGCAATCCCAATAATAACGCCTAACAGGACTGGAACCCAGCTCCGTTTCTTCTTATTGGAACCTGGCGGCGAATTTTGATTATCGTAATAGCCCATTTTTTCATCCCCTTCATTCTACCCATATCATATGTATGATTGATAAATATGATGCACATAGGAATTGAACAATAACAACTCCATTTGATACGGATATTAGTAAACTAATTAAACAGGAGGGATTTATCTCACGTCCGGCCTCTTGTACGCAGCGGTCAGTGACTCCCTCACCTGTGTACGATAAATTGGTTTGAATTCCACTTGTGTTTTAACCAACTTCATACAATGGTGTCGGCTTATATGGATCTGTATCACATAGTTCGATCATTTTATTTACATCGAGTCCGCGTTCTTTTAATACGTTGCCAACTGACATGCGAGCAAGATCCTTCATATTATTATCTTGACTTAAATGGGCTAAATAAATACGCTTCGTCCGATTGGAAATAATATCACATAAGGCAAGTCCGCTATCTTCATTGGAAACATGCCCGGAATCACCAAGAATCCGCCGTTTCACATTCCATGGATACCGTCCCATCCGCAGCATCTCTACATCATGGTTGGCTTCAAATATATATGCATCAGCATCTTCTACTGTTTTCTTGATCCGTTCGGAAACATATCCCAAATCAGTTACAAGTGCCACCTTTTGGCCATCGTGATGGAATGTGTAAAACATTGGTTCCGCGGCATCATGGGAAACCCCGAACGATTCTACATCGATATCACCGAATGTTTTCACCTCTTCCATGTCAAAGTAGAACTTCTGATCAAGTGCCAGCTTGCCTATTGCACCTTCCATTGCTTGCCACGTCTTTTCATTGGCATATATTGGCAGGTTATACTTTCGGGCAATAATCCCTAACCCTTTTATATGGTCACTATGTTCATGTGTTACGAGAATTCCGGTTAACGTTTTCGGATCTACCTGAACCCCGCTTAGCAAATCATCCATTTTCTTCCCGCTTACCCCTGCATCAACGAGTAACCCCTCCTTTTCTGAGGCTATATAAAAGGCGTTCCCCGTACTCCCTGATGCCAGCACACTAAAACGTAATGTCATTCCACTTCACTCCGGTTAATTGTTTCTAATTTTAAATCGAGCTGATCAATGATTTCTTGAAAATCCTTATCATCCTTTATTTTTGCAAGCGAATTTTTGATAGATGTCATCGTATCTTCAAGAAATGTACTATCATCATTGGAAAAGGCAAACCCTTCGATCGCATGAATAAAATAATTTCGCTCCCCATTTACGGTAATTTTCCATGTTGGTGCGAATATTAACTCATCACTTGCCATTGGCTGGGCTGAATAATAGCCTATTTTTGCATCGGTAATTTCTTCACCGGTATGCAGCTCATACTGGTTATATAAAGCATCAATTGCCCTAATTGGTTTAATCAACGGCTTTTTACTATTATCAAAATCCTTGTTTTCCTCGCCCAGCATTGTTTGTGTATAAAACGTAATTTCATTCTTGTCATTCAAAAAAACCAGCAGCAGTCCTTTTTGATTGTAGTAGATTGGCTGATTATTTTTCTCTTGAAAGAACATAATCACATTCAGATCTTTATTCCAGCCCCAATAATCATAGCTATCCGGTGACAGAACATTATTTTTGACAATTTCTTTCACTTCATCGCTATCTTTAACCGGGATAGGCTTGTCAAATTTTGATACAATCGTTTTATCTTCAACCAGTGCTATCTTTTGATTATCAGATGCCGCAAGTTTGCTTAGATCTGTATCCGTAAAGTTCTTTTGTTTCACTGAGATATAAGATTCTTCCAGTTCTCCTTCAGGCAAGTCCGGTATTTTGATATCCTCCAATTTTAATTGCTGTTCAATAGAAGATTCCTGCTTTTCCATTACAGCAAGGTCATTCTCTTTCTGTTTATCAAGAAATTGCATCAGCAAGTAAACGTCAAGAACAAGGAAACAGAGGATAAACAGTGTTTTTATTTGACTCCATTGCATCCTCAGCCCCCCTTTTTATTCGGTGATAATTCATCAAAATTTATTTCCTGCCAGCTTCCATTATAGTTAATATACCAAGCAGGTTTTAGTGTTAAATAAAAGGATAAATCATCCTCTTCATATACCAAATGGTAACCGATTTGGATATCATCAATGTTTTCCGCTTTATAGCTTGCGTTTTCAATAAAATAGATGACATCGTTTCCGGACCGCAACTTTACTGAACTTCCACCTATTGGGGGGCTATTATAACTAAATAACGGCCGCTGGTATTTATACAGTTGCTGGTTACGCCATTCCTGTTCGATCACGGCTAAACTGCTGTTAAATACCGGATAACCATCATAATACATCCGGAAACGGACAAAATTAGTAGATGGCCTTAGTTCCTCAAGATTAAAATCTCCCGTCCAGCCTTTTTGTTCATTAATACTAGCCATGCTTGTTTCCAATAAATCAAATGCTCTCATCCGTTCGTAGTTCGTATTGAGTGGATTTACGAATTCAATGCTCCGGCCATCTTCTTTGACGCGCATTCCCCTGGCACTATCCGTATAATAAGTCTCTCCGACATTGGTGACATCACGTCTGACGATTTCCGGATTACGGAACAAGGCATCCACTAGATTATCCGGATCAATATTTTTAATCGTCAATTTCCGCTCGGTCATTTCCTGTAAATTTTTCGGTACATAAATTGGAATACCAGATTCTTTATATTGAATATATTCGCTTAACCCCTCCTGTTTTGTTAGATAAGCCCATAATTGATTATATTTTTTAGAGTTGTTAACGATCGCACTTGCCCGTCTATCTCCACTCGTTGAAAGAAATTGTATTTCCAATGATGAATCGTTTGGGTGAAACGTAATAAACACCCGTTGAAACGACCACTCTGGTAAATCAGGTTCCTCATCAAATGTAAAAAGGTCATCTGCTATTTCCATTGGCAATTCATCTGGAAATAATAATTCAATCTGATAATCGTCATCTGGTGGACCGTTTGCCTCACTTGTTTTAAAGTTGTACAGTACCCAGGACTGCATATCCTGATACAAGGATTGCCCTTCCACTGGATTGGAAAAACCATAATAACGGCTATTGATTTGAAAAATAATGTTTTTTGGCGCGACAACATCCTTCTTGGTCAAATTGCCTTGTCCACCGATATCGGCCTCGGCATAATCCATATCTCCCAAAAACTTTAAATTAGGCTTGAAACTCCAAAGTGCCAATGTTAGTAGCAAGCTAACGCCAACCAATATGACCAGAACAAACGTCTTAACCGTTTCAAATTTCATCAGCTTCCCCTCCGCTTCTGGTTCATTAGCGGAAGTGTAAAGAAAACAGTTGTTCCTTTACCTTTTTTGCTTTTTGCCCAAATTTTACCGTGGTGAGCTTCCACCAATTCTTTGGCAATCGCCAACCCTAAGCCTGTTCCGCCAAGTTTTCTCGTTCTTGCTTTATCTGCCCGGTAAAAGCGGTCAAATATTTTATCAACCTTATCATAGGAAATACCGATACCTTCATCTTGAATACTTACTACCAGCTGATGCCGCTGTTTTTCAATTCCAATACGAATGATACCACCCTCCGGGGAATATTTAATGGCATTGGAAATAATATTATCTAATACTTGTGTCATTTTATCCTTGTCCATCCAAACATAATACTGACCCTCTGGTAATTCGCGTCTTAGTTCAATTCCCTCATATGCGTTCATCTCAAACCGATCAATAATGTGATGTATGTAGGCCATAAAATCCGTTTTTTCCTTATGCAAGCCATAATCCTTATTATCCATTTTCGAAAGCTGCAATAGATCATTTACCATCCGTATCATTCGTTCTGTTTCATTTTGCGTGACACGTAAAAATTTCGGTGCTATGGTTTTATCCTTCCATGCGCCATCCGTCAACGCCTCAATATAACTGCGCATTGTCGTTAATGGTGTTCGCAGTTCATGGGAAACATTGGAGACAAATTCCCGGCGTTCCTGCTCTACCTTCTCTTGTTCCGTTACGTCACTAATTACAGTAATAAAGCCGATAACATCATCTTCATTATCCGATATCGTGGAAAAATTGGCCCGAATCAGGAATATGTCCTGATCCTCACTCAAATCAATAACGATTGATCCACTATCAGGCAGTTCAGATAGATCTACATCTTTTTCTCCCAGTTGTAATACATCAAGTAAAAATTCGCCTTTTACATCATCAGGGTTTTCACCAATAAGCTTTGCAGCCGCTTCATTCATTAACGTAATCGCTCCCGTTCCATCCGTTGCAATAACGCCGTCTGACATATTGGATAGGACAGAGCTGAGCTTACGCCTTTCTTCTTCGATTGTCGCATACGAGTGTCTAAGCTGATCGTTCATATCGTTGAACGTTTCGGCGAGATTACCAATTTCATCAGCAGCATAGACATTTACTTTCTGAGTAAAGTCCCCTTTTGCCATCGTTTGTGCCTGCCTGCGCATTTCGGTAATTGGTTTCGTAATCGTTCTGGCAACGAGAATACCTAAAAAAGCGGAAACGATGATGGCAAGGATCGAGGCCCGCAAAAATATCTGGTTGATTTCTTCCAGCTGATCATAAACCTCTTCAAGTGAAGCTTCTAAATAAATAGCACCGACGACATCTTCTCCTACTTTAATTGGTTCCACTTTTACAAATATACGATTACCGGTAGAACTAAGCATTGTGTTTTGGTACAATGCACCATAGGAAATGGCTTTCGTAATAAGGTCATCCGTTGTTTTTTTGCCGATTTTATCCTTATCCGCGTAATTATTGGCTCCCATAACCCGTCCGACATTATTTACAACCTGTAAATTGGTAATTGCCTCTGGATCAACATTGTTAACAATATCCTGTACTTTTTCCTGGAGTGTAGGTTCTGTCCCATCTTCCTTATCGCCTCCCGAAAAAGCTTCGTTCAGGTTATAGGACAAATATTCAACCCGCTTATTAACGGAGTCTTTAAAATTAGTCGTCAACTGGTTTTCGAGCTCTCTGGCAAAATATGACCCAATCACTTGTACTGCAATTAATAAAAGCAGGATATAAATAATAATAAATTTTAATTGTATTGATCGGAAAAAACCGACTTTATTCATAAAACCTACTCCTCGCCAGGATTACGCAAATAATAACCAACTCCACGGCGTGTTACGATCCACACTGGATTACTTGGACTCTCCTCAATTTTTTCACGTAGTCGTCTTACCGTTACGTCAACCGTCCGTACGTCACCGAAGTAATCATAGCCCCATACTGTCTCAAGCAAATGCTCACGTGTCATAACCTGGCCAATATGGCGGGCCAAATAATGCAGCAATTCAAATTCACGATGGGTAAGTTCCACTTGTTCCCCATCACGTGTAACCGCATATGCATCCGGGTGAATGACCAAATTTCCCATAACGATATCTTTTGTCGCTTTCACCGTATCATCTGGCACATGCTGCTGCCTTCTCAGATTCGCCTTGACCCGGGCAATCAGTTCACGATTACTGAATGGCTTTGTTACATAGTCGTCCGCACCAAGCTCGAGCCCCAAAACTTTATCAATCTCTGCATCCTTTGCCGTTAACATGATAATCGGCATGGTTTGTGTTTTGCGAATTTCGCGGCATACTTCATTGCCATCCTTATTCGGAAGCATAATGTCCAATAAAACCAAATCAGGTTTTTCTGTCTCGGCAAGCTCAATTGCCTCATCCCCATCATAGGCACAAACCACCTGATAGCCTTCTTTTTCCAAGTTGAATTTCAATATATCTGCAATTGGCTGTTCATCATCCACAACTAATATCTTCTGACTCATTATCAGTCACATCCTTTTGGCGATTGTTCGAAAAAGTCCGGTAAAAATGACACATCGGGATAGGGGATCCTCAACTAAGTACCGACACGTCGTGTGTCGAACGTCGAAGTCACCACATCCTGTGAAAGCCAGTTGGCTTGTTTCTTCGCTGTTTGGCGAATAGTAGCACGATGTGAATTCGAGGAAGCTTTCCACGGTACTTTCACTACGCCGCCTCGAAACTTCCCGGTCTTTTTTATCCTCTTTTTTTAACATACTTTTTATCACACATGCTTTTGTCTATTTTACCGTACTTTGCAAGAAATGTCTTTAGTTGCAATTCTTTAATTGGAGAAACAGATGAAGGATACAGTAGAGGGTATGCCGACGCCTGAGCGCAAGCCCGTTTTTAGTCGACCTTACTTATCCGAACGAGGGGATGTTCGACTAAGAACGCCACGTCCGCATGTCTTCGTCGAACTGACCTACATCCTGTAGGCCCGACTTATCGTACACGCGTTAATGGAAAGGTGGGGAAGGAAAGAAAATCCCCACTGAATAAAGTTTCTCTTTATCTATGGCAATCGCAAAAACCAGCATTTTTTGGTAAACCAAGTATTATTCTGTTTCAATATTTTTCCTGTTATAGTAACAATTTGCAAGGTATTGCCAGTCCTCAAGAAACAGCTTCCAAAGATTGGGACGGCGCCGGACAGCTAACGGATGATAGGCTGTTGCGGTTTGATACCCGCGCACATGATGGAGCGCACCCCTTAATGATTTCACATCTGCATCACGATCACGAAAAAAGGACTGTACCGCAACATTCCCTAAACAGAAAATGAAAGTGGGCTGTTTAACCTGAAGCTGCTGTTCCAAATGGTTCATACAAATCGTTCTGGCTATCTTTTTATCATAAGCTCGTACAGGTTTTCTTTTCAGGATAAATGTCACATACAAGTCATGCATAGCTAATCCGGCATGGTTTGCAGCTTTTTGCAACGTTTGCCTTGTCCCACATACAAATGGATTTCCTTCGCGGTTTTCCCTTGACCCTGGATTATCAAGGAGAATCAGGATAGGGGCATCGGGATTTCCTTCTCCCCACACCATTCGTGAACCATGCTTATAAAGACCACATTCCTTGCAAGCTTTCACATTTTCAGGTGTTGGTTCCTCCGGCCATAGAACCGGGCAAAATTCTGACATTAGTCACTCCTCCTGAATTATGGGATGATGACCTTTAGTGTACCCAATTCCGGTTTGTTTTACGGAGGCAGGAAATATCTCTCCATAATAAAATTTAAAAACTCTACCTGGCTTGTTTAAAGCCTGTAGAGTTTTTTGGCTCTCGCTATCTAATACGTCGGTTAAAGAAAAAACATGCAATATGGCGAAGAGGCTGATTTTCACGTTAACTATAAACGCTTCTTACAAGATTTGTTTGCGAGCGATCAGGCCCAACAGAAAAAATCGACAGTGGGATCTCGGAAAGCTGGGCAATTCGCTCCAAATAATGGCGAGCATTAGCCGGCAATTCGTGAAGGCTTTTTACCCCAGTAATATCCTCCGTCCAGCCTGGCATTTCTTCATAAACAGGCTCACATTCCGCTAATACAGCAAGACTTGCCGGGAATTCATTGATTATTTCGCCTTTATAGCGATATGCCACGCAAATCTTTACTGTTTCGATTCCTGTTAATACGTCTAAAGAATTAAGAGATAAATCCGTAATTCCACTGACACGGCGGGCATGACGGACAACAACACTATCAAACCAGCCAACTCGGCGCGGGCGTCCTGTCGTTGTTCCATATTCACGTCCAACCTCACGAATTTGATTGCCAATTTCGTCCTGCAGCTCTGTCGGGAACGGTCCATCACCGACACGAGTCGTATATGCTTTTGACACGCCAACAACATGATCAATTTTTGTAGGACCAACACCAGAGCCAATTGTTACACCGCCGGCAATCGGATTTGATGATGTCACAAATGGATATGTTCCTTGGTCAATGTCGAGCATGACGCCTTGAGCACCTTCAAATAATACACGGCGGCCTTCGTCCAATGCCTCATTTAATACGACTGATGTATCACATACATATTTTGCAAGCTGTTGTCCGTACTCATAATATTCTTCCAAAATATCTTCTACATTTATCGATTTTACCTCATAAACCTTTTCGAAAAGGCGATTTTTTTCTCTTAGATTTTGTTCAAGCTTGGTACGGAATACTTCTTTATCAAGCAAGTCGGCGATACGTATACCGCATCTTGCTGCCTTATCCATATAGGCAGGTCCGATTCCCTTTTTTGTTGTACCAATTTTATGAATCCCTTTATCTTCTTCCTGAAGAATATCCAATTTAATATGATACGGCAATATAATGTGTGCCCTGTTACTAATACATAAATTGTCTGTATTAATGTTTCGTTCGTGCAAATAGGCAATTTCTTCTACAAACGCTTTTGGATCAATTACCATGCCATTTCCTAATACACATGTTTTATCCGAAAAGAAAATACCAGATGGAATTAAATGCAGCTTATACGTAATATCGTCAAACTTTATCGTATGACCAGCATTATTACCACCCTGATAACGTGCTACAACCTCTGCATTTTGGGAAAGAAAATCGGTAATTTTACCTTTGCCTTCATCTCCCCATTGTGTGCCAACTACTACTACCGAGGACATAGTGCACCTCCATATGATTATCATTTGTCTTTTTAGTAAGTAACATAGCAAGTTTATCAATTAATGAATGATAAGTCAATTTAAACACGAACAATATTAGATTTATACCACTGATTGTTCGCCTAGGTTATTAAACCTTGTTTTTAGTTTCACTAGTTTCTGCATTATAATACTACAGGAACCATAAAAAAACAGCCCTCGTCTTGATGAAGGCTGTTTGCTACAAGTTTATACTGGAACGGGCGGAATCTCACTTTCCTGGTAACGATGATCCAAATCAACGAATTTATTGTATTCTTTCACAAATGCAAGTTCAACGGTACCAACCGGACCGTTACGTTGTTTGGAAATAATTATCTCAATAATATTTTGTTTTTCCGACTCCTGATCATAGTAATCATCGCGATATAAGAATCCAACAATATCGGCATCCTGCTCAATACTTCCAGATTCACGCAGATCGGACATCATTGGACGTTTATCCTGGCGCTGCTCAACTCCACGGGAAAGCTGTGATAAGGCAATTAAAGGCACATTCAATTCACGGGCCAGTCCTTTTAACGAACGGGAAATCTCGGAAACTTCCTGTTGCCTGTTTTCCCGTGAATTTCCACTTCCTTGAATGAGCTGCAAATAATCAATTAAAATCATACCCAAGCCATGTTCCTGTTTTAAGCGGCGGCATTTGGAGCGAATTTCACTGACACGAATTCCTGGTGAATCGTCGATATAAATACCGGCATTTGACAAACTTCCCATCGCCATCGTCAGCTTGCTCCAATCGTCGGCCTCAAGACTGCCGGTTCTCAGTCGTTGCGCATCAATGTTTCCCTCAGCACAGAGCATCCGCTGAACAAGCTGCTCAGCACCCATTTCCAGACTGAAAATCGCTACATTTTCATCCGTATTGATGGCGACATTTTGGGCAATGTTTAGGGCAAATGCTGTTTTACCAACAGATGGACGGGCTGCAATAATGATAAGATCATTGCGCTGAAACCCTGAAGTTATCCGATCAAGGTCACGATACCCGGTTGGCACGCCCGTTACATCGCCCTGACGGTTATGGAGCATTTCAATATCATCATAAACTTCAATTAAAACATCTTTAATCGATTTAAATGCACCGGAATTTTGCCGGTGAGAAACTTCCAAAATATTTTTTTCCGCTTCGTTTAGGACGTCATCAACTTCATCTTCTCTTTCGTAACCAGTTGTTACAATGTCTGTTGCCGTACGAATTAATCGCCGCAGGATGGATTTTTCTTCAACAATTTTACTGTAATAACCAATGTTAGCTGCAGTCGGAACACTTCCGGCTAAATCCGTCAAATAGGAAACACCACCAACCTCATCCAGCAGCTTTGCATTCGACAGGGCTGTTGTTACCGTTACAAGATCAATTGGTTCTCCAAGATCGGAAAGCTTCATCATTGTTTCGTAAATACGCTGATGACTAGCCCGATAAAAGTCTTCCGGCATTAATATTTCCGAGCTTTGTGAAAATGCTTCCGGTTCAAGAAAGATAGCGCCAATAACTGCTTGTTCTGCTTCTATGTTGTGTGGCGGTGTTCGCTCACCATTCCAATTTTCAACCATTTGTTTCTCCCCCTCATACCGAGGTCTTCCAGTAATGTAAAGAAATCGGTTTTTACACCGATTTCTTGCAAGCAAAGTCAGCGTTCATAATGAAAAATCGGTAACCCCTTAGATTACCTTTTTTCCATTTTTATCGCTTCTGACTTCAAAATTCGCTTAATCTTTCTTATTTTTCCGCAACATGCACTTTAATCGACCCGGATACATCAGGATGGAGCTTAACAGGAATCGTTGTATAGCCCAATGCACGGATCGGTTCATCCAGTTCAATTTTGCGTTTATCAATCTTATATCCATGTTCTTTTTCTAAGGCCTCAGCAATCTGTTTACTAGTGATCGAACCAAATAAACGTCCGCTGTCACCCGATTTTGCTTTTAGTTCTACTGTAAGATCAGCAAGTGTATCCTTTAGTTCCATTGCTTCTTCTTTTTCCTTTTGTTCTTCTTGCATCGCTTTACGTTTTTTAGCCTCAAGTGCTTTCATATTTCCCTGGGTCGCTTCTTCGGCTAATTTATTTTTCAATAAATAGTTACGCGCATAGCCATCCGATACATTTTTTACTTCCCCTTTTTTGCCTTTCCCTTTTACATCTTTTAAGAATATAACCTTCATTCTGTCTCTCCTCCTCCAAAATATTCCTCAAGGATATCTTTTAATAATGCTTCTGCATCATCAATTGTTGTATCTTTTATTTGTGTCGCTGCATTTGTTAAATGGCCGCCACCATTCATTTTTTCCATGATAATCTGAACATTGACATCACCAAGGGATCTTGCGCTTATTCCAATTCTACCATCTTCCCGTTCAGAAATAACGAAAGAAGCATTAATTCCAGTCATTGTCAAAAGGGTGTCGGCTGCTTGCGCAATAAGCACGGAACCATAAACTTCGCCAGGTTTTCCTTTTGCAATTGCAATTGAATGGCGATAAACCTGCGCTCGTTCGATTAACTTGCTGCGCTTAATATATAATTTTAAATCCTCTTTCATAAATTGCTGCACCAATACAGTATCCGCACCCTTTGATCGTAAATAGGAGGCTGCATCAAAGGTTCTTGAGCCAGTTCGCAATGTAAAACTTTTTGTATCAACAATAATACCCGCGAGCAGTGCAGAGGCCTCCAGCATTTTAAGCTTCAGCGTTTTGGGCTGGTATTCCAGAAGTTCTGTGACAAGTTCTGCTGTGGATGATGCATATGGCTCCATGTAAACTAGTGTTGGATTTTCTACAAATTCCTCAGCGCGCCGGTGATGATCAATTACTACTTTAAAGTCTGTTTTATTTAGCAGTCGCTCATCAGCCACCATTGAAGGTTTGTGTGTGTCAACAACAACAACCAAGCTCCTGCTTGATAGGAGTGCTTCTGCTTCATCCGGTTCAATAAAATGCTTCCATAAACTTTCTTCCGCTTTAATTGCATCAACTAACCGATAAACCCCTGTATCGACATCATCAGGATCAAACACAATATAGCCCTCTACTTCATTGGCTTTTGCAATATTCAAAATCCCAATCGCAGCACCGATCGAATCCATATCAGGCGATTTATGTCCCATTATTATCACATTGTCACTTTCTTTTACAAGCTCTTTTAACGCATGAGAAATAACACGAGCACGTACTCTGGTGCGTTTTTCCATGGGATTGGTTTTCCCACCATAAAAGCGCACCTTCCCTAAGTCGTCTTTGATTGCTACCTGATCTCCACCCCGTCCCAGCGCTAGATCAAGACTGGATTGAGCCAGTTCTCCAAGCGCTGGAAGTGTCATGCCGCCATACCCAACCCCGATACTTATCGTAACCGGTACATTTTGTTCTGCATTAAGTTCCCTGACTTCATCCAAAATATCGAACTTGGATTGTTCCAATTTCCTTAAAATTTCCTTGGTGGCAACTGCTAAAAATCGTTCCTGCGATGTTCGCTTTAAATAGATTCCATAAGCATGCGACCAGCTGTTTAAAGCGGAGGTAACTTTGGAATTCAGTTGACTCTTCAAGGTATCATCCATGTTTTGGGTGATTTCTTCATAGTTGTCTAAAAAGATAATTGCTAAAACCGTTTGCTCATTTTGGTAAAGTGTTTGAATTTTATTCTGTTCGGTTCGGTTAAAGAAATATAATAATCGTTCTTCCTTTTTGATAACTGTTTGAAACTCATAGCCTTCCAACTCAAAGCCTACTTCATCTTTTCCTTCTTTAATCATTGGCATCAGGTCTTCGGACAGTAAATTCAGATGTTTGCCGACCAATGTATCTTCATCAGCAAAACGATTCATATACGGATTTGCCCATTCAATAAAGTAGTCTTCGTTATACAGGACAATTCCAATTGGCATTTCCAATAACGCTTCTTCCCCTACCTTTTTAATTCGATGGGAGAGCGTTGCGATATATTCTTCTGTTTCATTTATAATTGTCTTTTCTGTTTGTATACTATAATAAAAGGACGCAGCCAAAAACAGTGTCATTAACAGTCCTAATATCCATTGATAATACCATATCACACCAAGCAAAATGATTGATAATAAATAAATAATCCATAAATGCCTGCTAAGTGCCGGTTTTTTTTGCAAATCTGTCATAGAATTCACTCCATAACCTTAATAGTGTGTGTTCAAAAAGTTGCCATATTAGAAACAGGCGAGCGCCCGAGTCCACTGCTTTCATTTGGTAACTTTTTGAACATCCTCTATTTCGAACTCTATTTCTTTTCCTCTGAAATTCGATCCCGCAGCCGAAAACCTATATCAATTATACCTAAGATGCGAACCAGATAAAGCAGAAATGGTACAAATACAGCTAAAATTACACTCAAAATCGGTAATACTCTTGATTTGTTTTTCTGGTGTGCAAAAAAGAAGATTAGTGAAAACCCTTGGATAACCATTAATAATCCCGCCAGCATTAAAACATTACTAACCGCCAGGAATAGTGTTCCGTTCGGATCCAATTCAAAAAACGAAAAAATTAACGCGAAAAAGTAAATCCAGACAAGTGACACCGGAAGCGTCAAATTACGAAATGGCGGAAACTTGTAATCCTTGTTTTCCAATCGATTGATCACCTTATAGCTGAGCCATTGACTCACCAAGGCAAGTATAATACTAATAACTGCAATCCCGACTGGTATTAAATTCTTTAGCATATCCATTTGCTGTTCTACAAGTGCTAATTGTTCAGCAGCTTGATCGGTAAGGCCAAACTGTTCCATCAATTTCTGACTCTGCTCCATTGATTGGTCAATCATTGCATTGATTTGTTCTACGATATTGACATCAAGCACAAGTTGAGTTATTAAAAAGAGCAATACCAATCCAATTACGAATCCCACTGTTCCACGTGCCCACGTTTCATAGGCGGACAAATTTCTGTACATCGCACTGCCAATCATAATTCCGCCAAGCCCCATTAACACAGTTATTGGAGCGGAAAATACTGTAGTAAATAAAGCCGATAGGATAAGGGTCGCTACCAGCACTAATAATGAAGGCTTCCAATCATATCTGGAAGCAAAGACAATAAACGGAATTGGCAAAAGGAGCATAGCTAAAACGCCAATTAAAGGCGCCAGCATCGCTACCAGAAATAGAACAATATAGATAGCCGTAAATAGTGCTCCCTCTGTCAACATTTTAGATCGATTCATTAATTGCACCTCTTATGTGTTACATCCTTATTAATCCTATTATAATATGATAACATTTTTTATAGACAATTTGGTGTTGAAAATTGTAGAAATAATTATTTCCCGGGCAATTGCAGTAATTAGTCAGGAAAGGTCAATTTATTTTTGTTGTGTTTCTACTGAACCTGTCGAGCAGAAACGTATTTGGGAGCTTGCTGCTTGACGTTAATACGGAAGAAAAGTTAATCATGATGTAACATTCATAAAGCGCATTTTCCAACGTTTTTTATTATAATAGGAGAGATGTTAATTTTAAATAGGATAATTTTGAACAAAGTGGATGACGGAACAGTATCAACTCGGGATGTCTACTTACCTGCTAACAGCTGATATTCACTGAAATTGGCGCTTACGCTTTGTTCATTATAAGGATGGATTTATATGATCTTTCTGGAAGCATTACGAACCAGTATTAGATTGCCAGCTAAAAAGGCAATGTTTACATTAAACCGGATTGGTATGGATATTACTGTAGTGTATATGTTTATTCTGCTAATACTTGTCTCTATTCCATCATTAATCGACCGGTTATCCGTATCCAGCGGTACAGCCGCCGATGTACAGCTGTTTTTTTTACTGATGTATTTTTTTATTTTCTATTATCTCCCATTAGTAATCTTTGTATTTGTTGTGCTTTCTGCAGTTGCTTATGTTGGTGTACTCATCAGCCGCGCTCTATACCGGAAAATCCGTTTCGCGATATTGTGGAAAATGTGCGCTTATACGACAACTATGCCCTTTCTAATTTATACCGTTGTCGCCCTTATTATCCCGATAAATGACAATTGGTTATGGTTATTCCTGTTGTATACCTTTATTTTAATGATAAAAATAATTATTGTTTATCCGAGACGGAAAAAACGGCCAGGTCGAAAATGACTAAACCATCTGATAATGCCCCCTACAAAAATAAAAGAAAAAGGCCTTTTCGTAACGTGAAATATTACGAAAAAGCCTTTCCTTTATTTACTCCGATACGTAAGGCAATAATGCCATTGTACGAGCACGTTTGATTGCTTTTGTCAGTTTACGTTGATATTTTGCAGATGTTCCTGTTACACGGCGTGGAAGAATTTTTCCGCGCTCTGAAACAAAACGTCTTAGCAAATCAACATCTTTATAGTCAATGTGTGTGATTCCGTTCGCTGTGAAGTAACACACTTTACGACGCTTTGCGCGTCCGCGACGAGCTGCCATTAGTACCCCTCCTTTTTACTTGTTGTTCAAAAGTCCCAAGCTTATTACTTGGTAACCTCTTGGACAGCATTTTCTAGAATGGTAAATCATCGTCTGATATATCAATTGGCTCCCCGTTATTGGCAAACGGGTTCGCTTGATTTTGATTCTGCTGGTTTTGGTTCTGATTCTGACTTTGATTCTGATTTGGCTGGAAACCAGGTGCTCCTTGGCTTCTATTTGGCGACGATCCTTTTGATTCCAAAAATTGTACACTATCCGCGACAATTTCCGTGACATAAACGGTTTTGCCGTCTTGTCCTTCATATCTACGTGTTTGGACACGACCATCGACACCTATCATACTACCTTTTTTCATGTAGTTCGCAAGGTTTTCTGCCGGCCTGCGCCACACAACACAATTGATAAAATCGGCTTCCCGTTCACCTTGCTGATTGGAAAAAGGTCGATTAACCGCAATTGTAAAGTTAGCTACTGCCACTCCAGTTGCTGTATAACGTAAATCCGGATCCTTCGTTAATCTGCCAACTAGTACGACACGATTCAACATCAGAACCACCCCTTATTATTGATCTTCTTCTCGAATTGCCATATGACGAATGATGTCATCAGAGAATTTCGCTTGACGATCAAATTCATTAATTGCTTTTTCATCGCTTGCGAAATTAATTACGACATAATAGCCATCACGATAGTCTTGAATTTCATATGCAAGACGGCGTTTGCCTTTTTCGTCAACTTTTTCAATCTCCGCCCCATTATCAGTTAACACTTTATTGAAACGCTCCATCAAGTTGTTTAGCGCTTCCTCTTCCATGTCTGGGCGGATGATGTACATAATTTCGTATTTTGTCATCCGTTACACCTCCTTTTGGTCTTAGCGGCCCTTATCTATTGTCCAGCACAAGTCTATCCTGCACTTTTCTCAATAAGAGCAAGGAGTAATCTTCAGTAATTACTCACAATAGTGTATTATAGCAAACAAAACCGTAAAAAACAACTTTTCGAGAGAATCCAAATTATACGTTATCTAATATCTTACTTCCAGCATCTGACCTCTGGCTTCTGATCTCCGACCCCCGGTATCATACATTAAACCGGAAATGAATAACATCCCCGTCCTGCACAACATAATCCTTTCCTTCCAATCGGACTTTTCCATTTTCACGAGCTTGTGCCATTGACCCTGCAGCAATCAGATCATCGTAGGAAACTGTTTCTGCGCGAATAAACCCTCGTTCAAAATCAGTATGAATGATTCCAGCTGCTTGTGGTGCTTTAATGCCTTTCCGGAATGTCCATGCCTTTACTTCCTGTTCACCCGCTGTAAAGTATGTCGCAAGCCCTAACAGGCTGTACGAGGCCTTAATGAGCTTATCAAGGCCTGATTCCCGAATACCCAATTCCTCAAGAAACATTTCCTTTTCATCCTGATCAAGCTCGGCAATTTCTTCTTCAATTTTGGCGCAAACCACAATCACCTCGGCATTTTCACTTGCCGCGTAATCTTTAACCTTTTGCACATTTTCATTTATCCCGGGGTCGGCAACTTCATCTTCCTTTACATTGGCAACATACAACGTTGGTTTACTTGTTAATAGATGAAGACCTTTGACAATGTTCCACTGTTCATCATTGAATTCCAAGGCACGTGCAGGTATTTCCTCTTCAAACGCCGTCTTTAATTTGCTAAGCACCTCATATTCAAGAACAGCATTCTTGTCCTTCTGCCTTGCCAGTTTTTCCACCCGTTGATATCGTTTATTAACTGTTTCCAAATCAGCTAAAATCAGCTCGAGATTAATAATTTCAATATCATCGATTGGATCGACTTTACCTGATACATGGGTAATATTTTCATCTTCAAAACAACGGACAACCTGACAAATCGCATCAACCTGGCGAATGTGGGATAAAAATTGATTTCCCAAACCTTCTCCTTTACTTGCACCTTTCACAATACCTGCAATATCAGTAAATTCAAATGCAGTCGGTACAGTCTTTTTCGGATTCACTAATTCTGTTAATTTATTTAAGCGATCGTCTGGAACTTCGACAATTCCAACATTCGGGTCGATCGTTGCAAACGGATAATTAGCTGCTTCTGCTCCCGCCTGCGTAATTGCATTAAATAACGTAGATTTCCCTACGTTTGGAAGTCCGACAATTCCTGCTGTTAAAGACATTCAACTTTCACTCCTTAAGGATTCCATTCCATGAACGCGTTCGATATACCAATTATAAGTACAAGCCTGTAAATTGACAAGTTATCAAAAAGCAAAAATAGGCATTCCAAGATGCCCATTTTTGCCTGCATGTAATACAAAATTCAATTTTCTACTTCGCTAACCTACGTAAAATGCCATTTCTAAGGAAAAAAATTAATTTTACATGTTTTTATTCCGCTGCTTTTTCCAATACCTTCTTCAGCTTCTTGGTAAATTCTTTTCGCGGAATCATCACACTATGGTCACAACCGAGACATTTGATCCGAATATCCATCCCCATGCGAATAATCTTCCAGCGGTTCTCCCCGCACGGATGCTGTTTTTTCATTTGCACAATATCATATAAACCAAACTCCTTATCCACCATACGTGAAACCTTCCTTTCTCCTATTCTTGATCGCCTTCCCGCAGCCGTCGTTGTTCTCCTTCACCTTCTAATGCAGTAGGAGTTTCATGACGGGTATACATGACGAGCCTTGGTGCTGGAATTTCAATACCTTCTTTATATAGTCTTTCTTTCACTTCTTTACGGATAATTCGCGCCCCTGCCCATTGGTATACTGGCAGCGTTTCAGCAATAACACGAATAACGTAATGGGACGTCTCTAAAGCCTGAATACCGTGAATTGTCGGTGTCGCAACAATTTCTTCATATTTTCCAGGCAAATTCTCAATAACCTCTTCAATTATTCGTTCAGCAGCCGGTATGTCACTTTCATACGGTACATTTATATCAACAACCGCCAAACCATTATGAACGGAATAATTGGTAACCTGTGTAATATTGCCATTTGGAATTACGTGCTGTTCACCTGTCCAGCTCACGATTTTCGTTGTTCGAATCCCAATTTCTTCGACGGTCCCTTCCGCATTGGATGTAATAACATAATCACCTACTGAAAATTGGTCTTCGAAAATAATGAAGAAACCGGAAATAATATCCCGTACCAGATTTTGGGCACCAAACCCAATTGCCAGCCCTGCAACACCAGCGCCTGCTAATAGGGCTCCTACATTTAGTTTAAATACATTGTCCAATATCATAATAAGTGCAGCAAAGTAGACTGTATAGGTTAGCATGTTTTGAACTAGCTTTTTAAGTGTTGTTTCTCTACGTTCGGTTATCTTAAATGGGCCACGTTGTTTGTTTTTGAATAGGCGATCAATGATCTTTTTGCCAACTCGAACAATAATCATCGATACCACAACAATTAACACAACATTATACACTGCCTCAGCAATTGCTAACCACAAATCTGCGCCAGTTATGTAATCCCAAAAATCATTAAGCTCCTTCAAGTTGATACCCCCAAAACCTGCAAATTCATAATGGATGTTATTCCATCTATGAATAAAGTTTACAACAATATAAAGGATATGGAAAGAAATGAACAAGTTACATCACACCCTTTTATCCACTTTATTCCAAATAGGGTATAAAAGCAGGCGTGTCAATACATACAAGTTAAGTAAGCCATAAATTGGATAAATATACGTGATCAGTGTGGAAAAGCCCAATGTAGTTAAAGGAACCATAATAAGCAGGATCACCATAACCAGTAACCATAATGGTATATTCACGTATTTCTTTAATCTGGTTACAATTCCCATTATCCCTGCAGCAGCCGTTGTAAAGATAGCAAACCAGAGAAGAATCGACATAAAAACGAGCATTGCAAATGGATAGTGTTTCAGAATCGCAAACAATGGAATTTCATACAAAAGCAGCTCATCGGCAATCTGAATTAAACTATTGTTATAAACATAAGAAATGACTCCTAAAATCGCTCCACTTCCTATACAGGCGATCCAAATCTCTCCCTTTGAATGGATTTTATTTCCAATTGCTCCAAGCACAGCGATCAATGGCAAAATATTCAAGGCCGTAAATGGAAAAGCAGCCGTCCAGTTCCGTTGTTCATGCCAATGGGCAAAAAGGGAAAGCTCCTGATCAAATGTAAACAAAAGCAAAATATATAACAAGCCACCTAGTAATAACGGTAAAATAAGCTGGTTTATCGATAAAATTCCATTGATATCTTTTAAGAATAACAGAATAAGGACAATAACAATGAAAAAGACTCCCCACCAATATGAGAAATTAAATGCTTGTCCGGTCGCACCACTGCCGGCGATCATGACAACTGTTGTCGTACACAAATAAAGAAAAATCATGATATCGTAAACTCCCGTTAGCTTCCTGCCAACAATATCACGGAGTATTGGCAAATAATCGGTAGACTTTCGCTGAAAGCTTAAATTTAAGATCACATATATTGAGATAGTAAAAAATACCGCAAACAAAAGAATAGCCAGTCCGCTTTCATGACCAAAAAACTGCCATAATTCCCTTCCCGAAGCATATCCGGCACCAATCGTTGTTCCAATAATCAAAAACATCCACTTCAGACCAGCTCTGAGCATTTCATTTCCTCCAATAATTGTAGTATATATGTATACTTCATTCTTTAAATCCGTATACTAATACCAATATGTTTGTGGAGGATAAGCTATGAATCTAAAAAAGCGTTTTACAGTAAAAAATGAAGTTTTCAAGATGGCCTATACAGATCCCGACCTGCTCGAAATAATGTGTGAAAAACTTATCTCATGGCTTCCGGCAATCCCGCAGGAATATGTCGTTGTTTGTATCGGTACAGATCGTTCGACTGGTGATGCGCTTGGCCCGTTAATCGGTACCTTTTTTACAGAATTAAAACCAAAACATATGAGTGTCTATGGAACATTAAATGAACCAGTTCACGCTACCAATTTGGCAAGCTATGTACAGCTTATTAAACGAAAACACCATAAACCATTTATCATTGCGGTTGATGCCTGTTTAGGGAAAAGCAATTCGGTTGGTTCCCTTATTACCGGAATCGGGTCAATAAAACCCGGTGCCGCATTAAATAAACCGCTGCCGCCGATAGGGGATATTCATATCACTGGTGTTGTAAATATTAGTGGATTCATGGAATATTCGATATTGCAAAATACCAGATTATCAATTGTCGTAGAAATGGCCAAAAAAATTGCTGCCATATTAGACCAGATCGATCAACGGTTAACATACGGCCAAACACTTCCAGCGGTTATTTCCCCTAGAAATATTGCACCATCAACCGCTGATATATAGGATCAATATACATTTTTTCTTGGATTAGAAAAGCGTAAGCGCCCGTTTAGCAACGTACAAACTGGAGCACTCCGCAATGAGATAAAGGAAACACGGTGAGCTGGAAGCGAACCGATGTTGACTTATCGTAGTGAAGGAGTGTGAAGTTTGCTAGTTGCTGGGCGCTGGAGCTGGACATGGCCAACTCTGACGTAAGCAGAATAGAGCCTAAATTTTTATACTTCTTTACTTAAAACAAAAAGACTGTCGCAAACAATACGATCTTACAGTTTGCGACAGTCTTTTTGAACATCTTTTTGAAAACTTAAAAAAGCTGATAAATATAATAAACTAAACCCACCGTTATGATGGAAGGCAACAAATTTCCAATTCGAATACTGGTTAATTTTAATAAATTTAAGCCAATAGCAACAATCATCAATCCGCCTACTGCTGTAAGCTCAGTAATAAAGCCATCTAAAAACGGCTTCGGCAGCCAATTTTCTATTTGGGTTGCCAGGAGTGCAATCGAACCTTGATAAATAACGACAGGCAACACGGAAAAAATAACTCCAAATCCTAATGTTGTTGTTAACACAAGTGCCACAAATCCATCAATGATGCCCTTTGTGATTAATATTTCATGGTCCCCTCTTATTCCACTGTCTAGCGCGCCAATTACCGACATTGCCCCAATGACAAAAATAAGCGATGCTGTGACAAAGCCCTGTGCCACACTAAAATTGTCATCTTTTGTCGTAAACTTGCTGCCAATCCATCCACCTAAACGATTCAGACCTTCTTCAACATGAATAAATTCTCCAATTATTGCACCACTTAATAGACTTAATAAGACAATCACAATATTATCCACCTGTAAGGCCATTTGCAAACCAATTAAAATAACAGCAAGTCCTATTCCATGCATAACTGTTTCTTTATAACGTTCCGGTATCTTTGTGAAAAACAGACCAATTAAACTTCCTGCAATGATACATATACCATTTACTATTGTTCCAAATAAAGCCATTGCTACATCTCCAATTGTAATTAAGTTTCATTATAAGCCGCTGTTATTTCCGTTATTGCCTGAAGAAACGCCTTTACTTCTTCTTCTGTATTGTAAATACCGAGACTTGCTCTTACTAACCCCTGGTCTGTTGTTTTTAACATTTCATGGGTTAGCGGACTGCAATGTAAGCCCGCCCGCACAGCAATATCATAATGTGAATCAAGAATCATCGCAATTTCTTGTGAATCCACGTTCATAATATTAAAGGCTACTATCGGCATTCGTTGCTCACCTTCATTCGGACCATAGCACTTAACTTCGGGAATTTCTTGCAATCCTCGATACAACTGTTTTGTCAGCAATGTTTCACGTGGAACATTTTCATTTTTCCTTTGCTCATAGACACAAAAAGCTGCATAAAGTCCGGCTATCCCCGGCGTATTTAATGTACCACTCTCCAATCGCTCCGGCCACTGATCAGGCTGATTTGGGTTTTCTGAAAAGCTGCCTGTTCCGCCATGATGAATAGGTTCTAAATCCATGTCACTTTCAACAAGCAGCATGCCGGTCCCCTGTGGGCCTAACAATCCTTTATGCCCTGGAAAAGCAAGCATATCTATTCCCTGCTGTTTCATATTTATTGTCAGATGCCCAGCTGTTTGTGAAGCATCAACTAATGTTAATAGACGATGTCGTTTTGCCAATTCGATAATTTTATCAAGCGGCATTAATGTTCCTGTAACATTGGACGCATGTGTCATGGCGACTAATTTCGTCTCCGGTTGTACTGCATTTGCAATATCTTGAATAAAAGCAGTTTCATTCCCTTTCCATTCGATATACGTAACGCTGACACCATATTTGTTTTTTATGTACTCAAGCGGTCGGCGGATAGAATTATGCTCGAATGAAGTTGAAATAATATGATCGCCTTTTTGCCATGGCAATCCCTTTATTGCCTGATTTAGTGCTACTGTAGCATTCGGATAGAAAAGTGTTTTTTTCGGATTGCTGCAGCCAAATAATTCGGCTGCTTTTATCCGTGTTTGACTGATTACTTTGGCAGCTCTTCTTGCTAGTACATGTCCTCCCCTGCCAGGGTTCGCCCCAAATTCATTCATAACTTTTACCATTGCCTCGATTACTTCTGGTGGTTTTGGAAAGGATGATGCAGCCTGATCAAAATATATCATGTCCGTTTCCCCCTTACATTAGTGATAGAAAAAAGACTGACGTTAGCCATTCTAGTACTTAGTCAGTCTTCCAGTTATTTAAATTAATCTTCCAGTGATTCGATAATTCTCTCTAAATCTTCATCCGAATAAAATTCAATTTCTATTTTCCCTTTTCGTTTGCCTCGTTGAATCTTAACGGATGTACCAAATCTATCGCGTAACATAGATTCTCGTTCCAGTATAAAAATATCTTTTTTCGGCTTTTCCTTTTTCTTGCCCGGCTGTTTATTTAATTGAACAATTAGTTGTTCCACTTGCCGGACATTCAATTTTTCTTTGCGAATTTTATTTACGAATGGAATAAGTTTACTTTTATCCTTCAAGCCCAATAAAGCTCGACCATGCCCCATCGAAAGCTCGCCATTATTAATGTAAGCAATAACTTGATCTGGTAATGACAGCAATCGAACAATATTGGCTATATGGGATCTGCTTTTCCCTAGTCGTTGTGATAAAACCTCCTGAGTTATGTGTAATTCATTCATTAAATTAGCGTAAGCATGCGCTTCCTCAATTGGTGTTAAATCTTCACGCTGCAAATTTTCCAGCAAGGCAAGCTCCATCATTTTTTCATCGGTTAATTCCTTAACAATAACAGGAATCGTTTCTAATCCTGCTTCCTTTGCTGCTCTAAACCGTCGTTCGCCAACAACAATTTCGTACCCTTTAATGCTTTCCCGAACAATTAGCGGCTGAATAATACCATATTGAAGAATAGATTCCTTTAATTCCTCAATCGCATCTGCATGAAATGTCTTTCTAGGTTGATAAGGATTTGGTCTGCATTCATTAATCGAGACTTTTTGAATGTTGGCTTCATCCTTTTCCTCTATCTCAGGGAAAAATGCATTAATACCTTTACCTAACCCTCTCGCCACTATTCATCACTTCCTTCGCTAATTCAAGATATACTTCAGCACCTCTTGACTTTGGATCATACGTAATGATCGGTTGACCGTGACTAGGAGCTTCGCCTAGACGGATATTCCTTGGAATGACAGATTTATAAACTTTATTCTGGAAATACTTTTTCACCTCTTCGATAACTTGAATACCCAGGTTTGTCCGTGCATCCAGCATTGTTAGCAGTACGCCTTCAATCATTAACTGTTTATTCAAGTGTTTTTGTACCAAACGAATTGTATTCAACAGTTGACTAAGTCCCTCAAGTGCATAATATTCACATTGCACAGGAATCAATACCGTATCAGAAGAAGTCAGTGCATTGATCGTTAATAGTCCTAATGATGGCGGACAGTCGATAATAATATAATCATACTTATCTTTAAGACTATCTAATGCTTTCTTTAAACGAATTTCACGTGATATCGTTGGTACCAATTCAATTTCTGCCCCTGCCAGCTGAATGGTAGCAGGTATAATGTCCATGTTTTCAACATTAGTAGCAACACAAACTTCCTCGGCAGGTAAATCCTCAACAAGTACATTGTAAACACATTGATCCATGTCAGCTTTATTAATTCCGACTCCACTTGTAGCATTACCTTGTGGGTCAATGTCAACAAGCAATACTTTTTTATCCAAATACGCCAGACAAGCACTTAAGTTGACCGATGATGTTGTTTTTCCAACGCCACCCTTTTGATTTGCTATGGCGATTATTTTACCCATGTTGTCACCCACCTAAAAAAACTCTATACTTTTCATTTTATCATCTTTTTAATAGAAAGAACTAATTTTTTTACTTTGTTAGCAAAAAGTAATTTAGGAGGCTGCAAAAAAATAACCTAAAATACCCATCAAAAATAGATGGGTAGATTAAGTATTTTTTTATACATCCTTTATTTCTTTTTCGGGATCTTAATTGTGATCTGATAGTATTCATCCAAATCCTTTTCATCTGTTTCCACATTGATACCTGTGTCGGAGACCATATTTAATGACTGACGAATGGTGTTCATGGCAATTCGGATATCCTTATTTACACCTTTTAATTTTGGACGCTTCTTTTTCTTATCTTCTTTCGTGTCCTCAAGTTTAGTAATTCGTTCTTCTGTCTGTTTCACATTTAAATCTTTTTCTAAAATTTCCTGTAAAATTTTCTCCTGTTTTTCGGGTTCCTTAAGCTTAATCAATGCTCTTGCATGCCGTTCCGTTATCGTTTTCTCCAACAAAGCGTACTGTACACTTTCCGGCAATTTTAACAATCGTAATTTGTTTGCAATTGTCGATTGGTTTTTCCCTAACCGTTGTGCCAAAGCCTCTTGAGTTAATGAGTGAAGCTCCAATAGTTTTGCATATGCGGAGGCTTCCTCAATTACTGTCAGTTCTTCACGCTGCAAGTTCTCAATCAATGCAACAGAAGCTGTTTCTGCATCCGTCATTTCCCGAATGATAACAGGTGCCTTTTCCCATTCCAATAATTGAACAGCACGCCATCGTCGTTCACCAGCAATCAGTTCATAGGATTCATCATCTATCTTTCTGACAACAATCGGCTGGATCATTCCATGTGTATGTATCGTTTGCGCTAATTCCTTTATTTTTTCTTCATTAAATATGGATCTGGGTTGAAATCGGTTTGGTTCTATATTTTTAACCGGGATTTGAATTACTTCATCCGGTTGATACGTCTCTTCCCCTGTTTCCGGATCTGTTTTTTCTCCCAACCCAAAGATACGGTTAAAAGGCTGCAACATTATCAGACACCACCTTTAGTCTAAAACTTTACTGATAGAAGATGTTCAAAAAGTCCGGTAAAAAGGACATCAATGATTCCAGCTGGCTTGTCACTTTGCCTCGAACTTCGATGTACAGGACGTTCTAGAGTCAGCATTACAACAGAACATTTCAAATTTAACCGACCTCATTCCTTTTTATCGTCTTCTTAAACACAAATTAAATACAAAGCGGCAAAACTATAGAAATGTTTCACGTGAAACATTTTTAGCAATAGTGTAGAGAAATTTAATATAATAAAAAAGAAAATAATAATGCGCTAACATATTGTAAATTCACCGCACTTGTAAACTATTACTATTCCTGATCATATTCTACCATAGATAGGACTAGAAAAGTATGGGGGAGCTAAAAATTTATTATCAGGGATGTTCAAAAGGTCAGCAAATGATAAGCAGCCACTTTTGAACTCGCATTATCAGTTCCAATACAAATTAGGACAACGGTTTTTTATTTGGCACCCCTGCTTTTCTGGGATACTTGGAAGGTGTTTTTCGTTTTTTATCAATTATCACAATCGATCGCTCGCTGTTTTCTTCCGGCAGCGAAAATGTATGTACCTTTTTCGTATGTCCACCCAACAGCTCAATGGCTGTCTCGGCATCACTTAATTCCTCATTCGCTTGTGAACCCTTCATCGCGATAAATACGCCGCTTTTTTTGCATAACGGTAAACATAATTCACTTAAAACTGACATTCTAGCCACAGCTCGTGCCATTACAATATCAAAGGCCTCCCTGAATTTTGCGTTTTTCCCAACATTTTCAGCGCGATCATGGTAGAATGCAACGTCTGTTAGATCAAGTTCTGTTGCCAAATGGTTAAGAAACCCAATCCGCTTTTGTAATGAATCGATAATTGTCACCTTTAATGCTGGAAAACATATTTTGAGTGGGATGCTTGGGAATCCAGCACCAGCACCCACATCACAAATATGCAGTTCCTCTGTAAAGTCCTCGTAAAAGGCAGCAGAAATGGAATCAAAAAAATGCTTTAAATAGACATCCTGTTCAGATGTTAACGCCGTTAAGTTAATTTTTTCATTCCATTCAACTAAGATCTTGAAATAAACGGAAAATTGATTGATTTGCGCTTTATTAAGTTCAATACCTTTTTTTTGTAATTCTGTAACAAATTGTTCTGGATTCATAATGGGGTCTCCTTGTATTTAATTAGCTACCCGGGCTATTTTACCCTGCTCAATATAAATGAGTAAAATAGACACGTCGGATGGGTTGACACCGGAAATTCTGGAAGCTTGACCAACGGAAAGTGGACGTACCTTTTTTAGTTTTTGTCTTGCTTCCGTAGCAATCCCATTCACGTCATCATAGTCAAGATTTTCCGGAATTTTTTTATCTTCCATTTTAAGCATACGTTCTACTTGTTCATTTGCCTTTTTAATATAGCCCTCATACATGATTTGAATTCCTACCTGTTCCTTCACATCTGATGGCAGCGTATTATCCGGTTCTATGACACGTTCTATCATCCCATACGTTATTTCCGGCCGTTTTAGTAAATCAGATGCTTTTACAGCTTCTTTCAGTGGTGTAGCATTTACATCTTTCAACAAAGCTTGCACATTTTCTTCAGGTTTAATGATTATTTTTCTTAAACGATTTTTTTCCTGCTCCACTAACCGATTTTTCTCGACATATTTCTCATATCGTTCCTTGGTAATTAATCCAAGTTTATAGCCTGTTTCCGTTAACCTTAAATCGGCATTATCGTGGCGTAATAACAGACGATATTCAGCGCGGGATGTTAACAAGCGATAGGGCTCTTTTGTCCCTTTTGTCACAAGGTCATCAATCAACACGCCAATATACGCTTGTGAACGGTCTAAAATTAACGGATCCTTGCCCAGTACCTTGGCCGCTGCATTAATTCCTGCCATCAAACCTTGTGCGGCCGCTTCTTCATAACCAGATGTCCCATTGATTTGTCCAGCCGTGAACAGGCCAGGAATTTTTTTCGTTTCAAGTGTTGGCCAAAGCTGTGTTGGAACGATAGCGTCATATTCAATCGCATATCCGGCACGCATAATTTCAGCATTTTCAAGCCCCGGTACAGATCGAACCATTTCATGCTGAACAGATTCCGGCAATGAGGTCGACAAACCTTGCACATATACTTCCTCTGTTTCCCGTCCTTCAGGCTCCAGGAAAACCTGATGACGCGACTTATCATTAAAACGGACAATCTTATCTTCAATCGATGGGCAGTAACGTGGCCCTGTACCACGTTTTGCTCCGGAATACATGGCGGAAAGACTCAGATTATCATTAATAACCTGATGGGTGAATTCATTTGTATATGTTAACCAGCAAGGGATTTGATCGGTAATATATTCTGTCGTTTCATAGGAAAATCCTTGCAGCTTTTCATCACCAGGTTGAATTTCTGTTTTCGAATAATCGATTGTATGGCTATTCACACGCGGTGGTGTTCCAGTTTTAAATCTTGTGATCTCAAATCCCAGTTCCTCTAAATGCTCTGAAAGCTTGATGGACGGGCGCTGGTTGTTTGGGCCGCTTTCATATTCCAGATCACCCATCAGTACTTTTCCACGCATAAACGTACCAGTGGTTATAATAACGGTTTCTGCATGATAAGCAGCCTTCGTTTCGGTCAATACTCCTTTACATACACCATCTTCTATAATTAAGCGGTCCACCATTCCTTGACGGATCGTTAAATTTTCCTCATTTTCTAATGTCTTTTTCATTTCCCGAATATATAACGGTTTATCGGCCTGTGCACGTAATGCCCTTACAGCCGGACCTTTTCCTGTATTTAACATACGCATTTGAATATACGTTTTATCGATTACTTTTGCCATGACACCGCCTAGGGCGTCAATTTCTCGCACCACAATTCCTTTTGCCGGTCCACCAAGTGATGGGTTACACGGCATAAAGGCAATCATATCCAAATTAAGGGTCAGCATTAATGTCTTCGCACCCATTCTGGCAGCAGCGATACCAGCTTCACACCCGGCATGACCGGCACCGATGACGATTGTATCGTAATGTCCTGCATCATATACCATAATTGTTCATCCTTTCCTTTATGATTAAATCTGACATCCAAATTTTATTTCACTAACCAATGCCAGATGAATTAGATTTCAAATTTACTTTCCTAAACAAAATTGAGAAAATAACTGATCAATTAAACTGTCACTAGCAGTATCCCCAATTATTTCTCCTAATAACTCCCATGTTCTTGTTACATCTATTTGCACGATATCTAAAGGCATCGCTATTTCCAAACCTTGCATCGCATCTTCCAACGCTTGTTTTGCCTGTTTAAGCAGCTGGATATGCCGTACATTTGAAACATAAGTTACATCGCCAGTGTCTATTTCCCCAGCAAAAAATGTTTGCGCAATTGCCGCCTCTAATTCATCAATTCCAGCTTCTTTGATTAACGCTGCTGTTATAACCGGACTGCCGGCTGCAAGGTGATTTACCTCATCCATGTCCAGCTTTTGCGGTAAATCTGTTTTATTAACAATCACAATATATTCCAAACCTTGAATTGCTTCAAACAGTTTTTTATCCTCTTCCATTAGTTCCTCATTATAATTTAATACAAGTAAAATAAGATCCGATTCTTTTAATACCTTTCGTGACCGTTCTACACCAATTTTTTCAACAATATCCTCTGTTTCGCGGATTCCTGCTGTATCAACCAATTTTAATGGAACACCACGTACATTAACATATTCCTCAATGATATCACGGGTCGTACCAGCTACTTCGGTAACGATTGCTTTATTTTCCTGAACCAGTGCATTCATCAGTGATGATTTTCCTACATTCGGGCGGCCGATAATTGCTGTTGCCAGGCCTTCACGTAAAATTTTACCCTGTTTAGCAACTTGTAAGAGCCGCTCAATTTCATCATGCACTTTTTGGGTCTTTTCACGCATCATTTGATGGGACATTTCTTCTACATCATCATATTCCGGATAATCAATATTCACTTCAACATGCGCTACTGTTTCCAGCAATTCTTGTCTTAACCGCTTTATCAGACCTGACAAACGTCCATCCATCTGTTTTAATGCAACAGACATCGCTTTGTCTGTCTTCGCTCGAATCAGATCCATTACCGCTTCAGCCTGTGATAAATCAATCCGTCCATTCAGAAATGCCCGTTTTGTAAATTCTCCAGGCTCCGCCAGACGAGCATTTTTACTAAGAATGATTTCCAATACACGATTTACTGATACCATCCCACCATGGCAGTTAATTTCAACAACATCTTCCCGCGTAAATGTTTTTGGTGCCCGCATTACTGATACCATAACTTCTTCAGCGATATCACCTGTTTCCGGGTCAATAATTTTTCCATAATGGATCGTATGTGATTCAACCTGTTCCAAGTCTTTTTTACTGAATAACTCATTCGTTATCGCAATTGCTTTTGGCCCGCTTAGTCTCACTATCGAAATCGCGCCTTCCCCAATCGGTGTTGAAATTGCTGCAATTGTATCTCTCTCCATCTCTTTTCACCTCCATCATTACCTCATTTTTCATCTATAATTAAAAATTTTATTTTAGCATCACTAACTTAATAGAATATCACAATTATGCCCAAAAATAAACTTATCCACAACGGAAAATTTTATAATATCCTTTATTGTCTTGTCCACATGTGAATAACTTTATTGGTTTTCAGATCGTCAACAGATTGGAAAACTTATGTAAAAATGGTGGGCATCAGAATTTCAGGATAAACTAAAGAGGCACTTATAAAATGTTAAGCGCCTCTTTTCTATATTAATTCGTAAGTTTTCGCTAGTCTGTTAATTGGTAATTCAACAGTTAACAAAATACTAAATTCACAAAAACAATACATTACACCTTTAGAAAAAATCAACGATTAATTCATGTATGAGTTTTATCAAATGTTATTATCGTAGTATTTATTATATTTTTCAGAGTAGTTTTCTTTTAATGAAGTAATTTTATTAACATTGTTAGAAATAATGTCAATAACGTCACTACTAACGTACACCAAGGACTCGTCAGTAAAAAAACTAATATATGCTTCATTATGACCTTTGAAAATTTTAGAACAATACTTTATTATATCGTACCTTTCTAAATTTTTTATAGTAACGTACACAGCTCCTTCACCACTAACCTCATCAATAACAATGTTTTCATGCCATTTTTTTATATCTATAATTTTCCCAATTTTAGATTTTGAAGAGAAACGTTTATTATTAACGATATATTCTGATACAAATATAACACTTATATTTTCTTTTTCGTTAAATACATCTTCAATAATCTTTTTTATTAAAGTAATATTTAAGTCTTCCATACCGAATCTAATTCTTTGTTTTGAGTTTACTTGAAAATAAGGTGTTTCCTTATAACAATCGAACTCGATATTTAATTTATCTAACTTTACCAAGTCACTCAATCTCCAATTCTTTTTAATTCGGCATCATAAGTGCCTGATCTAGTTTTTTTACTCCCTAATTTTTTAACTGTACTAGCACCTTTCCAAACTCCACCGTTATGTCCATCCTTGTCTACTGTTATATATTTTGGACCTTTACCTTTTTTACCACGTTTAAACACTTTTTGTCCATGTGAAATATATTTTGTAGCAGAATACCCTAAATCTTTTGCTGCAGCTTTAGCAACTGCTGGTGTAGCTCTAATCATTGAACCTACAATTGATTTAGACCATTTTTTAATTGCTTGCTTCAAACCTTGTTTTGCAATAAATCCAACAATTACACCAATTACTGGCCAAACAGATGCTTTTAATTCTGTAGTATCATAAATATACTCTTCCCCAGAATCCCTATCAATGAAAACTGCCTTAAAGTTCTCTTCATCTGACTAAAGTCATAAAAAAACCGCTTTGATTCACTATAATCAAAGCGGGAGGCAAATTATAAAAGCTATTTTATTATATTATAATTGCGTTGATTCGACAAAATGCTTTTCTAAGATGGCTTAATAACAATATGCCTGTGCGGCTCGACCCCATCAGAATATGTGGAAATGCTTCCATTATTTTGTAATGCGCTATGAATAATCTTCCGTTCAAATGCAGGCATTGGCTCAAGGGCAACATTTTTATTTAGACGCACTGCTTTTTCAGCCATTTTTTCCGCCAATGACTGTAAGGTCTCTTTCCTACGTGCACGATAGCCTTCCGCATCCACTGTAACTGTGTAAAATTGGGTCCCTTCTTTATTTAATGCCAGATGTACTAAATATTGCAATGCATTTAACGTTTGTCCACGTTTTCCGATCAGCATTGCTATTTTTTCACCTGTTAAATTATAGGTAACATGGTTCCCGTCTACTGTTGTCGTTACTTCAACAGGTACGTTCATATGTTTCGTAACTTCTTTTAAGAAACGTTCTGCTTGTTCAACCTGATTCTTTTTCATGGTTACTTTTACGACCGCCCGTTTCGATCCGAAGACACCAAGAAGTCCTTTTTTTCCTTCATCAATAATGACTGTTTCAACGTGGTCCCTTGTCGTGTTTAACTGCTCTAATGCTGATTGGACCGCATCATCAACTGTTTGTCCACTAGCAGTTATTTCTCTCACTTTTTGTCTCCTCCATTACTATTATTCATCATTGGTTTACGGATAAATACCGTCTGTGCCACCATAAAGATGTTACCAACTACCCAGTAGAGTGCCAATGCGGATGGGAAGAACAGAGCAAATACGGTGATCATGATCGGCATAACATAAAGCATCACCATCATTTGCGGGTTTTGAGCAGCCGGACTGCCTGCCATCATTAGCTTTTGCTGCAGGAATGTAGCACCACCAGCAATTAATGGTAAAATATAGTATGGATCTGGTGCACCTAATTGAACCCATAAGAAACCATGATCCTTAATTGCCTCCGTACGCATAATGGCATGATAAATTGCAATTAAAACCGGCATTTGGACAAAAATCGGTAAACAACCAGCGAGTGGATTTACGCCATGCTTCTGGAATAATGCCATCGTTTCCTGCTGTAGTTTTTGCTGTGTATTTGCATCTTTTGAACTGTATTTCTTTTGTAATTCCTTTAACTGTGGCTGAATATCCTGCATTGCTTTGGAACTCTTTAACTGTTTTACATTTAAAGGTAACAGTACTAGTCGAATAATAATGGTCACGATTACAATCGCTAAACCATAGTTACCGTCAAACAAATTAGCAAAATAAGTAATTAACTGTGACATCGGGTATACGAAATATTTATTCCAAAATCCTTCACTCTCTGGTGTAATTGGCTCGTTTACACTTGTACATCCAGAAAGCAATGCCAGCAATCCTATGAAGGTTGCAAGCAACAAAATCTTTTTACGCACAATATTTCCTCCTAACTTTCATGCTACAACGTATAGCCGTGTTGTAGCTGGACAAGAAAAACCTATGTATATAGCTTATTCATTAGTTTATCATTAAATTAATATAAGATTCTATATAAAACGTAATTAAGTCATTATTTTTTCAACAATCGTTCTTTTGCTAATAGATGAACCAAACTTTTCTTTATTTGATGAAAGTCCATTTCCTTTGTTGGCTGTCTGGCAATAATAACAATATCATAATCAGTGTTTACTTTTTCCTCTAATTCATGAAAAGCCTGACGCAAATATCGTTTAATCCGGTTTCTCGTTACGGCATTTCCTATTTTTTTCCCTACTGATAGGCCAATCCGGAAATGATGCTGATCCTGTTTCTGTAAATAATAGATAACAAGCTGGCGGTTGGCAAACGATTTCCCCTTCTTAAATACATGCTGAAATTCTTTATTAGCTTTAATTCGAAATGCCTTTTTCATATCTATCACCTTTACGAACGAAACAATTCATGACTATAATACAGCTGATTTTATGCTGTTACATCTATTTGGAAAAAAATTTATTACGACAAAGTGGAAAAAAGACCACTGACTCTTTTCAGTGGTCTATGCTGATAACACTTTTCTTCCTTTACGACGACGGCGAGCTAAAACATTACGTCCATTTTTAGTGCTCATACGCGCGCGGAAGCCGTGTACTTTTTTACGTTTACGGTTATTTGGTTGAAACGTTCTTTTCATCTATCATGCACCTCCCAAGGGAATTAAAAATACAACTTTAAACATATCCTACAGACAGTCTCACTAATTATACGTAAAACAAGCGATATCTGTCAACCGGAAAAACACTTGCTGATTTTTTTCCAGAAAGCAACTGGTCAAAGATTTTTTTATCCACAGCACCATGTTTAAATTTTTTCGGCGAATTTTTTCTATCCACAACACATATCGACAAGTAAATCACAAAATATAGTAGTGTGGATAAAAAATATCTACAACAGGTAGTTTTTGTGGATAACTGTCGAAAAACCGTTGCACATAAGCTTTTTTTTTGGTATTATATTTGTGTTTTAACATGTGGAAAAACCAAATTGGCGTTTCATCTATCCACAAACTGTGTATAACCTGTGGATAGTTGTTCACACCTCTGTTAATCCACTTATCAACAAACAAGTGGATATTGTAGATAATTTCTGTTACAACTAAATATAACAATACTTTATTATCCACATAATATAATAGATAATTTTTACGCTTACCATATACCATTCAACTTGTAATAGTAAGCTGATTTTTTTACGTAAAAATGCCTTTCCATCTTCATTTTTCATAACCTGGGAGATTGAGAGAGGCTTTTTCTATCATTACTTTTTCTGAAAGGAGTGAAACCGGCTTGGAAAACATCGATGAACTGTGGATGGCTACACTCGAGGTAATCGAAGAACAAATCAGTAAACCAAGTTATGAAACATGGCTAAAAAATACCAAAGCCTACTCATTTAAGGACGATACATTAACTATTTCTGCGCTCAATGAATTTTCAAAGGATTGGCTGGAAAGTAAATACACAAACTTGATTTCCAACGCGTTATACGACGTTACCGGGTCAAGGCTGCAAGTAAAATTTATAATTCCCGAAACAAATCCCGATACAGCTGAAATGAATACCGCACCTAAAACGGTCGCAAATACAAAAGATAACCAGGGGCAGGATGTTGCAAAAACAATGCTGAATCCAAATTATGTGTTTGATACGTTTGTCATTGGTTCTGGAAATCGGTTTGCCCATGCAGCATCACTGGCAGTTGCAGAACAACCAGCAAATGCATATAATCCACTATTTATCTATGGCGGTGTCGGACTCGGTAAAACCCATTTAATGCACGCAATCGGTCACTATGTACGTGAACATAACCAAAACGCCAATGTCGTTTATATAACTTCTGAAAAATTTACGAATGAATTTATTACTGCCATTATGGATAACAAATCAAATAATTTTCGTAATAAATACCGGAACGTAGATGTGCTGCTGATTGATGATATTCAATTTATCGCTGGAAAGGAATCTACACAAGAGGAATTTTTCCATACTTTTAATGCATTACACGAGGAGAGCAAACAAATTATTATTTCAAGTGACCGTCCACCTAAAGAAATTCCAACACTCGAAGATCGTTTACGTTCACGCTTTGAGTGGGGACTGATCACAGACATTACACCGCCGGATTTAGAGACGAGAATTGCAATTTTGAATAAAAAGGCAAAAGCGGAAGGCCTTGATATTCCAAACGAAGTCATGAACTACATTGCCAATCAAATTGATACGAATATCCGTGAGCTTGAAGGGGCATTAATTCGTGTTGTCGCCTATTCATCACTGGTTAACCAGGATATTGACGCATCACTTGCAGCCGATGCTTTAAAGGATATCATTCCAAGCAGTAAACCGAAAATTATCACGATCGATAAAATTCAACAGGTTGTGGGGGAAAAATATAATATCAAATTGGAGGATTTCGCTGCCAAAAAGCGAACAAAGCAGATCGCCTTTCCACGGCAAATTGCCATGTACCTTTCCAGGGAATTGACCGATTTTTCCTTACCGAAAATTGGCGAAGAATTTGGGGGACGCGATCATACAACCGTTATCCATGCCCACGAAAAAATAGCAAAACTGCTGGAAAACGATACATTGCTTGATCGGGAAATTGAACAAATAAAAGAGCAGCTAAAGTCATTTTAATTATCCATGAACAAAAGCGCAAGGCGCCCGTTTAGCGACTAGAGGACTCTCGCCCTGCCAAGCAGGGTGGTTCGGTGTTGCCGCCGGGAGCGGCGGTTTTAACCGAACATTCCTACGTAGGAGATAAAGGAAACATGCCCCTTCATAGGGGTAGACGTGAGTTGGGCGCAAAGCCCGTACTTAGTCGGCCATCCTTCTTACCCGAACCGATGTTGACTTATCGTACGGAGGCGGTGTTGTCCACTACAGCTTTAGCGCTGGAGCCGGACGCGGCCTACCCTGACATGAGCGGAATAGTACCTGTTTCTTATACTTTCTTACCCATCAATGAAAATTTTAATGGTTAAGCTGCAGGTCCTTTTACAAACATGTGAATAGTGTGTATAGCAGCACAGAATTGCCAACAGTTTATCCACATGTGTATAACTAGCAATTACGGCTGTTAACCTTGGTTATCCACATAATCACAGACACTATTATTATTACTATTACTTTTTTTATAAAAAATAATTATATAAGGGTGTTCTTAAAGAAGGGTAAAAATAGCATAGGTCTGCTGCTTCATCATTACGCTGGAATTCGCGGCAGATGAAACAAGCAACGAAGTGAGATTGATACATCATTTTTACCCGACTTTTTTGAATGTCCTACATAAATTACATCCTATTAGGAGGATTTGATTCATGAAATTTATCATTCAACGCGAGCAATTAATTGCGAGTGTGCAAGATGTAATGAAAGCAATCTCGTCCAGAACAGCGATTCCTATATTAACAGGAATGAAAATTGATGTACGACACCATGGAATAACGTTAACAGGAAGTGATTCCGATATTTCGATTGAATCCTATATTCCCGCTGAAGAAGCTGGTATCGTTCATGTGGAAAACATAGAAGAAGGAAGTATTGTCATACAAGCACGCTATTTTCCCGATATTGTTCGCAAGCTGCCGGAAAAAACGGTAGAAATTGAAGCTGATCCCAATTTAAAAGTAACGATTCGTTCTGGTAAAGCAGAATTTAATCTTAATGGCCAGGACGCAGAGGAATTTCCACACCTGCCAAAATTGCAAACGGAAAACAGTCTGAGTATACCAACAGATATACTTAAAAGTTTAATTAGACAAACTGTATTTGCGGTATCAACAATGGAAACACGTCCTATTTTAACTGGTGTTAACATAAAGCTTGAAAATAATACCTTAAGCTTTACCGCAACTGACAGCCATCGTCTGGCATCTAGAGAAGTCCCTGTAAATAACGCGGAAATTGAATTTTCCAATGTGGTTGTTCCGGGTAAAAGCCTAACCGAACTCAATAAAATTTTAGCCGATACAGAAGAACCGGTAGAAATTAATGTGACCAATAATCAAATTCTGTTCCGAACGAAGCATTTATACTTTCTGTCACGACTGTTGGACGGTAATTACCCGGAAACATCCCGTTTAATCCCGGAACAAAGCAAAACAGTCTTATACGTAAATACAAAGGATCTTTTGCATACAATTGACCGTGCTTCACTTCTTGCAAAAGATGAACGGAATAATGTTGTAAAATTAACGACGAAGAGTAATCAGGTTTTAGAAATTACTAGTAATTCTCCGGAAATAGGGCGGGTTGCCGAGGAAGTCACGGTACAATCGCTGGAAGGAGAGGAACTGAGAATATCATTCAGTGCTAAATATATGCTGGATGCGTTAAAGACCATTGATTATGATGATGTAAAAATAGAGTTTACCGGGGCAATGCGGCCGTTTATTATTCGCCCAACCGATGATCAATCGATTTTGCAGCTTATCGTTCCAGTCAGAACTTATTAAAACTTCCCAGTTTGCGGCTCTTATCCTCTTCCGGATAGGAGCCGCAAACTGTTAAAAAAGGAAAATATTGGCAAATGATAAGTCGCAAACTCTAGAGTTAGTAATAGGGGGCTCTTTTGCTAAAGCCCCCACGTCCTGTACAAGCCCACTTATAAAAATGAATTACAGGGTCTTACCTTTCCTTAACGTCAAAACTTTAGTAAAATAGAGAGAAGGCAAAATTAATGATGTACTTGCATCTCGAATAAAAAGTGGTGAGAATATGCATAAAAAAATTGAGATCCATACGGACTACATTACATTAGGCCAATTTTTAAAACTGGCAAATATCTTTGAATCAGGCGGTATGATTAAAGGATTTTTACAGGAACAAGGGGTTTTGGTAAATGGTGAAAAGGAAAACCGCCGCGGCCGCAAGCTCTATGAAAACGATGTGGTTGAAGTTGAAAATAGTGGCTCTTATATCGTGACAACAAAGGCGTAAGCGCCCGGTTAGTGGCGTATATGCTGCGCCCTACCAAGCAGGGTGGTTCGGTGTTGCTGCGCAAAGCAGCGGTCTTAACCGAACATTCCTACGTAGGAGATAAAGGAAACATGCCCCTTCATAGGGGTAGACGTGAGTTGGGCGCAAAGCCCGTTCTTAGTCGGCCTTCCTTCTTACCCGAACCGATGTTGACTTGTCGTATGGAGGCGGGTGTTGCATACTAGCCACTGGGCGCTGGAGCCGGACGTGGCCTACCCTGACATGAGCGGAATAGAACCTGGATTTTTATACTTTCTTGCCTATTTGAAGAAATAATATATTTTATGGAAAAAAGAGGAATTTTTTATGCATATTCAGCAACTAACATTAAAAAATTATCGGAATTATGATCAGCTGGACATCGCGTTTGATGATAAAATTAATTTAATTGTTGGTGAAAATGCACAAGGAAAGACAAATCTTATGGAAGCGATCTATGTTTTAGCATTCACGAGGTCACATCGAACACCAAGAGAGAAAGAACTTATCCAGTGGGAGCAAGAGTATGCTAAAATAGAAGGCAGGATAACAAAACGAAATCAAACCTTTCCACTTGAAATAGTTGTTTCAGCCAAGGGGAAAAAAGCAAAGCTGAATCGTATTGAACAACAGCGTTTAAGTGATTATATCGGAGCATTGAATGTTGTCATGTTTGCCCCTGAGGATTTGACTTTGGTAAAGGGTGCCCCACAAATTCGCAGACGCTTTATTGATATGGAGCTTGGTCAAATCCAGCCTCGATATGTTTATCATTTAGGACAGTACCAAAAAATATTAAAACAACGAAATCATTTATTAAAACAAATGCAGCCAGGCAATACGCAAGATCGTACCATGTTAGCAGTACTAACAGAACAATTAATTGAACATGCTGCAACATTACTGGAAAGACGATTTGTTTTCCTCGACATGTTGCGAAATTGGGCTAATCCGATTCATCATGGCATAAGCCGTGGACTGGAAAGCCTTGAGATCAGGTATTCTCCAACAATTGAAGTATCAGAAGCGACAAATAAGGAGAAAATAGAGACTGTATACTTGGATAAATTTCAGCAATTACAGGAAAAAGAAATCGAACGTGGGACAACGTTAATTGGTCCGCATCGTGACGACCTGATTTTTCTGGTAAATAACAAAGATGTGCAAACATTCGGATCACAGGGACAGCAGCGAACAACCGCATTATCCATAAAATTGGCAGAAATTGAATTAATCCGCAATGAAGTCGATGAATATCCCATCCTCTTACTTGATGATGTGCTTAGTGAATTAGATGATTATCGGCAATCTCATTTGTTAAACACGATTCAAGGAAAAGTCCAAACCTTTGTATCCACCACCAATGTCGAAGGAATTAACCATGAAACATTGAAAAAGGCTGAGTTTTTCCGTGTTAAAGATGGGGTTGTAGTTACATAGAGGTGGTGTTAAGGATTTTTATTCATATTGGCAATGATACGGTAATTCAATCGAAGGATGTTATTACCATTATTGATCGAAATGTAATTACCTCTTCTTCTGTAATGGAGGAGATGATGCATCATGCAAAAAAAGAAGAAAAGGTTGTAGGGGATATAGCTGATACAAAATCAGTTGTGGTGACCAGTGACTATATTTATTTTAGTTCCTTGTCTGTATCAACACTAAAGAAACGCGCAAGCATGATTTCAACGATAAGCAAACTTGATGATTATGCAGAGGAGCTTGAGTAACGATGAAAGGAACGGAACTAGCTGAAGGGAAAAATTCGGCTGCCGCGATGTTAACAATATTTATGCGAGGAAAAACCTCCTGAATGAAGAAATGTGGGTGAAAAAATGTCAATAGAAGACAAGGTAACAAATGAACAAGCCTATAATGCTGATCAAATCCAAGTCCTTGAAGGCTTGGAAGCAGTTCGAAAGCGACCTGGAATGTATATTGGATCGACAAGTGGAAAGGGCTTGCATCATCTTGTATGGGAAATTGTCGATAATAGTATTGATGAAGCATTAGCAGGTTATTGCGATCATATCCAGGTCATTATTGAAAAGGATAATAGTATTACAGTTAAAGATAATGGACGGGGAATCCCGGTTGGTATTCAGAAGAAAACAGGCAAACCGGCACTTGAAGTTATCATGACGGTACTTCACGCAGGTGGTAAATTCGGCGGCGGCGGATATAAAGTTTCTGGTGGCCTCCATGGTGTCGGTGCCTCTGTTGTTAATGCTTTGTCGAGCAATTTAGAAGTATATGTTCACCGTGAGGGAAAGATTCATTTCCTCGCATTTGAAAAAGGTGTACCACAAGATGAAATTAAAGTGATCGGTGAAACTGACATTACTGGAACGATTACTCATTTCAAGCCTGATCCGGATATTTTTACAGAAACAACGGCATTTGAATTTGAAGTATTACAGCAACGTGTACGTGAATTAGCCTTTTTAAATAAAGGAATAAGGATCTCGCTTGAAGATAAGCGTACGGATGAAGAGCCCGTTACTTATCATTATGAGGGCGGTATTCAGTCTTATGTGGAATATATTAACCGGACAAAAGAAGTTTTACATGAGCCCTTCTATGCGGAAACAGAGGAACAGCAAATTACTGTGGAAGTAGCGATTCAATATAACGATGGATTTGCCAGTAGTATTTATTCTTTTGCCAATAATATCCATACGTATGAAGGCGGGACACATGAATCAGGCTTTAAAACAGGGCTGACAAGAGTGATTAATGACTATGCCCGGAAAAATAATTTGTTTAAGGAAAATGACCCGAATTTAACAGGTGATGATGTTCGGGAAGGATTGACAGCAATTGTCTCGATCAAGCATCCGGATCCGCAATTCGAAGGACAAACGAAAACAAAGCTTGGAAATAGTGAAGTTCGCACAGTAACAGATGCGGCATTTAGTGAATCCTTCTCCGCCTTTTTATTTGAAAACCCAACTATTGCAAAGATTGTCGTAGAAAAAGGGTTAATGGCGTCCCGTGCACGAATGGCAGCGAAAAAGGCGCGGGAGTTGACAAGAAGAAAGAGTGCTCTGGAGGTTTCCAATTTGCCTGGTAAGCTTGCCGACTGTTCATCGCGAAATGCAGAAATTAGTGAGTTATATATTGTTGAGGGGGATTCAGCTGGCGGGTCTGCTAAACAAGGCCGTGATCGGCACTTTCAGGCAATTCTTCCATTACGCGGGAAAATTTTAAACGTCGAAAAGGCAAGGCTCGATAGAATTTTATCAAATAATGAAGTTCGGGCGATGATTACAGCACTGGGAACTGGTATTGCCGAGGACTTTGATATTACAAAAGCCCGTTACCATAAAGTTGTCATTATGACTGATGCTGATGTTGATGGTGCCCATATTAGAACATTATTATTAACGTTTTTCTACCGGTATATGCTTCCATTAATTGAAAATGGCTATATTTATATTGCCCAGCCGCCACTTTATAAAATACAGCAAGGCAAGACGGCACATTATGCGTACGATGATAAAGAATTGGATCGTATTCTGGCAGAGATCCCGAAAACACCTAAACCAGGATTACAGCGTTATAAAGGTCTTGGTGAAATGAACGCGACACAGCTTTGGGAAACGACAATGGATCCGGAGAATCGTACATTATTGCAGGTGGAGCTTGCAGATGCGATTGATGCTGACCAGGTTTTTGATATTTTGATGGGTGATAATGTCGAACCAAGGCGTAATTTTATCGAGGAAAACGCCCAATATGTTAAAAATCTTGATGTATGATAGCGGAGGTCAGAGGTCGGAATCCGGAGGTCAGATTTGGAAAATTTTTAAATTCCCAATCTAACTTCTTAGCAGAATGTTTGATTACAGAATTTATATAATAGCTGGAGAGAAGTATAGATAAATAAATTGGCTATTTAGCTGTTTTATTTCAGTCTGACTTCTTCTCCCTGCATTTTTGGAAAAATGCGAAGGTGTTTTTCTAAAAGGAGGTATTTTAATGGCGGATCAACAACGTCCGAATGTTCAAGAAGTGAATATCAGCCAGGAAATGCGCACATCGTTTCTTGACTATGCTATGAGTGTTATTGTGTCACGTGCTCTCCCAGATGTACGTGACGGTTTGAAACCCGTTCATCGCAGAATATTATATGCGATGAACGATTTAGGTATGCATGCTGATAAAGCATATAAAAAATCCGCCCGTATTGTTGGGGAAGTTATTGGTAAGTATCATCCACACGGGGATTCCCCTGTATATGAATCAATGGTAAGAATGGCGCAGGATTTCAGTTATCGTTATATGCTCGTTGACGGGCATGGAAACTTTGGTTCAGTCGATGGCGATTCTGCGGCGGCAATGCGTTATACGGAAGCCCGTATGTCGAAAATATCCATGGAATTATTACGTGATATAAACAAAGACACGATTGATTACCAGGATAACTATGACGGTTCTGAACGCGAGCCTGCGGTTTTACCATCTCGCTTTCCGAACTTGCTCGTCAATGGGGCATCAGGAATTGCAGTTGGAATGGCAACGAATATTCCCCCGCACAATTTGGGTGAAACAATTGATGCTGTTCTGGCGGTTAGTAAGGATCCGGAAATCTCCATTGATGAGTTAATGGAAAATTATATTCATGGCCCCGACTTCCCAACTGCCGGTCAGATTCTTGGCCGCAGCGGGATCCGCAAAGCATACGAAACAGGTAAAGGTTCGATAACCATTCGAGCCAAAGTCCATATTGAAGAGCATGCAAATGGGAAATCAACGATTATTGCAACAGAATTACCATACCAGGTAAATAAAGCGAAATTGGTTGAAAAAATTGCTGAACTTGTCCGGGATAAACGGATTGACGGCATTACTGATTTACGCGATGAGTCCGATCGAAACGGTTTGCGGGTTGTGATGGAACTGCGCCGTGACGTTAATGCAAATGTCGTATTGAATAATTTGTACAAGTATACCGCGCTGCAAACTACATTCGGAATTAATATGCTCGCTTTAGTCGATGGTCATCCAAAGGTTTTATCGGTTAAACAAGCTTTGCAGCACTATTTGGACTATCAAAAAGTAATTATTAAACGCCGAACTGCATTTGAATTACGTAAGGCAGAGGCACGTGCACATATTTTGGAAGGTCTGCGTATCGCCCTGGATCATCTTGATGAAGTGATTTCGCTAATTCGTAATTCGAAAACAGCTGATATTGCCCGTGATGGGTTGATGGAACGCTTTAAGCTATCCGAAAAGCAAGCACAGGCAATTTTGGATATGCGTCTGCAGCGTTTAACAGGCCTGGAACGTGAAAAAATTGAAAATGAGTATAACGAGCTTTTAAAATTAATCGACGAATTAAAGGCAATTTTAGCCGACGAAGAAAAAGTTTTGGAGATTATCCGGGAAGAGCTTACCGAAATAAAAGAACGTTACGGGGATGATCGCCGTACCGAAATTATGCTCGGCGGCACCGATTTTATTGAGGATGAAGATTTAATTCCGGAAGAAAATATTGTGATTACATTGACACATAAAGGCTATATTAAACGGCTGCCATCCTCTACGTATCGCACACAGAAACGTGGTGGCCGAGGAATTCAGGGGATGGGAACGAATGAGGATGATTTTGTCGAGCATTTAGTGTCAACTTCCACCCATGATACCGTAATGTTCTTTACAAATAAAGGGAAGGTCTACAAAACAAAGGGCTATGAAATTCCGGAATTCAGCCGTACCGCAAAGGGAATTCCGCTTATTAACCTGCTGCAGGTGGAAAAAGATGAATGGGTTAATGCGGTCATTACGGTAAATGAATTTGCTGACGACTGGTATTTCTTCTTTACGACAAAATATGGCATATCCAAGCGCACGAAGCTTTCCCAATTTGCCAATATCCGTAAAGGTGGTTTAATTGCCTTAAATTTGCGTGACGAAGATGAATTAATTTCCGTAAGATTAACCGACGGAACGAAGCACATTATGATTGGTACCCGAAACGGCTATCTAATTCGCTTCCCGGAAGATCAGATTCGTTCCATGGGAAGAACCGCTGCGGGGGTTAAAGGTATTTCATTACGAGGTGATGATGAGGTTATCTCGATGGAAATCCTTGAAGCAGGCATGAACATTTTAAACGTGACAAATAAAGGGTATGGAAAGCAAACACCTGAAGTCGAATATCGCGTGACAAATCGTGGTGGAAAAGGTATTTTTACGTGTAATATTACTGAAAAAACAGGACATGTCGTAGCGGTGAAGGCCGTTACTGGCGAGGAAGATATCATGCTGATCACGGTTGCCGGTGTGTTAATTCGTATTCCAGTTGAAGGTATCTCGGAAACAGGTAGAAATACACAAGGAGTCCGGCTGATTCGTCTGCAGGATAATGAAGAGGTCGCAACGGTTGCTAAGATTGAACCGGATGAAGAAGAAGAAAGTGAACAGGAGAACGGCGATACACCTGATGAAAATGTGGAAAACAATGATAACGAGTAACAACTAGATAAAGAACATTCACAGGGTGACTAGAGCTGCATCAATGCTTCTTTAGTCACCTTTATTTTAAAGGATGGCTAAGGAGGGAACCAGATGCAGGTGAATCCATCACAACTTATGCCTGGCTGTGTGCTAATTAGCGATGTCATTGGCAAAACAAATCGACCAATTATTCCGAAAAACACTGTTTTAACAGCGTACCATATTACAGTACTGGAGAAATTCCTGGTGGAGTCCGTTGATGTAGCGGCTAAGCTTCAGGATGGAGAGCTTTTTACACCGAAACAGATACAAAAAGAAAAGGTAGAGCAAGCAATACCAGAAGTCGAGAAAACAAATAAAGTTCCGGAACGATTTACAGCACATTATTTAGCCGTTGTCGAACAATATCAGAAATTATTTACAAGCTGGCAAAATCATGTCCCCATTGATATGCCATCCGTAAGAAAACTGCTGATTCCATTATTTGAAAGGACTGTAGAAATTGGCCCGGAGGTGCTTACGTTAAACCGCTTTGTTCCAAAACCTGACTATTTTTATCACCATGGTGTAGCAGTTGGTATGCTTGCAGCGTATTTAGCCAAGAAAATGGGTTATCCAGAAGGGAAATGGCTGCAAATTGGCCTGGCAGGGTTTTTGTGTGATTGCGGGATGGCTAAAATTGATCCGAAAATTGTTGGCAAGGAAAGCATACTAACCGAATCTGAACAGGCTGAAATCAAGAAACACCCAATTTATTCCTATCGAATGATTGAGCACATTCCTTTCATCAAGCAGGAAGTGAAATTGGCTGTTTTGCAGCATCATGAGCGATTTGATGGAAGTGGCTATCCACTTGAGCTTTCTAAACAAAAAATTCATATCTATGCGAGAATCATCGCGATTTGTGATACTTATCACGCGATCACGTGTGAACGATCTTACAGGAAAAAGCAATCACCGTTCAGGGCAATTGAAGAGCTGCGGCATGAGCGTTTTTCCCAGCTTGATCATCATGTGGTACAAACCTTTATTCGTTGCCTCACGAATTATTCACCTGGAACCAGGGTCAGACTTTCGAACCAGCAAACAGGAGAAATTGTTTTTATGGAAGACAACTATCCAACAAGGCCAATTGTCAGGATGGATGAAACTGGTAACGTTATATCACTAAAAGACGATACGGCATTGTTTATTGATGAAATTCTTCCATAACATTGTTTTTGAGTTCCGGTACTTAAGGGGTGCGCCGGGATTAAATTATTTGATCTTGAATTCATCCTTGCATCAGTTCCATCCCCAATAGGAAAGGTATTTTTTTATTTGTTATCGTTAGAAACTGCTGAATGAAAGGATAATCTATTTCAGTTTTCGTTGCCAGAAGTTCTCCCCACCATTCTGTTTCATATCGGCTTATCATACTTAAATTGTAGAGCAACAAATAATGGATCAGTACTTCCGGAATAGTCAGGAAGCTATCTCGATTCATTGGGAAGTAAATCTCACCATCCCGATGATAGAAAAATGGCCCTACGGAAAAGCTGATTGGTTCTGTTAATTCCAGTTGCAGCTGATCGGCATTTACATTTGTCTCTTTAATCGGTGGCAAATGTGCCGATATTCGTTTCAAAAATGCCTTTTCCGTCAAGAAATAAGTGTCTAATAAGCTTAAAGGAAAGGTGAGTTTGTTTGTGTCTGCTTTCCCGACTGAAAGCAATTTTCTATGGCCGGAAAACAAAAATAAATCACTCATTTCCGGAATAAGTGTAAACAGCTCATCCATATTTATTTTTTCAAAGGGGATATGATCCATCCTGTACAAATGCTTTGCTGCATACGAAAACAATCCATTGTGCTGTATTTTGACCTCATCGTTAATAAATGTGTATTGCTTCTTTTTTCTCTTCCTTGTTGATACACCGTGAGCAAGGATGGATGTTGATTCCGGGTAATCCGGCCGTTTCGTCAAGAGACATGCTTTTAATAAATGGGTCAATCCGTAGAATAATAAAATCGGCTGCATAAATATGGGGGAACGTTGACCCGCTGAAAAAAACTGCCTTCCATGGTCAAGATAATACATGAACGCATTGCAATTTTCATAGCTCTTTGCTTTCGCGTCAACACCAGGCAATTTTTTATAGCATTGCTTCAAATAATGACGCGCAGTCTCCTGTGATTGTAAGTATGTGTAAAATAATGCTGTATCTTGTTCCCACATAAAGGCTTCCCTCTTAAGTATTAAAAAATTTTGAATCTATTTTCTTCTCTTTGGCAGCAAATCTTTTATTGAAAAAGCGTTTTGGATAACGTATTGTATATAACAATAATAGTGTAACCTAGTGATCAAAAATATACACAGACAGCCAAATCTAAAGGAGGAAAATTCATGCGAACGGATAAGTTTTCCAAGGAAGGGTTAACATTTGATGATGTGCTATTGGTTCCTGACAAGTCAGAGGTTTTGCCCAAGGAAGTCGAATTAAAAACGGAATTGTCAGCTAATTTAAAGCTCAATGCACCACTTATTAGTGCAGGAATGGACACGGTAACGGAAGCAACGATGGCAATCGCGATGGCCCGCCAAGGCGGTTTGGGCGTTATTCATAAAAATATGTCGATTGAAGATCAGGCGGAAGAAGTTGATCGGGTAAAACGTTCGGAAAGTGGTGTAATTACTAATCCTTTCTTTTTAACACCGGAGCATCAGGTTTACGATGCAGAACACCTGATGGGCAAATTCCGGATTTCCGGCGTACCGATTGTGAATAGTATTGATGAACAAAAACTGGTCGGCATTTTAACGAATCGTGACTTACGCTTTATCCAGGATTATTCGACATTGATTAAAGATGTGATGACAAGTGAAAATCTTGTTACGGCCCCTGTTGGTACAACGATTAATGAGGCAGAAAACATTCTCCAGCACCATAAAATAGAAAAACTTCCTTTAATTGATAATGAAGGTATACTTAAAGGTCTTATTACAATAAAAGATATTGAAAAAGCGATTGAGTTCCCAAATGCTGCGAAAGATGTACACGGAAGATTGCTGGTAGGTGCAGCTGTGGGTGTAACTGCGGATGGCATGAAACGGATTGAAAAATTGGTTGATGCCGGTGTTGATGTAATTGTTATTGATACCGCTCATGGTCATTCAAAAGGTGTATTGGATCAGTTACATGCCGTAAGAAAAGCTTACCCTGATTTGGACATTATTGCTGGCAATGTTGCGACAGCTGAAGCAACAAAAGCCTTGATTGAGGCTGGTGCTACAATTGTGAAGGTTGGAATCGGCCCAGGGTCAATTTGTACAACCAGGGTCGTTGCTGGTGTTGGTGTACCGCAAATAACGGCAGTGAATGATTGTGCAATGGCTGCAGCGCAATATGGTGTAGCGGTAATTGCCGACGGTGGTATTAAGTATTCTGGTGATGTTGTCAAGGCACTTGCTGCTGGTGCACATGCCGTCATGCTTGGCAGTATGTTTGCCGGTGTTTCCGAAAGCCCAGGCGAAACGGAAATTTTCCAAGGGCGCCGCTACAAAGTATACCGTGGGATGGGTTCTGTTGGTGCAATGAAGGCTGGATCAAAGGATCGATATTTCCAGGAAACAGAAGATACAAAAAAACTTGTTCCAGAGGGTATTGAAGGAAGAGTAGCGTATAAAGGCCCACTTGCTGACACGGTTCATCAATTACTTGGCGGGCTGCGTGCAGGTATGGGATATTGCGGGACCCCAACCATTAAGGCTTTACGGGAGGATGCCAGATTTGTTCGTATTACCAATGCAGGATTACGTGAAAGCCATCCGCATGACGTGCAAATAACGAAGGAAGCACCTAATTATTCTGTATAAAATAGGCCTGTTCGTTAACCGGCACCGAGTTTGTCTAATTTAATTTAAAATAGTAGTGTTTTCCTATACAAAATTTTACTAGATAGGGACTATTCCCTGTCTATTTTTTTACCTTTTCTTATGGTAAAATACTAAAGATGCATACTATTTTCAGGCGGAGGTAGAGAAAGTGAAATACAAATTACAGAGAAATATGTCGCTATTACTTGCATTGCTCGTAGTAATGACATCGTTACTAGTACAGCCATTTTCTGTACAAGCAGCAGGAACAGTAGATATTGACGCTGAATCAGCGATTTTGGTTGATGCAGAAACAGGAAAAATAATTTATTCGAAAAATCCTGACGTAGCACTCCCTCCAGCTAGTATGACCAAAATGATGACCGAATACCTTGTATGGGAAGCTATCGAAAAGGGTCAAATCAGCTGGGACACAACAACACAGATTAGTGACTATCCATACAGTATATCTGCGGATTCTACTTTTTCAGGTGTAGGTTTAACACAAAATAAGGATTACACGGTAAAGCAGCTCTATGAAGCAATGGCGATCAATTCTGATAATGGTACAACCATTGCACTGGCTGAATTAATTGCAGGATCTGAAGGTGAGTTTGTTAAACTAATGAATAAAAAGGCGGAAGAAATGGGTCTGCCTGATTACAAGTTTGTTAATGCATCTGGATTAGCAAACGAAGATTTAGGAAAAAATCACCCGAAAGGTACGGAGCCGGATGCCAATAATTTATTGTCCGCAAGATCAGCTGCATTACTGGCGTATAATTTAATTAATGATTATCCGAAAGCTTTGGAAATTTCCAGTATTCCAGAAGCGACGTTTGAGGATCAGACAATTCGAAATTGGAACTGGATGCTGTCACATGATAAAAAGGATGCAAGTTCACTTACACAATTTTATTACGAAGGTGTAGATGGACTAAAAACCGGCTACACCGACCTTGCTGGTTATTGTTTTACCGGAACAGCAGAACGGGATGGCCAGCGTCTCATTTCCGTAGTTATGAAAACAAAAAGTGACGAAGCACGTTTTAAGCAAACTGCTAAATTATTTGATTATGGTTTTCAAAATTTCCAAACGAAAGAGTTATTTGCCAAAGGGTATCAATTAAAAGATAACAAGACTCTTCCAGTCGCAAAAGGAAAAGCGGATACAGTTGAAATTGCAACAAATAAAGCAGTAAAAGTCCCTCTTAAAAATGGGGAAGAGAAAAAATACACAATAAACTATCATATCAATAAAGATAAACTGAATAAAAATGGGGAATTGAAGGCTCCGGTTAAAAAGGGTGAAAAAATAGGTACGGCCGAAGTAGTTTTCAAAGGCAAAAACGACTATGGCTATATTTTTGACGCCAATGCTAATGATACAGTTGATATTGTTACGACCGAGGCTGTGGAAAAAGACAATTGGTTCATGCTGTTACTCGGATCCATCGGTGCGTTTTTCAGTAATCTGTTCTCCACGATTGTTGATACGGTAAAAGGCTGGTTTTAGGTATTAAAATGAGATAGAAAGTTTACAAGAGGGGGAATTTTTATGGGAAACACTGGTACTGATCGTGTAAAACGTGGAATGGCAGAAATGCAAAAAGGCGGCGTTATCATGGATGTTGTCAATGCCGAGCAAGCAAAAATAGCTGAACAAGCAGGGGCAGTTGCGGTTATGGCATTAGAACGTGTTCCATCGGACATTCGTGCTGCAGGCGGTGTCGCTCGTATGGCAGATCCAACCATTACGGAAGAAGTTTTAAACGCAGTAACCATTCCGGTTATGGCAAAAACTCGAATTGGCCATATTGTTGAAGCACGTGTCTTAGAAGCAATGGGTGTTGATTACATTGATGAAAGTGAAGTTCTGACGCCAGCAGATGAGGTTTTCCACCTGAAAAAATCGGATTATACGGTGCCATTTGTTTGCGGCTGCCGCAATTTGGGTGAGGCTGCCCGCCGGATTGGTGAAGGGGCGTCCATGCTGCGGACGAAAGGAGAACCTGGAACAGGAAATATCGTTGAAGCTGTTCGCCATATGCGTCAGGTTCAGTCTGAAATCCGTAAGCTTACGGCAATGTCAGCAGATGAGGTAATGACATATGCAAAAGAAATCGGTGCACCGTACGAACTCTTATTACAAATCCGGGAAGAAGGTCGCCTGCCGGTTGTTAACTTTGCGGCTGGTGGAATTGCCACTCCAAGTGACGCTGCGTTGATGATGGAGCTCGGAGCAGACGGCGTATTTGTCGGATCTGGTATTTTCAAATCGGACAATCCGGAAAAGTTTGCAAAAGCGATTGTGGAAGCAACGACCCATTACAAAGACTATCAATTGATCGCAGAGCTTTCCAAAGGTCTCGGTACGGCAATGAAAGGAATTGAAATGAGTACTCTTTCAGCAGCGGACCGCATGCAGGATCGCAGTGAATAGAAAGAAGGAATGACAATGATAACGATTGGTGTACTTGCATTGCAGGGTGCCGTACGTGAACATATTCGCTCGATTGAAGCTGCAGGTGCAAAAGCTATGGAAATAAAGCGGAAAGAGCAGCTTGCAGAAATCGATGGGCTCATTTTGCCCGGCGGGGAAAGTACGACAATGCGCAGACTTATTGATAGCTATGGTTTTTTCTCGGCAATTCAGCAGTTCGGTGAAACGGGAAAACCGATTTTTGGTACCTGTGCAGGCTTAATCTTGATGGCAAAAGAAATCGATGGTCAGGAAGCACACCTGGGGTTAATGAATATGAAAGTAGCCAGAAATGCGTTTGGACGTCAGGTTGCAAGCTTTGAGACAGACCTTCCGATTGTCCACGTTGCTAACGATTTTAATGCCGTATTTATCCGGGCACCATATATTTTAGAGGCTGGGTCCGATGTGGAGATTTTGGCAACATATGATGATAAAATAGTTGCAGCTAAACAAGGGCATTATATTTGTACTGCTTTTCATCCGGAATTAACCGATGATAACCGATTTATGGAATATTTTGTTGAAATGGTGGAACAATCTATAAAAACACTTGCTTCTTAAAGCTATATTAGCTATGATTTAGGTAACATAGGATCGTTGTAAAAGTAATGACAGGAAATAGTAACAGTGTGTAATGCTAAAGAGAGTCGATGGCTGGTGTAAATCGATACAGGAATACTGTGAATCCATCCTTGAGCTGGTTTACTGAAATGTGTAGGTAAGCCCGGTTAATAACCGTTAATGTATTGGAGCCGGAAGATTTTTTCTTCAACAAGGGTGGCAACGCGGGAATAGACTCTCGTCCCTACATTCAGGGATGGGAGTTTTTTGATTTGTAAGGAAAATAAGGAGGAATTGAACAATGCTTGATATGAAGTATTTACGTAATAATTTTGATGAGGTAAAGGGGAAATTAACCCATCGCGGTGAGGATTTATCGGAGCTTGCGAAATTCGGAGAGCTTGATACGAGACGTCGGGAATTAATTTCTGAGACAGAAAAATTAAAGGCGAAACGGAACGAAACGTCCCAGCAAATAGCTGCCCTGAAAAAGGAGAAAAAGGATGCTGACGCTGTTATTAAAGAAATGCGCGAAGTTGGCGAACAAATTAAAGCATTCGATACGGAACTAAAGGAAATTGAAGCGAAACTTTCCCAGATTATGCTCTCCATTCCGAATATTCCGCATGAAAGCGTTCCGGTTGGGGAAGATGAGGATGATAATGTAGAAGTGCGTAAATGGGGCGTAATTCCCGAGTTTGGTTTTGCAGCAAAGGCACATTGGGATATCGCTACAGATTTGGAAATCCTTGATTTTGAAGCTGCAGCAAAAGTTACTGGCAGCAGATTTGTTTTTTATAAAGGTGTGGGTGCCCGATTGGAGCGTGCCTTGCTCAATTTCATGATGGATCTGCACGCCGATGAACATGGTTATGAGGAAATGCTGCCACCATATATTGTCAACCGCACAAGCTTGACCGGTACAGGACAATTACCGAAATTTGAAGAAGATGCGTTTAAGCTTGAAGAATGGGATTATTTCCTGAATCCAACTGCTGAGGTGGCAGTAACCAATTATCACCGGGATGATATTTTAAAGGTAAAAGATCTGCCGAAAAAATATGTCGCATTTAGTACAAGTTTCCGTTCTGAAGCAGGATCTGCCGGACGAGACACCCGTGGCTTGATTCGTCAGCACCAATTTAATAAAGTAGAGCTTGTTCACTTTGTAAAACCGGAAGATTCGTATGATACATTAGAAATGTTAACAGGCCACGCGGAAAAAGTACTGCAGCTGTTAAAACTTCCATATCGAGTTATGAGCATGTGTACGGGAGATTTAGGTTTTACCGCTGCGAAAAAATATGATATCGAAGTATGGATTCCAACACAGGAAACGTACCGGGAGATTTCTTCTTGCTCCAATTTTGAAGATTTCCAGGCAAGACGTGCAGGAATTCGCTTCCGCCGTGAAGAAAAAGGAAAGCCGGAATTTGTTCATACGCTAAACGGATCTGGCCTGGCAATTGGTCGTACTGTCGCAGCTATTTTGGAAAATTACCAGCAGGAAGACGGCTCTGTTGCTCTTCCAGAAGTATTGCAGCCGTATATGGCTGGAAAGAAAGTTATTAGGTAACCAAACTAAAATCCCAGGTTTTAATAGGACCTGGGATTTTATCTTAAAATCCCCGCGAGCTCAATCCTCTACGCATGACGCTATTCCGAGCAAAAACCATTAATGTTATTGCAACCATTCCTTCCGCTACTGGCAATGCAAGCCAAATTCCCGTCGTTCCAAATAAGAGCGGCAAGATAAACAGCATTCCTATTAACAGAATAAAGCCACGGAATAACGTGATACCTACAGAAGGACGGACATAGCCGATTGATTGATAATAAGTCATGTAAATGAAATTTGTCCCCATAAACAAATAACCAAGGAAAAATAATTTGATTCCTTTGGCGGCAAGTTCAGCGATTTCCGAGGACGCCACACCAAAAATCGATACAAGGAAGTCAGCACCAATATAACCAATGCCCAAAAATAATACGCCAAGTGCAAGTCCGGTTATTTCAGCAACTTTCACGGTTTCCTTAATCGAGTTAAATTGTTTGGCTCCATAATAAAAGCTGATCATTGGTTGAATCGATTGGCCGATACCGATAAATGCCAAAAACATAAACGTGTGCAAATAGTTAATAACGGAAAAAGCAGCAAGTCCTGTTGTACCAGCGTAATAGGCGATTGCAATATTATAGCCCATTACAAAAACACCTGTCCCTGCTTCAGACAAAAAGCTAGGCATACCAATGGCGCTAATTTGTTTTATATGCTGCATGTTCCATTTTGTCCTGATAAATTTTAAACCGGAATCTTTTTTAAAGAAATGAAACAAATAGACGACAAGACCCGCAAAAGTTGCGATTACTGTTGCTAACGCTGCTCCTGTTACTTCCCAATTGAGGATAAAGATCATCCAGTAATCAAGCACAATATTGAGTAGTGCCGAAACAACCAAGCCAATCATCGCAAGCTGTGGATCACCATCATTTCGTACAAAAATACTGAAAAAGTTTTCCCAGGCAAGAATCACCGAAAAAATTAGTAATATTCTCATGTAATCAACTGTATATGGAAGTGTTTCTTCATTTGCTCCAAATAGATTGGCAAGTGCATCCATATTTACATAACTGATCAGGGCGATAATTACTGTAACAAGTGTTAGAAAGATAAACGAAATAGTAAATAGCCCTTGAGCTTGTTTTTGGTTTCCCTCTCCCATTGCCATGGAATATAATGTTCCGCCTCCTACTCCAATAAGCAGGGCAATGGAAATAATAATGGAAAAAACGGGTACCGCCACATTCACACTCGCGAGTGCAACAGACCCTACCCCATTCCCTACAAAAATGCCATCAACGACAACATTTATCGACATCAGCATCATGCCGAGAAGTGTCGGGATAAAGTATTGAAAAAAGCTTTTGGTTGCAGATTGTGTCGCCAAACGTTCGTTTAGAGTACTCATATAAGTCACCTCAGAGCATGCAAATTACTTTCTATTTTAATCTCTTGGGTAAGGATAGTCCATTATTAATCGAAATTAATATCAATTAGTTGCTTGTATCTATTTTTTGCAGTAGCATGTAAAATATTAATTTCATTCTAAATAGCTGATAAGGAGCAAATGTGATGAAAGCAGTTGTGGTCAATCAACCTGGTGGCGCGGAACAATTACAATTTCAAGAATTTCCTAAACCGGCATTAGAAAGCGGCGAATTGTTAATAAAGGTAAAAGCCTCTGCAATAAATCGTACCGATATTATGACACGAGAAGGCAAATCCGGATATATGAATAATCCGATTCTGGGCATAGAAGTTGCCGGGGAAGTTGAGAAAGCTGCAGAAGGAACGGATATAGAGGTTGGTACCCGAGTGATGGGTCTGGTAAATGGCGGGGGGTACGCTGAGTATGCGGTGATGCCTGCAGATCGGGCGATAAAGATTCCTGAAAATTTGTCTTATGCAGAAGCTGCTGCTATTCCAGAGGTATTTCTAACTGCCTATCAGACGTTATTTTGGTTGGGTAATATAACGAATCAGGATACCGTTCTCATCCATGCGGGCGGCAGTGGGGTTGGTACCGCAGCTATCCAATTAACAAAACAATTAACCAATGCAAAAATTATTACGACAGCAGGCTCACAGGAAAAATTGGATTTTTGTCGTTCGCTTGGCGCGGATATTGGCATAAACTATAAAGAACAACGCTTTGCTGAGGAAGTCTTAAAAGCAACCAACAATCATGGGGCACATGTCATACTTGATTTTGTTGGTGCCTCCTATTGGGAGCAAAACCTGAAAAGCATTGCAATCGATGGTCGCTGGGTACTAATTGGTGTGCTGGGAGGATCAGAGGTAGAGAAGGTAGACCTAATGTCACTCCTGGCGAAGAGAATCCATCTAAAGGGTACGTTACTAACACCAAGAAGTGATTCCTATAAAAAAGCCTTAACAGAGGAATTTAGTCGAAAAGCAATACCTTTATTTAAACAAAATAAATTAAAAGCTATTGTCGATCATACTTTCCCATTCGAGGACATTCAAAAAGCACATCGACATATGGAGGAAAATAAAAACATTGGTAAAATCGTGCTAAAAGTCGATTAAAACGTAACCAAAACTTCATGCTAAATAATGTATATTTCCGTTTGACAAGCTATTATGGAGCATGGTATATTATATCTTGTCGATTGCGGAGGTATACCCAAGTCTGGCTGAAGGGATCGGTCTTGAAAACCGACAGGCGGGTCAAACCGCGCGGGGGTTCGAATCCCTCTACCTCCTCCATTTGTAAATTAGCGCATAAAATTTGGAGATAAAAATAAAGCCGTTACTTTTGTAGCAGCTTTATTTTTTTTGAGTAATCGGAAAATAGTGTGGAAAGAGGGTTAAAAAGTCCCTCCTCCATTGCCTTAGTCAGTGTGGAAAATCAGCACCATAGATTTCTACAGCCCGAATTTTATAATTTCCTGTAACTTGAAAAAACGATGCGCGTTTTCCTCTCCACTTGCTTTGAAGCAAACCAAAAAAACTGCAGACTTCCCCTTTCCTCTAGTGCATCAAACAATAGCGTAAATGACGCCCAATACTACCAGCACCGAAACCGCAGAACTTAGCAAAAAGGTGAAAAATCCCTTCCATGCCGAAATGCCGAAAATTGATGTGCTCTTACAGATTGCGTTTGAACCAGCCAAACAGATGATTTTTTAATTTATAATGATGACTTTGGTCACTACAAAGGAGTCGCTTTAAACATATAGAAAACGAAGGAAATCTGAAATGTTGTTGGGTATCATAAAAGAGACTCAATCTTTCAATATTTACGCTTTCATGATCGTTTTTTAGTTTCCTTCTACACTTTTCCGTTAGTAAACGGAAAAAATATAACATAACATTAAGCGCTTTCATGTTAAAATAAACATGTTAGAACCAATATAAACCAAACATTGGGGGTGCAATTGAAATATAACAAGGGATATTTAAGACAAAGTACGCTCTGCTTTAAACAAGTGTTTAGATTTATAACATGTCATTAAAAAATTCTATGTAAGGGGGTATTCTAATGCAATTTTTAACTGCATGGTTGGAAAAGTATTTTCTTCCGATTGCAAGTAAACTTGGAGGTCAAAAGCATCTAGTTGCTTTAAGAGATGCATTTATCGGAACGCTTCCGGCAACGATGGCTGGGTCTGTAGCAGTTATGATTAATGCACTTATACGGGATCTACCGCCACAATTCATCGATGGATATGATGGAAATACCATTCCAGTCATTAAAGAAATTATTACGGTTAATGGGTATGTATGGAATGGAACGCTTGCAATTGCCGGTTTGATTTTTGTGTTCTCGTGGGGGTATAATATTGCAAGAGCTTACGGTGTGAATGAATTATCGGGAGGAATTGTTTCAACAGCTGCTACGATTGCCGGGATTACGTTCTCTTTCACCGGTGGAATTACAGGATTGAATTTGGACCAGGCTACTGTAGATGCCATCAACGAAGCCGGGTGGTCCGCAACTGCAACAGACATTACAGCGGCAGGATATGGCTGGCTCCCATTGAGCAACCTGGACGCCAATCTCTTCTTTACTGCAATGATTATTGGTTTTGTTGCTACCATGATATTTGTTAAATTGATGTTAAAAGATTTAACTATTAAGTTGCCGGAATCCGTTCCACCAGCTGTTTCCAAAGCTTTTGCATCGATCATTCCGGCAACTGTTGCTCTATATGTTATTGCTATTTTCTATTTCGTATTCTCTAAGATAGTACCAGATATGACTTTCTTAGATTGGTTACAAAAAACAATTGCTCTGCCACTTCTTGGACTATCTCAAGGATTTGGAGCAGTTATTCTGGTTGCCCTATTCGTTCAATTGTTCTGGTTCTTTGGAATCCATGGACCGAACGTTCTTGCGCCAATCTTGGAAGGCGTCTTTGGTGTTGCCCAATTAGAAAACGTTAGGCTGTTCCACCAAGGTGGTGCAGAATTGGTAATTGCTGAAGGATATCATTGGGTTCGCGGATCTTTTGACGCTTATGCTTGGTATGGTGGATCCGGCGGAACGATTGTTTTGATTATTGCTTTACTAATCTTCTCCAGACGGAAAGACTACCGGACGGTTGCCAATTTGTCTGTCGGACCTGGAGTTTTCAATATCAATGAACCAATCATGTTCGGTTTACCAATTGTGTTAAACCCAATTATGTTCATTCCATTCTTGCTTGCACCAGTGGTATCCGTTTCCATCGGCTACTTTGCGACGATATTGGGACTGGTTGCGCCAGTTTCTGTAGCAGTGGCTTGGGTTACTCCACCGTTCTTGTTATCCTTCCTGGCTACAGGAGCAGACTGGCGTGCACCAATTGTCACATTAGTTGCTATGCTTGTTTCGTTTGCCATCTGGATTCCATTCGTTATTGCTGCAAACAAGATGGATCCAGCCTTGGGAGAAGAAACAGAACATGACGATCAGAAATACGCGAATTAAGAGGCCACTTCCATCGTGAAGCGGCCACCCTTCTTTATCATAAGGAAAGGAGTCGAAAAAATGATTGAAATCAGCTCCGCTGTCCAACAAGACAAAATCATTGAATTATTGAACAACTATAGTGAAGAGGGGACTCAATTTTCCTTCAAGGACAAAAAAGGTATCAATCTTTATTTTGAAACAAACGCAAATGATTTGGAAAAAGCAGCAAAACTGGCAAAGTCAGCTATAAAAAATCAGCCGTGGGGTTCGGTTCTTTATTTCCGTTCTTCCCCTGCTAAATAAAAAAGGATGATTAACATGGCTAAAGGAGGTTTATTTCTTCTTAGCATCGGCTGTCTCCTATTATTATTTAGCGCAAATGCCAAAACAGGGAAGTACGATATCCTTAATATGACCACTGCATTATTTCTTATTATAGTTGGTACAATTATTGTTTTTAAGGAAAAGAAGGAAAAGAAGAAAAAGAATAAAAAGGAAAAAGATTAGGTGAACCTAATGGAAATAGTAAGAAAAATGAATGTGCCGGTTGAATTTTTTTACAAGACGATTATAGATTCCGTTTTATCTGATATCCATTCCCAAACGGGAAAAAAAGTATCGGAAAAACAATTGACAGGGTTCGAGTATGTCAAGACGTTCTCAAAAAATTCCAAAGCTACGGTTCGGATTGAAGAAGTCACCAAAAATAATTCCTATCAGTATCGAACAACCAGCAATAAAAATGATTTTATAGTAGCCTATAAGATTCGTCCACTTACGGAAGAGAGTTGTCAATTGCACTATACTGAAAAAATGGAATCCTTTGGCTATCTTCAAAAATTAAATGATGCGTTTATCGGCATTGTTTGGTCTCCCTTGAAAAAAAGAAGATTTAAAGAAATGCTTAAACAAATAGAAGCTTCTTATTTAAATGGAGCCAAAAAAAGTGGTTGAGAGGAATAGAATGCCTCTTAATCACTTTTTTCATGATGGTTGTTTTTTCACAAGTGGTCAGTTCGGTACCCGTAAGAAAAGCGCAAGCGCCCGTTTAGCGGTGTATGTGCTGCGCCCGCGCAACGTGGGTGGTTCGGTGTTGCCGCGCAAAGCGGCGGTTTTAACCGAACATTCCTACCGAAGGAGATAAAGGAAACACGGTGAGCTGGAAGCGAACCGATGTTGACTTTCACCACAAGGGTATAAGTGCGACTAAGCCTCTGGTTTCACCAATCGGCAAGTCTTCTTTATCGTACGGAGGCGGGTGTTGCACACTAGCCGCTGGGCGCTGGAGCTGGACATGGCCATTCTTGATCATGAATTAATATCGTTAAAAATTATATACTTTACTTTTAAAAAAAGGATCATTACCAAGTGGTATGGTAATGATCCCTTTAAATCAGATAATACTTTTTATCATTCCACGATTTTTTTATACATTTCAATCATTTCTTTAACTAATTCAGTAATCGTTTCTGTACTCATCAATTGGTCTTCCGCATGCATAAAGAGTAAGGAAAATTCAACTTTATCTCCAGCAGCTTCTTTTTGAATTAAGGAAGCATGTACTTTATGTCCTTCAACAAAATATTTCTTTGATTCCACTAATTTTTCTTCTGCCAGAGCAAAATCACTACGCTTTGCCGCATAAAGGGCTTCCATTGCTAAACTTTTTGCTGATCCAACGTTACTAATAATTTGAAAAGCAATCGTATTTAAACTTTCATCAACCATTTTTATTGCACAACCTTCTTGGAGTAGTATAATTCATTTCTAACTTTATTCTTAAAAAGCTGACCTATTGAAAATCAATTAATGCACCTGGCTATATTATTTTTCTTCCTGTTTTCTCTTCACAAATAAAATAATCAGCTAATTTAAGACTTACCAAACTAGGGTGCCAATAATTCCAGAACCGTACCACCTAGTAACCTAAGAATCTTTAAATGGGATCCTACAGCCGTTAAAAGAGGGATAACAGGAAGAGAAACCTTCATTTTTGTTTGGACAGATCCACTAAACTTTTGCATTTATTAATTCATTTTTCTTGCTTTACATATAGGGGGCGTATTAACTAATTAAGTTGATATGCCCCATAAAAAGAATGTAAAAGATGAAATTATTTATTGTCAATTAGATTTAGGGCATGTTCTAATACTTTTTCACCGTTCATCAGTCCATAATCTTGCATGTTGATGGAATCAATAGGAATATTTTTGCTTTTCAGTTTGGTTTCAAATTTAGCTTTCATATAACGAACTTGTGGACCCAGTAATAATACATCAATGCTCTTCTTTTCCATCGTATTATCAACTTCTGAAGCGGAAACTGCAAAGATATCTGCTTCAATATTTCTGGATTCGGCTGCTTTTTGCATTTTTGTTACTAACAGACTTGTGCTCATTCCTGCTGAGCATACCAACATAATGTTTTTCATACCCATCCCCCTCAAGTTTGGATTATATTAGTTCCAACATGTTTATTTTACCATGAAACCGCTTCATGTTATGTTATATTTTTTCCGTTTACTAACGGAAAAGTGTAAAAGGAGACTAAAAAACGATCATGAAAGCGTAAATGTTGACCACGGCTTTATGTAATCCAATAAAAAGATGGAGTCTTGTTTAAGACGCCCAACTACATTTCGATTTCCTTCGTTTTCCATATCTTTTAAAGCGACTTGGGTTTCCCCTTTGTATTGACCAAAGTCATCATTACAAATTAAAATATCACCTTTTTTGATCGGTTCCGTATGATGTGCTAAAATACTTTCATTTTTATATTTAATCCTTGTGGAAGTGGAACGAATCATATATTCTGAGCGATCCCCTCTATATAGATGAATCTCATCGAGAATTATTTTCTTTTCTATATCAGAGAGACCATCGATTAATTCAATTTCGAAATTTGGATGCGGACTAAAAAATGCTTCTGACATTGCTTTTAATTCTCCTTCATTTGCATAAGCATTGCCAATTAATAAATCATCAATTGTATCCATTAACCGAAAATGAGTAACCTGAGTTTGTATATTTAAGTTTCGATGCTGTTCTAATGTACATAAGCCTGTTTGAACTGGCCATGGTCCGAATGTGCCTGCTTGTGAAGAAACAAAAGCTGCTGTATGAATATTATGTTTATTAAACAGAGCTGTCGTCTCTTCAAAATGAGACTGTGAAATACCTGAGTATTTTTGTGGATAAAAGTTATGTGATGCGCAAAAATTTTTCTTTTTTGGATGGTAACTTAAAATATTTTCAATATATTTTGTGCCACTACTCATATTTACTTCGATTTTCAAATCATATGGATTCTTTGTCATTTGAGCTTCTTCCAACCCAGTAAAGCCAATATCCAAACGAATTCCTGCAGCCCCTAAATCTTTAAAGAAGCCGAGATCATCATAATTGGTATTTAGTTGTTTAAATAATCCAGGGTTGATATCCAAAATCGTTTCCATCCCGATTGAATTGCCATAATCAATTATTTTTTTGAATTTATTAATAACTGCTTCTGCATCTCCATCAATTTCTAATAAGCTTGTGAAAATTCTAGTGAAACCATATTTCCTGGCAAGATCAAGATATTCTTTATCATGTTCAAAAGTAGTTTTTGCAGGGTATATAGATATGCCGATATTTACTATTTTTCTCCCTCCTATTGAATGGTAATTTTTACATTCTATATTATTATTTTATATGAAAGTGATTTAGTTTTCCGTTTAAACTTTTTCCTTTATTAAAGGAAAAAACGTAAAGTGAGCGATATTTTCGTTTCCCAAAACTAGTCCCATAATAAATGCCTGGTAGCCTCGTTACTATAAGATTTTTAATTTTCACCTGATCACCCGCTTTGTGTCCAGAGTCATGTAATGTCATTTTTTAACGTTTCAATCAGCTCTTCTACTGTGTTACTCTCAATCAATTTTTGGATGAGTGATTTATTTTCAGTGATTGAAATCAGTTTTTTAAACATTCGATCTAAATCTCCTTGAGAACCTTTTTTAATATTTAACAAACAGATAAATTGTACCATTTGCTGGTCATACCATTGAATTGGCTGTTGTAATGTGCACACCGTCCAAAATGTTTTGTTTGTGACAGGCGTTATGGGGTGTGGGACGGCCACTAAATTTCCAAAACTGGTTGGAGCTGCAGCTTCTCTTTTCAAGACAAGGTCTACATAATCTTTCTGTACAAGCTTTTGTTTATATAATTCGCCGCACAGAAATTTAATGACACTTTCTTTATCAAGCAAGTCCTGCTGAAGAAAAATTCTGGAAGGTTGTAAATAAGTTTCAATTTCATTTTCATTCTCGGAAATAGATTTTTTTATGGAGTCGATGTCTTTTCTCTCTAGGAAAGTATTGACAATTTGAACAGGTATCTTGAAATTTTCTTGTATAGGGATTGTACTTATAATTAGATCAATGGTCGATAAGTCATGCGATGCTAAATTATAATAGTTAATCGTATCCATTATCTCAATTTCTTGTTCAAAAAATTTTTTTAAGCGATAATAAAGTAATCTTGCACTTCCGACACCTGTTGCACAGACGATAATTACTTTTTTCTTCTTCTTCCTTTCTGATTCCATTCGCTCTAATGCTACAACAATATGAAGGGCAATGTAGGCAATTTCATGTTCAATAACTTCAATTTGTAAATATTCCTCTATACATTTACTAGCAATAATTGCCCCTTCAAATGCAGTTGGATATTTTTTCTTAATATCATTTAATAGAGGATTCCGAATGTTCATTTTGTACCGCAAACGGTTCATAGCCGGACGAATATGTAAAGTTATTGCTTGGATAAATTCATCATCCATACTTAAATCCCAATTTAGTTCCGTCCTTAGTCTTTCAAGCATACAGTTTACGATGGTACCCACTTCATCAAACTCACTAAATTCAATTAATTCCTTCTTACGTAAAAGTTTTGTGCCTAATAAATGGACAATGATATAATCCGTTTCTGTATTTGGAAAGGTTAATCCTGTATAGTTTTCAACGTCTTTAATAATTTCTTTCGCTACATTTTTTTCAAAAGGATATTCATCATCAGTTAAAACATCGTCTGATTTATCAATGAAAAATCCTTTTTCAATCCTCTTACATGCAATTGCTATATGTGTGGCCAAGTTTTCCAGAGATATATCAGACATATCGATCTGATACTGATTGACCCTTTTTATTAAAATTTCTTTAATATTTGCAAATGCTTCTTGATCAATAAGTTGTAAAGATTCGCTTTTATGAAATGCATCCTGACCACGACTGATTAGTAAATTGGATAAACATAAACGCTTCATATATTCGTCGCCTTCAACTTTTGATCCATAGTGGGGACGGTTTGTTAATTTCAAATGATATTTTTCCAGTAATTCTTTGCCAATTTTAATGTCATTATGGATGGTCGACATGGAGACAAAGACTTCATTGGTAAAGGTTTCCAGCTTAATAAAATTCTTTTCTAATAACAGACGGCCTAGTATATAAAGAACCCGATTATTTTGGTTAGCAAAGTGGCCTGATATAACATCGTTTTCACTTGTTAATTGTTGATGTGAAGGCATAAAATGCTCTTGACTCCGTATATGTAGCAGGTATCCTTTCCCTCTAATTGATTGGACAGAAAAACCGACTGATTCCGAGTCTCGTTGAATTTGTTTGATGTCATTTCGTATTGTACGATCACTAACACCTAATTCTTTTGCCATCCATTCTGATGTGATTGGGTGTTTAATCCTGGATAAAAGTAAAACAATATCCTTTTGACGTTTTGATAGTAAGTTCAATGTCTAACTCCCCTCCTTATCTTCAACTTCTTCACTTGTAGCAATATACCCCACAAGCTGTCTTCGGTACGATCCCGCCAAATTGTTACTGAGCCTTCATTCCCCTTTATTTTTGAAATTGTGGTAAATATGCCTGATGTGCTGCTAATAATTCATCTAAGAGCACTTTACTGTCTCTCTCGTCAGCTATCAGCGGATTCATAATAAATGCAAGATACGCATCTTCGTAGTTTCCAGTGATGGCTGCCTGGATAACCAATTCTTCAAAAGCTTTCATTTGCAAAATGGCGCCCTTCACTTGATATGGCAACTTTCCGATAGCCAGGGGCTTAGGGCCATCCTTGCTGATGACGCAGTTCGCTTCAATCACGGATTCATCGGCAAAATCGGAAATGGCACCATTGTTTCTCGTGTTGACGGTTTGGATGTCCCCCTTGTCATTATAAATTGAATCCATCAGACTGCAGGCTACATCGCTATAATAAGCACCTCCTCTTTGTTCCAATTCTTTCGGTTTCATACGCAAATCGGGATTTCTATATAAATCAAACAGGGATTCCTCCAATTGCTGCACAACTTCTGCTCTAGTGCCGTGTTCTTCAAAGGACTTGATATCTTTCTGCAAAACTTCTTTTGTATGAAAATAGTACTCATGATATGGACTTGGCAAAAGCTTGGTAGCTTCAATAAACGTTTTCGACCACCCAATGTTAACGATATTGGCCGGCGAATAGTCCAAGTTGTCACTTGCCAGTTTTTCCAAGACTTCCGCTGTCCGATTGACGCCTTTGACAAAGATGTTTTTTCCGAAAACAAAGTGATTCATGCCAACAAATTCAATCCGGACGTTTGCTGGATCCACATCTAGTATTTCCGCCACGGAATGACGCATGTTATACGGAATATTGCACACACCTATCACTTTTTTGTGCATCGCATGCTTTTGTAATGCTTCTGTTACCATGCCCGCGGGATTCGTAAAATTGATCATCCAGGCATCCGGACAAATATTGTGGATGTCTTTTGCGATGTCCATCAATACAGGAATAGTGCGGAATGCTTTGAATGCTCCCCCGGCTCCGTTGGTTTCCTGCCCGATGTAGCCATGACTCAGCGGAATTCTTTCATCCAATGCGCGTGCTTTCAAGCCGCCCACTCGAATTTGTGTAGAAACAAAATCTGCATTTTCCAAGGCTTTTTTTCTATCAAGTGTCCATGATAGACGAATGGCTTTGCCGGCTGCTTCTATCATCCTGGCAGCCAGTTGACCAACGACTTCAAGTTTTTCTTTTCCTGCCTCAATATCGACGAGTACAATATCTGTTACAGGAAACGAATTATGCCGGCGGATCATTCCCTCAACAATTTCTGGTGTATAGCTTGATCCTCCACCAATAACGACTACTTTTAATGACATAACGGTTCTCTCCTTAGCTGTACATCTTTTCCTGGCATCAATAATTGCGTTTTCATTATTATTATTTGATCCGCCTTGATTGGCTAGAAAAGATAACTAGCTGTAATAGTTTAAATTTGTACCTACCTTTATAAATAATGTACCATACAAATATAACAATATCCACACCTTTCTCAAACTGTATTTATAATTATAATAACAAATAGGACCCAGTTGTCAGTATTTGTATTATCCTGTACACTAAAGGTATTGAATAATTGAAGGAGTCAGCATATGGAAAAATCGCAATCTTTACATGCATATATTAAGGAAGAGCTGCTGGATCGAATTAAAGCCGGAAAATATATGCCAGGAGAAAAAATACCGACAGAACTTGACCTTTGCAAAGACTTTGATGTCAGCAGGACTACGGTTCGTACAGCACTGAACCAATTAACGCTGGAAGGTTATTTAAGCAGAATACAAGGGAAAGGGACATTCGTTGCAGAGCAAAAAGTGAAGCAGGCGCTTTCCAATACCATCAAGCGCTACAGTGATCAGATTGCGGTGCAGGGGAAAAAAGGCATTGTCAGTTTGGTCAACATATCGGTCATACCGGCAAATGACATGTTGCAACATTTACTGGATGTCTTCGTCAATGCACCCATTCAACGGATTGAAAGGGTTCGCAAAGCCGATGGAGAACCGACGCAATACGAGATTGCTTACATTCCATGGGATGTAGCACCGGGGATTGCGCGAAAACATGCGGAATCATCCTTGTACGCATCCCTGTCCGATAATTTTGATGTACGCATTGCCAAAACAACGGAAACGATCGAAATTGCACTGGCAGATGAACGGACAAGCAAACACTTGAATTGTGAAGAAGGTATGCCCTGCTTCTACATGGAAACCATCGCGGAAGACAAAAAAGGAAACAAAGTAGAATTCTCCCGCTCCTACTTCCGCGGAGACAAAACAAACTTCACCATCGAACGCAACTACTAATCATGGGGCAGTCCCCACTGCTTTAAAGCGTTAAAGTGATAGCATGGTGGGGGCAAGAAAACTTCAGCCAAGCGTTGTCATATAAATATGAATACGAAGGAATTTTCCGAAATAAGTCCTTGACATTTTCTGATTTACAGCGTATATTACATAAAAATATCTATATAAAAAAGATGAAGAACAGGCCAGTAACAATTTATTAGCCCGAAAGAGATTGGAATTCACCGGCTGAAAGATTCCATCGGCAGCTAAAATTGCGAACCTACCTGGGAGTCGTTAGAACAAAATCTGACCGCAGTTGATGCGTTATAAATAAGAGCTGGACACGTTTTGTGTCAAATTAGGTGGTACCGCGGATAGACCTCCATCCGTCCTTAATGTTAGGGCGTATGGAGGTCTTTTTGAATTTAGATTAAAAAGCGAGAGGTGCTGAAAATGGTTGAGAAGATTTGTTTTGTAGGGGCTGGCTCGATGGCGGAATCGATTATTTCTGGGATTTTGCATAATCAATTTTTAATGAGCAGCCAAATCGTTGCAACGAACAAAAATAATCGGGAGCGTTTGGATGGACTGCAACACCGCTATGACATTGATGTTACAACAGATAGGAAATACGCAATTGACGGAGCAGATATCATTATGCTTGCGACAAAGCCGTATGATATTGTTGATGCAATTAATCAAGTAAAATCACATGTAAAGCCAAATCAACTGATTATTTCTGTAGTCGCTGGAATAGCTACCGGATTTATTTCGGAACGACTCGGCGAGAATGTACCGGTAGTTCGGGCGATGCCTAACACGTCGGCTTCCATTGGATTCTCGGCAACAGCTATTACTGCCGGGGAAAATGCCGGGGCAGCAGATCTTGAGCTTGCTGAATCACTTTTTAAAACGATCGGTCTGACTACGATCGTTGACGAGGGTGATATGCATACAGTAACGGGAATTTCCGGAAGTGGCCCGGCCTATTTTTATTATTTAGTGGAAGCCATGGAAAAGGCGGCATTAAAAGCTGGGTTGGATAACGCGGTGGCGATTCAATTGATTACCCAAACGATTATTGGGGCAGGTGAAATGTTAAAGCATTCCGGGGATCCAGCAAGTGTATTAAGGGAAAAAATCACGAGTCCGGGTGGCACGACTCAGGCAGCAATTGAAACACTAGAAGCAAATGATTTTCAGCAAACCGTTATGGACTGTGTGGAAAGTGCCCGGAAACGATCGATTGAGCTGGGGGAAAAGTGGAAGTGATAAAAAAGCGGCTCAGTAGTTTACTATTAATGGAGAAAAACTAAAATAAAAAGCGAAATAACGAGTTTTTCTTCTGCATTATGATTTTTCTTCTGGGTTCGGTCACACATGTCTTCGATGAGAGCCCGAATCATAGTTTTTCTTCTCCATACGGTCACTTATGCCTTCGATGAGAGCTCGAATGATGTTTTTTCTTCTGCATTTGGTCACTCATGCCTTTGATGAGAGCCTGAATGCTGGATTTTCATCTTCGTTCGGTCACTCATGCCTTCGATGAGAGCCCGAATGATGTTTTTTCTTCTGCATTTGGTCACTCATGCCTTTGATGAGAGCCCGAATGCTGGATTTTCTTCTGCATTCGGTCACTCATGCCTTCGATGAGAGTCCGAATGATGATTTTTCTTCTGCATTTGGTCACTCATGCCTTTGATGAGAGCCCGAATGCTGGATTTTCATCTTCATTCGGTCACTCATGCCTTCGATGAGAGTCCGAATGATGATTTTTCTTCTGGGTTCGGTCGCTCATGCCTTCGATGAGTGCCGGAATGACAACTTTTCCTTCAGATTCGTTCGTTACTTCGTTGTGGCTATGAAATGATTTGATATTTTAGCTGTACAAGCAAAAAAATGCTTGGATAAATTATATCTACCCAAGCATTTACGCTACTCAATTATAAATATCGAACATATTCTTTTTCTACAAAGTAGGTGAAAAGCCACTTTTACTACCAACAACTTAATTTTCCACAGTTGCTCCCTGTGTATGTAACGTCGCGATCATCCCGTAAAATGCATAATAGAATTCATCTGGTGCTTCGAGCCGAAAATGGCCGACATCGCTTGTGTCAAAATCCATTGCCGTCTCCAGCAAGCGATATGTAGAGTAAGCATAGAAACAGAAATATTTATAATCAAACTTTGGCATTTTCTCATAGATTATGGCAATTTCATCCTTATAGTGATCGAAATCTCGTGTTGCTTCATCAATAAGGGTTTGCAAATCGGGTAAATCAGCTTCAAGAACCATATCACGCTCATTTTCCATCCGAATAGTAGCCATCCGTTTTTCCCTCCATATTTCATCATCATGTTTACTATAGCGAAATTGCTATAATTTTTCGGTGATGTACATCACGCTTTAGTAAATTTGTAGACTACTATTACTTGGAATAATGGCAATTATTAGTGAAATATAATATAATATTAGAAAACTTGGCATTCGCCAAGCCTTTGGGCGAATGCCTTAGTTGCTCTTATGCAGAATAAGAAAGTTTATACTTTCTTATCTGCCAAAGTGAAAGGCGGTGAACCAATTATGCCCACATGTCAACATTGTCATCGTAAATGGACGTATGGGAATTCCATTAGAAAAATGTTTCGTATCAAAAAACGTTGTCCCTATTGCAGTAAGGTAAATTATATAACAGCGAAGGCGCAGTGGAGAATGAACCTTTCTTCCTTATTTAGCTTTACGATTTTACCGCTCTCCATTTTCGATGTTCCAATTAAATGGGTTGCAGTTACAGGTGTGAGCATCATATTGATCATAATAGGAACATCCCCGTTTATCGAAGAATTCAGCAGGGAAAGAGAATATTTAGCATAAGAAAACGAGGAATAGCTACGTATCCCCCGTTTTCTTTTACTTAATCAATTCCCTGGATTTCCATCGGCGTGACTGTTGAATAAAATGCCCAATCTTTTCCAGGATGGGCTCGATGGATTTTTCCTTTTTCAATAAATCATAGTCAGAAATATTAATGCGTAAAATTGGACAAGCATTGAAATTGTTGATCCAGTCTTGATAACGTTTGTACATTTCTTCCCAGTAGGAAATAGGCGTGTTTTTCTCCATTTCCCGTCCGCGGTCGTGAATTCGTTCCAGAATCTCATCCAGTGATCCTTCCAAATAAATTAACAAATCGGGGTGCGGAAAGTACGGTGTCATTACCATGGCTTCAAACAGATTGGTATACGTTTCATAATCGGTTTTCGACATGGTGCCATTTTCGTAATGCATCTTGGCAAAAATCCCTGTATCTTCATAAATGGAACGATCCTGTATAAAGCCACCGCCGTATTCAAATATTTTCTTTTGTTCCTTAAAACGTTCAGCAAGAAAATAAATTTGTAAATGAAAGCTCCAGCGCTCAAAGTCAGCATAAAAGTTTTCCAAATACGGGTTTGTATCAACTTTTTCAAAGGAAGTTTTAAAATTAAGGGCATTCGCAAGCGCTTGGGTCATCGTGGATTTACCAACCCCCACTGTCCCGGCAATTGTAATAATGCTGTCATTCGGAATAAGATATTTTTCACGTAAATTCATGTTTGGTATGCTCCTTCAATGTTTCGATATTGCCTGATTGCCGTGAAGATGGCGCTCCACTTGCTTAATAATGGCATTTAAATCATCCTGATGTTTAACAAAGTCGAGTTTATCCCCATCGATTCGAATGACAGGAATCTCCGGATGAAGTATCTCAAATTCATCCATATAATCGGTATAGTCCTGTGCAAGCTGGGCCAGATAGGATGATTTCATATTTTGTTCAATATCCCGACCCCGCTGTTTGATGCGTTCCCAAATCGTATCCAAACTTGCATGTAAGTATATCATCATATTCGGAACAGGCATATCTTTCGTTAGTATATGATAAATTTGTTCATATTTATCAAACTTATCTTGATGCAGCGTACGTTTCGCAAAAATCATGTTTTTGGAAATATGATAATCGGCAATGACTGCCTTGTTTTGTTTTAAGTATTTGTGTTCAATATCTTCCAGTTGTTTATATCGATTGCATAGGAAGAACATTTCCGTTTGAAAACTCCATTCGTCGATATCCTCATAAAATTTGCCGAGAAACGGGTTCTCTTCAACGATTTCTTTTAGTAAATGATAATCAAAATGGACCGAAAGCTTTTGTGCAAGGGATGTCTTGCCAATTCCAATTGGTCCTTCGATTGCAATGAACGGAACCTCCGCCATACCTTCCCCTCCAATCCAACACGGCTTAGCAGATGTAGTTCATTTTATCATATATGAAGTTTGTATTCCATGTGGAAAAAGGGATGTTATGCTTTTCATTTCGCATTACTTTTTGTATAATAATTACTGTCGATTCAGTTGCCCCCGTAGCTCAGGGGATAGAGCACCAGTTTCCTAAACTGGGTGTCGCAGGTTCAATTCCTGCCGGGGGCGTAATTTGGTTAGAAGCAGTCGGAAACTGTAAAAGTAAAACACCATAAAAACGTTGATATATAGGCGTTTATTGGTGTTTTTATTTTCTTTTTAGTTGGAACCGATTCGACATCGTTCTCGTTTCATTTTACACATTTTTTACACATACATTTTTTCAAATACCCCGGTGCTTTTGTTTTCATCACGTTCTTCCATTTCCTTGATCACATGACTGTATGTGTTTAATGTCGTTTCAAGGTCTTTGTGACCGAGACGTTTCGACACATAATAAAATGATACACCTTCATAAAGCAGAATTGACGCATGTGTGTGCCGCATACTATGCAACGATACACGTTTTAATTTTAAATCTTTGAGCAATCCCCTTAATACTTTGTTGGACGTTCCATTGCTTATGACATGATACATTGATTGCGGACTATAAAATACAAGTTTTTTGATGTTGTCAGGTTTGGTCATAAATAACTTCTTAAACAGCTTCATTGTTTCAACATCCATCTTGATTACCCGTTCTTCGCCGTTCTTGGTTGATCCCCATCCCTGCTGCATGTTTGCACTATAACCCCAGGTTTTATTAATGCTGATTGTGTTATTTACAAAGTCAAAGTCTTTGCGTGTTAATCCAACAATCTCTCCAAACCGCATACCCGATGTTAGAGCCAACAATAACAAATAATACGTCATGGACTTGTCCAATCGTTCAATAATCGTTTTTAGCAATTTCTTTCCATCATCATATCCGAGGTACTTGTCGATCTTTTTCTTGCCTTCTTTTCCGGTTATAACCGCACCACGTGTAAAATCTACACGTATTATCCCCTCATCAATTGCATTCCGAACACAAGCACGAATATGGATATTTAATTTTCGCGTGGTCTCTTTTGCATGAGTTTCCCCGTATTCGTTCAAAAACGCTTGATAGGTACGCTTATTGATGTTTTGTATCGGTACACCTTCGAATTCCTCTTTAATCGCTTGTAAACTGTTTCTGTAACGTACCAATGTATTGTCCGTAATGTCTGTTTTAAATGTTTTCACCCACGATGCAAAGTATTCGTCAAACGGTTCTAACTGCAAATGTGGTACAACACCTTTGCGCAAATCTGATTCGACATCAGCGGCAGCTACTTGAGCTTCTTTTTTTGTGCGAAACCCACTTTTGCGGATTGGTCTGGATTGTCCGTTAACCATCCGACTAATCGTATATTGCCACGTTTTTCCTCGTTTTTGAAAGCTAGCCATATTTTTGCACACCCTTTGTAAATTTTTATAAAAATACTAGAACATCTGTTTCCGTTATGGTATACTAATTACAAATAAATTTCAATAGTATTACAAAAAGGTTACATATACCATATTAATTTCGTTAAAAATATGGTATAACTTAATTAAGCTGTACGGCTGAAACAAGTCGGTGAGTAGATAAATATCTACTCGTTTCTGCCCGATTCGATCCATTCGTAAAGATCTTCAATACGACACTTTAAAATTAGAGCAATATTGCCAGCAACTTCTATTGACATCTTTTGTTTATTTCTTACATATTTATTGATCTGCTGGACTGTAACACCCATTATATTAGCCAATTCTTGTTGTGTCATACTTCTTTCTTGTAAACGGTATCGAAGCAGGCATCTACCGACTTTGTAAGCCAAGGAGACACCTCATTTATTTTAAATTACACCGAAAAGGCGGCGATGTTGTGACTGATGACGAACTACAATTATTGGTAAAATTAATTAATCTATTGAGAGATCACAAAGACAGTTAATTTTTATTCATTCTTTCATAATATTCAACGGTAAAGCGAATGCTTTCTAAAAAGTTTTCCCTCTCTTCATCATTCATGGAGAGAGATTTCTCTATCAGCTGGTTTAAAAATTCCATTTCCTCCGCACTGAGGTTCTTTGTCATTTTTAATGCACGTTCAAATTCGGAAGTGGTGTGTTTCTTTTCCGGGAACAGATCGTTTATGCTTATGTCTAAAACGTCACTGATCGCAAATAGCATGTCTTGTTCTGGCGATATCGCTCCACGTTCATAGGCGGATACTGTATTATCACGTACACCTATTTTTTCACCTAGTTCTTTTTGGGTTAATTTGTTTCTTTTCCTATATTCCTTTATTCGACCTCCAACAAATTTCGCTAATTCTTTTTTATTCATTTTTCTTCCTCCGTCCTTTATTAACTGCATTAATAATAGCATTTTATAATAAGTATATCCACTAAAAATAAATTTATTCATTAAAAATGCGAAAAAAGTATTGCATTCTATTTTTAATGATGATATAGTTAGAATTGTCAAGAGCAGAAAGGAGTTAATTTAATGCAATGGAATCTTATTATTGAAAGAAAAAAACAAAATTTAAGCCAAGATGATTTAGCCAAGATATTGAATATCTCCAAAGACACTTACGGCAGAAAAGAACGTGGGCAATTGCAGTTTAATCAAGATGAAATGTTCTTGCTCAGTGAGTACTTTGGCAAAACAGTTGAAGAAATTTTTTTACCTAGAAACTGCATTAAAAATGCGCAATAAATATAACTAAGCACTAATAATATATTTTACCATCACCACACCCTGTAATGAATATTTAAACGAGCGGAGCAGGCCATGACTTACCGTTAGAGATAACGAGCCGCAGCAATAGCCAACGCGACGACTTTAAATATTGATTAGGGGGTGTGGGTGGATAAGGAAGGGAGAAAGCAAATGAATCAATTGCAAGTATTCGAAAATGAATCTGGCGTATTTAAAGTGGCAGCGAAATTAGAAAATGGTCAAGTTTTATTTGATGTCGAACAAGTAGCAAAAAGTTTGGGGTTTGTGGAATTTAAAGCAGGAAAGATTTACGTCCGCTGGCGTACTGTCAATGGTTATCTGGGAAAATATGTTTCGCAAGATGTTGCGAAAGGTGATTTGATCCCCGAGCCATTGGTTTACAAATTAGCTTTCAAAGCTTCAAACAGTATAGCTGAACAATTTCAAGACTGGTTAGCGGTCGAGGTAATACCGTCGATAAGAAAACATGGTGCTTATGCAACACCGGAAACAATTGAAAACATTATAAATGACCCGGACTTTGGTATAAAGCTTTTGACCAATCTCAAAGAAGAAAAAGACAAGCGATTGAAAGCGGAACAAACCATTGAATTGCAAAAGCCAAAAGTGGTGTATGCGGAAGCGGTTAGCGTTTCAAAAGACACTGTATTAGTCAAAGACTTAGCAAATGTACTGAATCAAAAAGGAATTGACATAGGGACGAACAGACTTTTCGAATGGTTGCGCGATAATGGATATCTTTGCAAGAAAAAAGGTGAAATGTGGAATTCGCCAACCCAAAAGAGTCTTGACTTAAAAATCATGGTGACAAAACACGGATTACGAACAGGTAGCAATGGAGAGATGAGAAAAACCAGAACACCAAAAATAACCGGGAAAGGGCAAATATACTTTATTAACAAATTCTTGAATAAACAGGGGGTTATTTAATGCTATACGTAAAAACGAAAATCAATGATCAAGTGGAAATGAAAGTGGATTTGTATGAGGATGAAATATTCTCAAGTTGCCCAGTTTGCGGCAAAGAATACCAAGTAGACCCTCTTGAGATAGCAGACATAATAAGTCAAGGCGACGATTTCCCAGGCACAAGCTTTTATTGTAATGGATGTATTAAAGGAAAGGTTGATTCCAATGCAACAACTTAACGTCAACCTAACCATCCCAGTACCTACCGATCAGGTACTTATATCAAAAATCGAACTAGAAGAATTGCAACAAGAATCCTTATCTGGCGTGTACTGGAATATGAAAGATTTATCAAAACGAATTAACAAAAGTGATAGATGGATAAAAGATAACATTCTTTATCGACCAAGATTTAAAAAAATACTTGATACCGAAAATGGTGGGTTTGTCTATTACCCGAAAAATCAAGGCCAGACATGGAGTTTTCAAGCAAAGGAAATGGCCCGATTTTTGGATAAACATTTTATACAAATTTTTGGAGGTGAAACCAAATGACCAACAAACTATTTTTAAAATCCGATCAAGAAAAAGCGGATCAAGCATTAAACGAGTACGATCATTACCGCATGTTAGAGATTGAATACACTGCTAATGCAAAGTTCGGCAGCGCGGCAGCTTGTCTACGCAATGCAGCAAATGCACTGGATACATTGCAATATCTTGAAAATCGCAAGCAGTCGATTGATCAAGCCAGGCAAAATATGCGACAAATCAAACAGCAGGAAGCAATCAGGGGTAGCCGGATATGAAGATCCTTGACCGCATATTTTTTCCGGTGTTGGCAGTATTACAAGCAATTGGATGGATTATATTACTTAGCAATTATTAGGAGGGGTAAACATGAGTTTCACAAAAGGTTCTTTACGAGATTATGTAAATGGAAAAATCGATGAGGCTAGAAAAGAGGTTCGAAATGAAATTGATAACTATATCAAGGTCAATATTAAACAGTCGTTAATTGCAAGACTAAAAGATTTAGAAAACACCACAACACCATTACATGAGGTCGCGGATAAGATTGAAGATTTCTTGGTAGCGGTGAAATTAAATGGTAAATGGAAATATGACCATTTTGTACGCGATATAAGGGATGCATCGGGTTTGAAGAATCGCATTGTTGAATCTGAGATGGCGGATATAAATAGCGCGATTGTGTTAGACAGACCATATAAACTGTTTGGCTTGTTTGACAAGGTAGAGCAGGCAAAAAAAGATTTACGTCCACAATATAAAAAAATAGAAGAAATCAAAACATTGAAGCAAGAAATCGAATCCACCATCAAAAACGCGGCAAGTGGTAAGCAAGCATACAAAAGTCTAATCGCATTAGGTGTTGACATGGAAGGATATGAAGAGGAAGTAAAAATGAAGTTACCTTCTGTTCAAAAACTAAGCGTAGACCCTTGTTTGATAAATGGAAATTGCAATTAAAGGAGGCGAATAACCATTGTACACAGCAAAAGATTTCTTAATTCACGCAGCAGGAACACTAGCAATCGCTTTAATTTTAGCACTGTTTGTCATTTAAAAAAGCCTACCGGCACAGTAGGCAAAGAATGAAATCAAAAAATATTAAATGATTACCCACATTGTAGCGTATAACGCGCAATGTGGCAAGGAGGGTTTGTATGATTAATGATTTATTTGCGGATTTAGCAGTTACATGTATGGAAAATAATTTGTCGTTTGATTACGCGCCGCATGTCGGGGCCATTGATATACGGACAGTTGAAGGGAACGGCAAAAACTTAACGAGCGAAAAAATAAGTAATGGATATATCAAGAAATGGGATCACGAAAGTCCGGAATCAACTTTAAATCGCATGTTGAAGGAAGTCAATGAATATTTGGAGGGGAAACAATGAACGAATTACAAGTTAAAACTATCACACTGGAACCGGCGAAGGTTGTCTTTAATCATGAGGAAATCGAAAAAGATTTGGAAAAAAATCTGCAAAAATATAGCGGCCTGACTTTTACCGAAGATGATGCAACGGAATGCCGCAAGACTATCGCCGATTTACGTAAAGGTAAGAAGGCGGTTGACGAGTATCGGAAGGATATTAAAAAGCAATTGAACGAGCCTGTGAAGGAATTTGAAGATAAATGCAAGGCGCTTAATAAAAAGTTTGATGAAGTCATCGATCCTCTTATTGAACAAAGTGACGCATTTGAAATAAAACGCCGCGATGAGAAACGCATAAAAGTACAAGAAGTCATCGGACAACTTATTGAGGACTTTGATCTATATGAAAAGCATGCGGTTGAGTTAGTCGTCTTAGACAGCCACTTGACAAAAAGTAAGACTATGAAATCGATCGCAGAAGAACTAGAAACGCAAGCCGCACAGTTGAAAACGAAGCAGGATAAAGAAGCAGCTGACAAAGAATTGATTGCCAGCACTGTCAAATTAGCGAACGTGGAAAATGGTATTAAGTTATCGGAATCGGCTTATATCAGTTTGATAGATTACCGGGATGTCGAATCTATCAAACAGCAAATTGCGGATGATGCGGAGAAAGAAGTCGAAAAACAGACGAAAAAAGAAGAACCGAAGATTGAACCGCATCCGATTTTTGAACCGAAAGTTGAAGAAATCCCGTTTACGAATCCGACTGAACCGATACATCCCGTAATAGATGATAAGCCGGAAGTATTCGAAGTGTATAAGGTGACTGGAACCGAACAGCAATTAAGCGCATTAGAGTCGTTTATGACAAGCCAAGGCCTTGGTTGGGAGGTAGTTGACAGTGAGTGAGAAAACACTTGTCAAAAAGCTAGCAAAGGTCATGAAGGAAGTTCAGTACATCGAAAAAAGAGGATTCAACAAATTCAATAATTATAAATACGCGACTGAGTCCGATGTTGCGGAAAAAGTCCGGGAAGTACTAGCTGAACAAAACGTCATTATGCTTCCCGATGTGACAGAACACACCACCCGTGAGCATGTCAACCGGAAAGGAAACACCGAATACATCGCCACCGTTAAAGTGAAATTTACGTTTATTGACGGTGATTCCGGCGAGGAACTATCTATTCACAGCGCCGGAGAAGGGCAGGATGCAGGAGATAAGGCGGTCTATAAAGCGATTACAGGCGCACAGAAATATGCCCTTATGAAGGCCTTTATGATTCCAACCGGGGATGATCCGGAAGCTGATAACGGGGTGGATGAACGAAATAACGGACAAGCGCAGAGAAGGCAACAAGAACCAATCACGCAGGAACAACTAGGAAACATCAAGGTAAAGGCAATGAAGTTTGCAGAAGCCAATAACGGGAGTGTTGATGTGGTTTACGAAGCATTGAAAATAACCGATCTTCCATCGTTAACAAAAAGCCAGGCAGATGCAGCGCTTAAACAATTGGATGCGTGGATTAGTGAAACATATAAGGGTGATAATTCATGACTGTTGTACCTAAACCGCAACACAAAAGACGTATCCCTAAAAGAGCAAAACGCGGGGAATTTAGCAAAGAAGTACGGCAACAAGTATATGAACGTGATAGAGGATTATGTCAACAATGCGGTCGCAGGGGTGAAGAAATTCATCACGTAAAATTTAAATCGCGCGGCGGCAGGGGTGTTTTTACGAACGGATTAACCTTATGTCACCTCTGCCACAAAAAAGTCCATATGAACGGCGAATTAACCGAATACTGGTTAGATTTTTTCACCGATTATTATGGCCCGGATTTTTATAAGGATGAGTGGGATGAGTAAACTAACTGAATTATACAAACAAGCTGAAACACTTAATGATGAAATACCCGGAGAATTAGCTAAGAAAATCCGGGTATACGCTGAAATTATGCAAGTACTCGGAAGGTATCATGCGGCGGCGATCAATGACTATGGGCAAGCATATTCTGCCCGAAAAATGGCATTTGCTCAAGCTGTCATTGATACCCCGGGTACTGGCGTTGTAAAGGAAGCGCAGGCAGAAATTGCATGTAATCCATTGCGGATGAAAGAAGCAGAAGCGGAAGCAGATAAAGAGCGTTGGCGTAACGCGAAGGAAAGTACAGCGGAGATTATAAACGCTCTTAAAAAGCAGTTGGAAACATTGCAGATGGAGTATAACAATGCCGGTAAATAACCAGTAGGAGGGGTGGTTGTGAAGGGGTATATCAAAGATTTTAGAAAAGAACTTAACAGCGATATATGGGTAATGCCACCCCTCTACCATCGAGTGTGGCAATATCTGAAATATACGGTTAATCACAAAGATAACAAAGTTCCAATGCGTGACGGTTCTTTTCTAACAATCAAGCAAGGCCAACATCTAACATCTATGAGAAAGATTGCCAGACAAGTCGGATATTACGAACAAGGAGCCTGGAAGGAACCAAATCCAAAAACTATTAAAGCTATTTTGAACTGGTTAGAGACTCAAAATATGATTTCTGTAAGTAGTGGAGATGGTAACAACAAATACACACTAATAACATTGATAAATTGGGAAATGTACCAATCAGAAAAAGAAGATGGTAACAGTAAATACACAGTCGATACACAGTCGATGGATATAAACAAGAATGATAAAGAATGTAATAAGAATGATAAAGAAAAAGACTATACGTCAAAAATCAAAGATTTATTGCCGGTCTTTTCATCCATTCCCGATTTTAATCAATTAAACAAAAAATACTGGGATGTCATTAGGGAAACAAGAAAGACCGGAAAAGTCTCTAAGAGCGTTATTTACAATACCATGAACAAATGGCAAAAATACGATCCCGTTGTTATTGAGTACGCATTGAGGTCTCACATTGATATGCATTCTGGCAAAAAAGAAGAGTACACCATCGGGATTATGAGAAATACCAGCAAGGATGAAGCACAAAATCGAATGAATCAGAAAAACAAATCGAATGTCATCCCTATTAGCAAAAGAGAATCCCAATATGACGATTACGATTACGGATTTTAGGTGGTGCTTATGGATAAAGCAAGCAATGTAAAAGGGATAACGAGACCAAAAGAACGATTTATTAAAGAATATGTTTGTCCAGGTTGCAATATGACAGTCACCCAAAAAGAAATGGAAATTCCGATTGGCCCACGTAAAGGTGAATGGATAGTGGCTGATTACGGTTGTAAGTGCGAGGATATAAAATTCGTTGAAGAATCCGAAAGAAAGAGCGCAGAATTTAAAAATAAAAAAATGAAACAGTTCTTTGATTACTATTCGCTGATAAATGAATCATTGAAAAATGCGACCCTAGAAAACTATGAACCTACCAGTGAAGCATTAACTGCCGCCAAACAGACTATCACGAACTACATACAGGAGTTTGACGGCACCAAAAATTTATTACTGGTTGGGAATTACGGAACAGGTAAAAGCCATTTATCAGTGTCCGTTACAAAAAAACTAATGGAGCAAGGGAAAGAGTGCTTGTTCCTGTCATTGCCAAAGTTGCTAACGAAGATCAAGGAAACCTATAACAACAAAGGTGTGACAGAGGATGAACTGCTGGAAGTCATCCAAAGGGTGGACTTGCTGGTACTGGATGATTTAGGAGCGGAACATAAAACGGAATGGGCTATCACAAAGCTATTTGAAATCTTGGACAATCGGGCAGGGAAAGCAACGATTTACACAACAAACCTAGATAGCAAAGAATTACGAGAGCGAATGAATGAGCGTAATTTTTCCCGAATGATGGAGAATACGGAAGTTATCAAAATGAACGGTAGAGATTACCGGCGGAGGGAGTTTTGACAATGAGCGAATGGTTAACAACGGGTGAAATGATAGATCGGTTGAAGGTTGGGGAGATTGCGGAAGGAACCGCGGAGTATGAAGTTACAAGAACTAATAAAGGGATAGTTTTTAGCGACGGAGTTCCTTTGTACGTTAACTCTTTTGCTTTAGATATTAAATGGCGCATCCTACCAAACTATGTATCTTTTGAGAAAGCTATGCAGGCGATAAAAAACGGGAGGAACGTTGTCTTTCATGATAAAGAAACGGAACGAAAAATATACACACACGCTTATCAACATTTCAGTATTTTTTTTGAGGAATATAACTGGAATGATTTATTGACTGGCGACTGGACGATAGAAGGTGACAACTAATGTATGACACTGTGGAATGTCCATATTGTGGGTATGAAAACGAAATGGATGGCGATTTTTCCTCAAACGAATTTGATACAGAATGTTCAAACTGCGAAGAAGAATTCGAAGTGATTGTGGAATGGAATCCAAGCTATTACGCTAACAAAATTGAATACG
>BMJD01000015.1 GCA_014642895.1 Lentibacillus populi
GTATTTTCGGCCTTGTTGTATTGTTATTAAACTGTATTGGCAATAAATGAATGTGATATACCTCCTATCCAGGCTAGAAATTCTTTTTCATCATAGACGGTGGCTGCGCGAATGCGGAGCCATGTTGGTTTCTTATCTTTCAAAAAAGGCAAAAAAAGCCCTTGGGCTGTCACCCAACCGAAATTCATCTCCCCCTTACCGTTGGGCTACGCCCTTCACACGCTTGAAGAGGGAGACTTCTTTCGGAAGTACGTTAAAAACTGCCAAATTCGGCAGTTCAACTGTTTCCTAATTAATGAACAAAAATCCAGCCTTATAGAATACTACCCCAGCCTCCCCATCAATTTCTCCTCCACGAAATAACTATCATCCAAACCAAGCCGCTTAGCTATCCGCATCACATAAGGCTGTTCCAAACCGGCGTGTTTCAGTACCGGTTCATTCGAAAAGACATTTCTTGGGTCGCCATCCAACAACACCTGACCTTGGTTAAAAACAACAATCCGTTCAAACACTTCGGCTGCAAAGTCCATGTCATGCAGAATACAAATAACCAGCTTCCCGGCACGCCTTAACTCCTCGATGATATGCTTGATCTTTTCCTTTCCAGCGTAATCCTGTCCCATCGTTGGTTCATCAAAAATAAGCACATCCGTGTTCATCGAGAGAATCGAAGCGATAGAAATCATTTTTCGTTCTGATAAATTTAAGTCGTATGGGTTCTTTTCCTTATATTCGTCCAATCCGACTTTCTGCAGTGCGTTTATTGCATTTGCCTCTGCATCCCCTTCTCTCTGACCAACATTAAGCGCGCCGAACTTGACTTCCTCAATTACTTTGTTTTTAAATATTTGGTCATTCGGATTTTGAAACACCATGCCAATCTGCTTAGCGATTCCCGCTGCAGTGGATTCGGTAATGTTTTTTCCATCAAGTAAAATTTTCCCTTTTGTCGGGTTGAGCAATCCTTTGAGTAATTTTACAAACGTCGTCTTCCCTGCTCCGTTTTGCCCGATAATCCCCGTCGACAAATCCTTAAACGTTAAATCAATACCCTTTAATACCTCGATATCTTCTATATAACTATAATGAAGATCCATCACCTTTAACTCCGACTTTGATCGTTTTTCATCTGTACCCGATCGATTTTGGACGCCGATCGATCGACTTTCCTCTGCTCCTGATCGACTTTGCGTTTGGCACACATTACTTCCCGACCTATTTTCCTTTATGATGGCTTTTTGTCCAGCGTGTTTTTCCATTTCTTTAGCCAGTTCCCCTTGTACTTCCTCTATCGTAACCGGATAATGACCTGTTTCCGGATTTTTTATCCCAAGTTTTTTCGCCATCCTGGTAATAACAGGGGGAGTAACACCATAATTAAATAAATCTTCCAAAGAAAAAATAGCTGCAGGGCTATCATAAGCAATTCGTTTTCCGTCATCAAGGAGCAGCACTTTATCGGCATATTGTGCGACTTTTTCCATTTTATGCTCTGCCATAATAATGGTAATTCCTTCTCTTGTCAGATTCTCCACAACCTTAAAAACCTCTTCAGAACTCTGAGGATCCAATTGGGATGTCGGTTCATCAAGAATGATCACTTCCGGTTTCATTACGATCACACTGGCAATCGCCACCCGTTGCATTTGCCCACCGGAAAGCTCAAATGGATTCTTTTCCCTTAGATCACTAATATTTAACAAGGTCAGACTTTCTTCAATCCGATCGATCATCTCCTTCCTTTCCAGCCCAATATTTTCAAGCCCAAACGCAATCTCATCGAACACGTTGAATTTTGCACCGCTAATTTGGGAAAACGGGTTTTCAAACACGAGACCTACCTTGCTAACAATATCAGGCATACCGTGTTGCTTAACTTCCATTCCATCAAGCATTACTTTTCCGCCGTATGCCCCCTTGAAAAAATGTGGGACAAGCCCGGACAAAGCAAAACAAAGTGTCGATTTACCGGCCGTATTCCGTCCGATTAGTCCAATAAATTCACCCTTTTCAATTGTGAATGACACGTTATCAAGCACCAATTTTTCTGTATCCGGATATTTATATTTCAGCCCTTTTACCTCGATCATACTCATAAGCAAATCCTCCAAACGATCGCCCCGACAAAAACAACATACAAAAACAACTGAATGATCCCCTGATGGCGATAATCCTTCTTTGCATGAAGAAATGTCTTGTTCTGTTTTGTATTAAATCCACGCATTTCCAGAGCAATTGCCCGTTCACGTGTATCATTCAGCGAATTAAGCACAACTGGTCCAATTAATGGAAAAAAGGCTCTCATTCTTACAAATAGATTACCTTCTGTCTCCATCCCCCGAGAACGCTGGGCATCGGTTATTTTTCCCATTGTAGCTTGCATTTGCGGGATAATTTGTAAAACAGATAACAGTACATAGCCAATTTTTGGTGACATCCCTTTTTTCATCAGCCGTTCCATCAGTTCATCAGGCTTTGTCGTCAAGATTAATACGCCAAATGAACTTAGCATATTTATTACGCGAAGTGTAATTAGCAGTGCATACGATAACCCCTCTTGATAAAAAGCAAATCCGCCCAGTGAAAATAGAACCGTTTTATTATCAGGATGAAACGCACCTTGAACGATAATGATCGATACAATCAAGATTATGCCGATAGCAATAATTGGCAATATTTTTCTAAAGACCTTGCCAATGATTAGCAAAAGTACACTAATCGCGGTGACGGCAAAAACGAAAGTATGAATTGGCAGGATATACGTAACCGCAATGCTGACAATAACATAAAGCAGTTTTGTAAGCGGATCGATATCGTGCATGAGCGATTTTTTGTCTACATATAATGTCATCGACTTCATGTTATCAACCTCTTATCACTAAGTTAGAATCAATGCACCGTCGGATTTGATATTCCAACTGCAGAATGATTGGGTATCTGTTCAGCGACTTTCAGACTATGTTCAGGCGATTATTCCAGTATTTCAGCAACTTCCGGGTTTGGTTCAGCGACTTTATGCCAAACTTCAGCAACTTTTCAAGAAGCTTCAGCATCTTTAGAGTTAGACTTCTATCGGCGAAGCTTCATTTTGCTAACGACCAATTCACCTAAAGCTCTTTTATTTCATTATCACTGCGATAAATATTCGTAAGTGTTTTCGGCAATCCTTTAAAGAGCAGGAAGCTGATGATAACCGTAACAACTTTATCCGGCACATCGACAACAATACTATCAGCAAATGATGCTATCCACACAGGCATATCCTTGGAGACGAGAAATGCATAAAATGCGTCTCCCCATACATTTCCGGTTTGTCCACCCCAGAAAATAATATTTAGTGGCGTCGAAATGGTCGCTGCGGCAAATCCTACGACAAACCCGATAACGATTGCCTTTTTGACATTGGCAATCCAGCCTTTATACGCCATAACTCCGACAATCAAACCAATTGCACCGCTTGTGATTGCGTAAACTGTTGAAATGGGATCAACTGTTATACCGTAAATAATATTATTAATAATACCTGATGCAGCTCCAATCACTGGTCCTGCCAGCATACTGGATAATACAGTGCCAATCGAATCAAGCCAAAGTGGCAACTTTAACAACCCGGCAAATAATTTTCCAAGATAGTTTATCCCAATTGCCGCAGGTATCAAAACAATCGCAGCAGTTGATAATTTAAATGACCACATACTTTCCTTACTCATGTTTCTCCCCCTTTATATGGATTTGATGTTTCGGTAACTGCAGACTTCCTAAAACAATATATGCTTTCGTTGGACCAGTTAATTCATCAGTCCTGCTCACTCCAATCATTATTGTTTGATCGACATTTTCTGCAATCCCTTGTGAATACTATCACATAAGTGGAAGTGACCACCTCTCAAACCTGTAATCGATATTCATATGTCTTGTCACCTATATTTACATATAATCAAATAAAAAGCAACAGAATATTGTTTTCTATTAAACTTATTATCTACCTAATATAGCTGGGGGAAGTCATAGCAAATATATACTCCCAATATTTTCTTGCAGGAGTTTATATATTTACGTCGAATATTATACTATTAGAATATTTTTATCGTTTTGTAACAAGGAGGATCTATCTATGAAAGTAAATTTAGTAACTCAAATATTTATCGCTTTTGTTGCGGCGATCATTCTCGGGGTTATTTTCGGTAACTCCATTGATGTGATTGCACCCCTTGGTGATTTATTTCTACGCTTAATTAAGTTCATTATTGCCCCGCTTATCCTCGCAACACTTGTCGTAGGTGTTTCCAGCAGTGGTGATCCGAAACAGCTCGGGCGTATGGGAGCAAAAACAATTATTTACTATCTGCTGACTACCGCTTTAGCCATTATCATTGGCTTAGCAGTTGCATTTGCATTTTCACCTGGAAAAGGACTTGATATTTCAGCAGGGAATACAGAAATGGCAAAAGAAGCTGCTGCACAAGAACCACCGGGAACAATCGAAACATTGTTAAATATCGTACCGGAAAATCCATTCAGCGCTTTAGCTGAAGCTAATATATTACAAATTATCTTTTTTGCCTTATTCATCGGATTGGCCATCACGCTTGTAGGTGAGAAGGCACAACCTATTTATCGCTTTTTTGATGGATTTGCCGAAATTATGTATAAAATCACCGGAATCATCATGAAGTTTGCACCAATCGGAGTACTGGGGCTAGTCGCACCAGTTGTTGGTGAGTATGGACTATCCGTTTTACTGCCATTGATCAAGGTCATTCTTGCTGTTCTAGTCGCCTGCATTATTCACGCAGCTCTTGTCTACTCATCAGCCGTTAAATTGTACGGAAAGATGAGTCCGCTAACCTTTTTTAAAGGAATTTCACCTGCTGCAATCGTTGCCTTTAGTACAGCAAGCAGTGCGGGGACATTGCCGGTGACAATCAAAAATGCACAGGAAAATTTAGGGGTATCGAACAGAATTAGCAGTTTTGTTCTACCGCTTGGTGCTACAATAAACATGGATGGAACCGCGATTTATCAAGGTGTGTCGGTTATCTTTATCGCCCAATTTTATGACCTGAATCTGTCGTTCGTTCAATTACTAACGGTCGTGTTAACAACTGTATTGGCATCCATTGGGACAGCTGGTGTTCCAGGTGCTGGTCTCATTATGCTGACTATGGTACTTACTTCCATTGGACTACCGCTGGAAGGAATCGCCTTAATTGCTGGTATTGATCGGATCCTTGATATGCTCAGAACCTCTGTCAACATTGTCGGCGATGCATCAGCAGCTGTTGTAGTAGCAGGATCAGAAAAAGAGCTTAGGCATCAAAATTAATTATAGATAACCTAAATATTAGAGATAATCCTAGTGAAGTCGCCACATCATTGGGAACATGACCATAGATGTGGTGCTTTTTTGTATTCATGAATAAGCGAGTGACGCCCGTGTTCCTTGATCGACTTTGTCCTAAGCTCGATCGATTCCCGGCCAATCGTACAAATAAGCGTGCGATTCCGACCTGTTAAGGTGAATACCGAGGTCGAGCGTGTGGCTCTTTCATATAAGCTACCTTAATTCACCAGATTGAACATTCACTTTCAGGAAATACTACGAATAAGAGGTGATTGATATGGCGAAAAAGCATTTGGAGCAATTTAAAGGGCAAGTTATGAAAGCAAAGGGATACAAAGTAAATAGCCATAATCCTAACGATGTAAAATACGAAGTTGCAAATGAGCAAGGAGTTCCGCTAAAAAAAGGATATAATGGAAAACTTACGTCCGAACAAGCAGGGAAAGTCGGTGGCCCCATTGGTGGTAATATGGTTAAGGAAATGGTGAGAATGGCTCAAGAGCAAATGAAGCGAAACTAAATTTATGCTGGTCGCTCATTTGAGGACCAGCGAAAATCATTCATTCTCCTTCCGTATATCCTTGGGGTCCGTATCGCTATACACACTAGTACCGTGTCCACCTGTCGTTTTTGCGAGCCACGCTTTTACCTCATTGTATGACATACCGGATTGTGCATTTTTTCGTTTTACTTCATCAATGTCTGTTCCTACAACGGTGTATTTTTTATTGTTTTCCATATAAGCACCTCGTTTGTTTACCCTTACCTTTTCCGAAAAGGTTATCGATCATGCAAAAAAAGAAACCCTTTTTTTAAAAGAGTTCCCACAACAAAAGCTAACTACGATTAAAATCAACCTGCTCATCAATTTCAAGTTTAACCAACGTTTCACTCGGTTTCGTCTCCGCTATGATCTGTCCATTTCTTACAGCGTAACGGACAGTCGCTTGCTTACGGATCGTGTCATATTCATTGTCGGCATCAAGTACGATTAAATTAGCTTTTTTCCCTGGCTCGATACCATAATTATTAGTCATGTGCATTGTCCGCGCACTATTTTTTGTAATCAAATCAATACTATTAACAATTTGCTCATACCCCATTAATTGTGCAGCATGAATCCCCATATGAAGCACCTGCAGCATGTTGCCTGTTCCAAGCGGATACCACGGATCAAAAATATCATCATGACCAAAGCAAACATTCATTCCTGACTCAAGCAATTCTTTGACACGTGTCAATCCTCTACGTTTAGGGTACGTATCAAATCTCCCTTGTAAATGGATATTGACAAGTGGATTGGCAATAAAATTGATGTCCGACAGCTTTAATAGACGGAAAAGCTTTTGTGTGTAAGCATTATTATACGACCCCATCGCTGTTGTATGACTGGCCGTTACCCGATTCCCCAGGTCCCGCTGATAAGCCTCGTTTGCCACCACTTCCACAAAACGGGACTGTTCATCATCAATTTCATCACAATGGATGTCTACAAGCCGATCGTATTTTTCAGCCAAATCAAAGGCGATTTTAAGCGATTCGACACCATATTCCCGAGTAAATTCATAATGTGGAATACCACCAACCGCATCAGCACCCATCTTCAGGGCCTCTTCTAGCAACTCAGCCCCATTTTGATACGATAGGATACCCTCTTGTGGAAAGGCAACAATCTGTAAATCAAGATACTCCGCTATCTCTTCCTTTACTTCCAACATCGCTTGTAATGCCGTTAATGCTGGATCTGTAACATCAACATGTGTACGTACATGCTGAATCCCTTGGGCAATTTGCCATTTTAGAGCTTGTTTCGCCCTTGTTTTAACATCTTCTTTTGTCACCGTTTTTTTCCGTTCCGACCAGCGCTCAATCCCTTCAAATAACGTTCCGCTCTGATTCCATTCCGGTTCGCCAGCTGTCAGGGTAGTATCTAAATGAATATGTGGCTCGATGAACGGGGGCAGCACAAGTGAACCATTCACATCGATAACCTGCTCCCCCTCCGTTGCCACCTCATCTTTTGTAACATCGGTAATGGTTTTCCCATTTACTACAATATTCCATTTTCCTTCTTTTCCTCGTAATGTCGCTTGTTTAATAATCATTCAATGCCCCACCTTTTCCAACTGTTTCATGACAACATCTTTTTCCGTAAATTGATTAACTATTTTTGTACCGATAACATGGATAATAGCAGATCCAATTAAAGCATTGATCGGCGGAATGCCTGGTACCAAGTTAGCGATCGCAACACCTGCAGCCCAAGCGAACAACGCCACCCAGTTAACTGATTTGAAGCATGCATCCTCTAATTTCGCATAATTACCCCGATGAAGGATGAAAAAGTCAGCCATAATAATTGCTCCAATCGATGGTAATGCCGAGCCCAGAATTGTCAGCCAATCAACAAAATTATTGTACAGCCACATTGCAGCAAGTGTCCCAATAATTCCATTAAAAATCACTACTTTGTTTTTAGGCAGTTTCGTAATATTGGATAGTCCTAGACCTGATGCGTAAAGGGCATTATCATTAGTTGTCCAAATGTTCAGGCCAAGAACAATTACTGCCGGAATGATCAAACCCTGGATAAACATTACCTCAGAGATGTCTGATTGGCCTGTCGCAATGGAACCAACTGCCCCGAAAATAAACATTAGTGTGTTTCCTATAAAGAAAGCAATTAACGTAGTTATAACTGCTGAACGTTTCGTACGGGCAAAACGGGTAAAATCCGGTGTAAGGGTACCGGCACTAATGAACGATCCGATACAGATAGTGAGTGCGGCTGCCAATCCGATAGCTTCTTTCGGCTGATAGGTAAGCAATTCACCCATCCCGCCGAGCATGTCGATCGCTTGAAAAACGGAAAAACCACCTAATACTGTAATCAATGGTACCGCAATGAAGCTGATGATTGCTAGTGCTTTCATGCCGAAAAACGCTGTAGCCGTCATCAAAATACCCGCAATCCCGATTAATACATACGTATCGATTCCCGTAGCTTTGTGAACTGGAACTGCAAACATGGCAGCCCCAACACCAAACCAGCCAATTTGCGTAAACGAAAGCAGCAGTGATGATAAATAAGAGCCCTTTTCCCCAAAAGCATAACGGGCGAGCAAATGTGTGGATAACCCGGTTTTTGCCGCAATATAAGCAAGTGAGCCAGTATAAGCCCCAAGAATCAGATTACCAGCCATGACAATTGTCATAAACTGCATAAATGAAAGTCCTTGGCCAAGCGTTCCACCAGACCACATGCTGGCTGAGAAAAATGTTAGTCCAAGCATAACGACAAGCATTTTCCAAAATCCATTTCGATGTGTCTTCGGTACTGCTGTTAACGCAAACTCTGAATCCATCTTTTTCATATCAATTTCCTCCTGTAACAGGGGCGTTTTGAACTTGGCAAACTGTAAAAAGTCTGTATGAATAAAAACATGTAAAATCTCAGTTTGCCTTAATCTTAAACCCTGTATGATGTGAAACTGATACCAAATCGGGTTGGTGCAGCATTTAAGTAAGTAATACGGAAAGCTGAACACAAAAAAGCAGGCTTCCTGCCGTGTTCCGACAAGAAGCCTGCTTTTATAGGCATCAGCCACCTATACTTTTAGGGGACAATGCACCCTTTTTGTGTACATCAGACCCATAATGTTGCATTCCGCTTCCCTTGTCAGCCTCACGGGACTGAATTAAAGGTACCAGTATTTAATTAGTTATAGTATTGCAGATGCCATTTATTTTGTCAATGGAAAAACTAGGATGCCTAGGAACGCCCTGAATATTCCGTGACCTGCACGCCGTAGTAAATTATCAACGACTTTGCTTAGATAACCTATTCTTTAATAACTACTCTTAATAACCCGAAAATTCCTCCGCACGAATATTATCCTCATTAGCGCCAGCCTCAACCAGCATTTTGTGCATTGCTTGAACCATCCCGGCAGGTCCCGCTAGGTAATAAATCGGTGTACTGATATCCGAAACATGTCGTTTTAACATTTCAGCGTCAATATGGCCGCTTTCTCCGATCCATTCGTCGGAATCCGTTTCCGTCATGACGGGCACAAAGTTGAAATTTGGATTTTTCTCAGCCAGTTCCTTTAAATCAGACTGGAATGGTGCATCTTCCGGGGTTTTATTGGAAAACAGCAATGTCATATCATGTGACGTTTTTTGATAAGTAGCCTCAGCAATCATGCTTCGGATCGGAGTAATACCGATGCCTCCAATCAGAAAAACAGCTGGTGTGGATTCTGTTTTGTGCAATGTAAAATTACCATGGGGTGCATCAAATTTCACTTCACTGCCCACAGGCAAATCCTTCAGCACCCGTTTAAAAGCGGAATCACGTAAACGAGTTGCTGTAACCAATTCATTTTCACTCGGTGCATATACAAACGAAAATGCTCTAGTGTTTCCTTCTTCATCCGTCTCACTTGGATCAATTAAGGTAAAATCACCAAATTGTCCTGCTTTAAATTCAAAGCCATCTGGTTTTTCCCAATGAAACGCCATGGTCTCGTTCGCTATTATTTCCTTTTTCAACAATTTAATCGTATAGCTTGCCATGCTATCCAACTCCCTTTTATATAATTAAAATCCCCATAATATATTGTTTAGCGGGGACTTGTACATGACGAAACACTTATTTACTTCCGAGTTTATTTTATTATTACCCTAATTATACCAAAAATAATCGAAATTGAACGTAACCGTGCTCGCAAAGAGGTGGAAAGGTTCTTTGCCCCTTATAGTAAGGAGCTGGGAAAAAGAGCCTTCCACCTTGTTCCATCCCTTTATTTGCATTATTGATAATTTACAATAGCTGGGGCCGGATCAAGCTTCAACACATCTTCTGGTGAAAGGAGTGGTTCATCTTTCTTGTAAAAGAGCTTAAATCCACCATATTGAATTGGTTCATCCCGCACCAGTTTCCCATATGCACTCATTTTTACCGTTGATTCACCAAACCCATCATAATTTAGCGGTACTTCAACATGTTCTGTCGGTTTGATTTGTTCTTTATTCGTAACAATACCATTACCAAATTGATGGACAAGCACCATCTTATCTGTCAAATTATTTTTTTCGACTAGTTTGTCAACATATTCGACTGCCTCCTGGATTTCCGTCCCATCGACATGTCCCAAGTCTTCACCAGGAATCTCACCCTCTTCAACACTATATTCCGTGTCAATAGCTAAATGAACATGGGGCAATTTTAAATAGGACTCAACTTCCCTCACCTCACGCATAACTGGTGCCTGCCCCAGCTGAATATCTAAAATTAATAAGGCTCCGTTATTTTCGGCAAGTTTTGCATACTGATCAATTACCTCTGTATCTGGCTTGGTAATATATAAGCCATCCGACCCAGGTGTGCGTTGTGCAACGGTAGCAATTAGTTCAATTGCCGGGATGGCAGGGCGTTCGGGATCGGCCTTTGAATAAGCCTCTGTCTGCTTCTTTAGTCTGTCCATCATTTCATCAGGAGAATATTCTCCAAGAAACCCCATATTCTCCGATTTTGGTGTACCATAAAAGGCGACTACCCGATTGTTTTTTAACGGCCCATTACTGAAATCCTTTTTCCCTTTTAATAAGGTCTGACCGAGTGGAACCGTTCTTTTGCTGTCTTCCCCATGCGCTTCAGCAGCAGGCATCTGTGTTTTTGTATCGGATGAATAATTGTCCTCTAATGATCTGGCATCCTTTGGCGGCTCAATCGGTTCAAAGGGTTTCATCGCCGGTATTGCTTCCTTATCGTTTTTTTGTTGCGGATCTTTCTTTGTCTTCTGACTGTCAGTTGATTGATCCGTTTTTGATGCATGATCTTGTTCAGCATGGTCACCCTTATTTGACATTGTTGTCGTGCTGCATGCTGTAAGTAGTATAACTCCAACGATGATTAGGGGGATGGCCATACATTTAAGCATATTTTCACTTCCTTTTAAGGCAAATACTGGTTGGGAAAATTGTCGAACTCATGATTCTTATGTATAAAATACCCCAGTTCATTATTTTTAAACCGGGATACCATTCCTTACGTATGCGATAGGACAAATTCTGCTTTCCCGGCAATTTCATATTCCTTTATACCGTGGGGTAAAATAAAATGATTGCCTTTTACGAGGTTATAAGCCTTCCCATCAATTTTCATTGTAGCACTGCCATTGATAACACTTACCTGTAAAAAGTCCTGATCCTGATTCCGAACTGTCTCTCCATTCAACATCCAATGATAAACACTGAAGTACTTCTCTTCTACCAGCTTTTTCACAGTCAAATCCCCAAGTGTTTCTTCCTGTTGCCGGGGAACTGCTTGTTGATACGGAACAGTAATAACTTCTTTTGCTCGTTCCAAATGTAATTCTCGCTTGTGACCATCTGCTCCAACCCGATCATAATCATAAACGCGATACGTAATATCCGAACTCTGCTGGGTTTCCAGAATGACGATTCCCTTACCGATCGCATGTATCGTACCACTTGGAACATAGATGAAATCACCAGCCTTAACGCTGACATGCTTCAGCAGCTTGTCCCACTCCCCATTGTTCATCCGTGATGCTAATTCTTCCTTTGATTTGGCATGGTGTCCCAAAACAATTTCAGCTCCCGGCTCTGCATGAAGTACATACCAGCATTCCGTTTTTCCGTATGGCTGGTCTTCCACTTCCCGGGCAAATTGATCGTCGGGGTGCACCTGTACCGACAAATCATCGTCAGCATCCAGAATTTTAACCAATAACGGAAATGCTTCCTTGTTATCTTCACGTTTATTGAATAGTTCTCCATGCTCCTTCCAAGCGTCCGCCAGCGTTTTCCCTGCAAGCGGGCCATTAGTAATCATACTTGGACCATTATCATGTGCGGAAATCACCCAGGCTTCTCCAGTTTTATCACTAGGAATTTCATAACCATATAATGTTGAAAGTTTACTTCCTCCCCAAATACGTTCCTGTAATACAGGCTTTAAAAATATCGGCTCTTGATACATCTTTTTCCCTCCATTGATTAGAGTACAAGGACAGACTCTTTCTTTCAGCAGCAGGTAATCTCCCTTTCTTGTTGACAGATGCCCGTCCCTGTACCCCATGGTATAATAAGAATATCTTGCAAAAAGTTAGGAGAATCGTTTTTGAATACCCCATTATATATGTTACATCAATTAGATGATATTCCAAACAACTCGCTTCCAAACAGCTACCGATTTCGCCTGTTTCGACAAAAAAATGATAGTGAAACATGGGCAAAAATCGTGACGGCAACAGGTGAATTTCCGGATGAAAACAAAGCAATAGAACGTTTTAACAATGAATTCAAACCCCATCCAAACGAAGTGCCCAAGCGGATAATCTTTCTGGAAACCTCTGATGGACATGCTGCAGGTACTGCTACGGCTTGGTTTGGGGGGAATGGAATAAAGAAACGATTGGGCGTTTACATTGGGTTGAAATCACACCAGAGTTTCAAGGTAAAAAACTCGGGAGACCGTTAATAGCTGAAGCAATGAAGCTTCTCTCCCAATATCACCGGCAGGCCTATTTGAAAACACAAGAAAGCAGTCTGGCTGCCATTCATATTTACAATCAATTTGGCTTCAAACCAGTTTGTACTACAAACGAGCAGCAAACTGCCTGGGATCGTGTTTTTCATTCATTAAAAAAGAGAGTGTAACGACTCCCTTTTTCGGATTATCCCTGGCCAAATTCCAGTCTATTTCTCGATCATTTTCGAGTATCTCTCGATCGTTTTCAGACGTCTATTGACCGACTTTTAGCGTCCCTCGATCATCTCTCCAGTTGCTATCGATCGATTATTTTTCACACCTCTCAATTACTGAATCGTAACGATGTGCCCTGTCGAGAGACGACCTCCCACAGGGCTTTCAATAAGACTTATTCGGTAAATCACTCCTTTTCTTTCCCAGTCAAATCCTTTAATTTTATCCCGTTTTCTTTACAATATTTTATCATAGCTCCTACCTTATGCCGTTACCTTTTAGATGAACTTGACATTCGCCCACAATGGCGAATGTCTTAGTGAATCTTATACTTTGGAGTGAATCGTATGCCTGCTTTCAATATAGCGTAATTTTCGCTCTTTCCCGTTAATAAGGATTGATTGTGTAATATGGTTTCTATGCTCTGTCCTGATGCCATTCAAAAGCAGATTATCGGTAACACCCGTAGCAGTAAAGACGCAATCATCCGAGCTAATGAGCTGCTGATGATTCAATACAAGCTTCGTTTCGGGTAAGCCCATCTGCAAACATCGCTCTATTTCTTCGTCATTTCGTGGCTTGAGTCTAGCCTGCATTTCTCCACCAAGACATTTAACAGCGACGGCACCAAGAACACCCTCGGGCGCCCCACCGATCCCAATAAACATATCGACATCAGCATTTTCCATACAAGTTGCCGTTGCATAAATCACATCACCGTCATGGAAGAGGTGTACTTTTGCACCCGCCGCTCTGATCGTCTCAATATATTCCTGATGTCTTGGTCGATCCTGAATGTAGATATTTAATTCTTTCATTTTCTTCCCATTAGCCTGCGCTACCGCTTTCATGTTATCGAGGAGCGGCAATTCAATATTAACTTTCCCCCTCGCCTTTGGACCGACAACCAGCTTTTCCATATACATATCCGGTGCATGAAGCAACGTTCCTTTTGGTGCTGCAGCTATGACAGTAATCGCATTACGCTGCCCATTTACCGTTGGAGTTGTGCCCTCAATTGGATCAACCGCAATATCAACTTCAGGACCATTACCCAGTCCCAATTTTTCCCCGATAAACAGCATAGGAGCCTCATCAATTTCCCCTTCCCCTATCACAACCGTTCCATTCATGTTCATCTGATTAAACGTATCACGCATGACATTTGTCGCTGCACCATCAGCAGCGATTTTGTCCCCACTGCCAATCCATGGCAAAGCAGCAATTGCAGCTGATTCCGTTACGTTTAAAAAATCTAATAGCAATGACTGCATTAGATCATTCCCCCTAGTCAACAGCATTGATTACTTGCTACACCTTCCTGAAAGTTTCCGCTCCTAAATTCTTTTTCCTTTTCGTTAATTTTATCTACTTTACGTTTTGATCCTTCCGCCCATTCCACATTCAAATATGCTTCCACAACCTTTTTCGCTACTTCAACACCGATAATTTGCGCACCCATTGTTACTATTTGAGCATTATTACTCAACTGTGCTCTTTCAGCAGAGTACGTATCATGACATGTTGCTGCACGGATACCAGGATATTTGTTGGCAGCGATTGCAACACCAAGTCCAGTGCCACAGATCAAAATGCCACGTTCGAGTTTACCTTCACTAATCGCTTGTGATACCTCAAATGCGACATCAGGATAATCAACTGTTTCACAGGAATGACAGCCATAATCAACTATTTCATGATCGGTATTTTCTTCTATAAATTTTTTGATCCCTTCTTTTAGTTCGTACCCGTTATGATCCGCTCCAATAGCGATTTTCATGGTGAAAACCCCTTTCAATGTATAAATCATTTTATCGACTAATTTCATTTTACATTCCAAAAAAAGAATCAGAACTATACTCTGATTCCTGTTATTTGTATTTAATTTGCGAAATTCTTTAAAATAACTAACTTACTTTTCTTGAATAGTCTTCAATAAACTCCAAAAAGGTAGCTAAAATGTAATAAGCAGAGGTTGCACCCGGATCCTGGACACCAATTGACCTTTCACCTAGCCTGCTTGAGCGCCCCTTCCTCGATGCAAGATCCTTCGTTGCATGCATTCCTTCTTTTGCTGCAGTTACTGCTTCATGAAATAGTTGCAAAAAATCCTGTGTCCCATCATATTTGTTCTTTATAACGTTTACAAACGGGTCGAGTGTATCAACCATGGTTTTATCTCCTACCTTAGCCTTTCCCCGTTCCTTTACTCCATTTCCGAAGGCAACCCAGAAATACGCTAAATCTTCACCATTTAGCACTACCTTATTCTTAATTATTTTAGCTCCTCTCATGAAGCCCGTTGCGTATAGCGGACCTACGGAAGAACCGACAGCATTTAAGAATGTTTTCCCTACAGCAATACTAATTTTGCCGCAGTCCTCCTCGTCGACCAGATCATTATCAAGTTTAGCTTTTACTGCCTGCCAGCCAATTGACATGGTGACTCCATGATCTCCATCACCCAATTTACGATCAAGCTCACAAAGGTAATCCTTTTCTGCTTCGATCATGTCAATCACCTTTTTGAAATATGCTTTAAATTCTCTTGCTGTCAATTCCATTTTTTTAATCCTCCTTATTTCTGAACAAACATTGGACAATCAACAGGATGGTGAACGGCTTTTTTCAATTCATCATCTAATTTCATTAAGGTTACCGAACATCCTCCCATTTCTAGCGATGTAATGTAATCCCCCACATAAGAGCGATAAATAGTAATCCCAAGTTCATTTAACAGTTGTTCAACCCTGCGATAAACGATATATAATTCCATTCTGGGGATTGATCCTAAGCCATTCACGAGAACCGCCACATCGTCACCATTATTTATTTCAATATCTGCCAAAATATCACGTACAAGACGCTCGGCAACACGATCTGCTGACTCCAGTTTTCCTTTTTCAATACCCGGTTCACCATGATGGCCTAACCCAATCTCCATCTCATCTTCACCGATCTCAAAGCTTGGTTCACCAGTTTGTGGCAAGGAACAAGGAGTAAGGCCAACACCCATGGAACGTGTATTTTCGTTTGCTTTTTCCGCCATTCGTACGACATCATTTAGGCCATATCCGAAATCAGCTGCAGCGCCGGCCGCTTTATAGACAAAGAATTCACCAGCAATACCACGACGTTTCTCTTTTTCCGCTTTTAGAGCAGATGCGACATCATCAGTCACCAAAGCCATTCCTACCTCTATGTCTTCTTCTAAATCTGCCATCTCAGCTGCCATGCCGAAATTCATGACATCACCAGCATAGTTACCATATAAATAAACAACGCCGGCTCCTTTATCGATAGCTTTGGTAACCTCCAAAATTGGATCCGGGGAGGGGGAGGCAAAGATATTCCCTACCGCTACACCATCTGCCATCCCTGCACCTACATATCCCATAAAAGCAGGTTCATGTCCAGAACCCCCGCCAATAAGGATACCAACTTTTCTATCTTTGTTTGCCTTTTTCGTCACAAGAGACCGTTTATTCGTTGGCAGTTGACTTATATAATCAGGGTGTGCCATGACATACCCTTCTATCATTTCCTCTACAACATCTACCGGACTATTTATCAGTTTTTTCATTACATTCAGCTCCCTTTGCCTCTAATGCATATTTTCATATTTTAACGAAGAGTATTAAAACTATATCATTATTATTCTATCAATCGAATGAATTTCATAAGTCGAAAGTGAAAATATAGCCAAGAACAATCTGAACATGTGCTAATTCATCGATTTCCACTCAAGCGCGCGCTTATGGTTTTACCATTTGTTAATTTAATACACCAACCTTGCTGATTGGAACGGAAGCCGTCGATTCCCGCGGGAATAGCAATGTTTTTTGTGATTATAGTAAAGCGGAAAGAGCCTGAGTCTTGAGACATCAAAGTGAGCGTATATTAAGGTAGGCCGACTAAAAACGGCCTTTGCAGCCAACGTTAATTCTACTCCAATGCTGCTTCCCTTTCATCAATATCATCAAGCGTTTTTGCGTTATTCGGTAGTTTAACCCAAACCATCATAATGGTGCTGGCAAAATACAGACCGCTCAAAATCCAGGTGACACCGACCGCACCGACAAGGCCATAGAATACAGTCACGATGGCAGGACCAACAAAAACACAAAGTCCGGCGCCCAGATTCAGAATCGACATGGCTGCACCTTTTTCTTCTTTGACAAGGGAAGGTACCAACGCGGAAATCGGCACATAACCTGCCAGGCAGGCACCCCATAAAATACCCACGATCGTCATGACAGTTAGGTTACCACCGATGATTTGCGGTGTATAATAGAGCAATAGTGTAAACACTCCGCAACCAACACCGCCAACCCACATAATCGTATTACGCCAACCTAACCTGTCGCCAACAACACCAAAAATCAAATTAAAGACGATATTGGAAAGGAAGATTGCACTCCAGATTCCCAGCCAGGTTGTCGTCGGAATGCCATATGCTGCCAGGTATGTCGGCAAAAATACCGGAAAAGCATATTGCGCAGCTTGGTTGATAACACGAACGATACCTGCAACCCCTACTTTCGGTTCCCTAACGACAATCGTTATCCCACGGGCCAGCTCCTTGATCTGATCAACACCTTTGGCAGTGGACACCTTTTCCAGTTTGTCACGGTTAACAACCAATGCAAAAAATGCACCAAGCAGTACCCAAAAAATAGATGACCATAATGTATTAATATAGCCAAGATGCGTGACGGCCCATGCCGAAAAGCCGGCTCCAAGAACATTCATACCACCTGAGAAAACAAACCAAAACCAGCCAACCGCCTTACCGAGACGTTTTTGTGGCGTCCGATATGTAATCCAGACCAAAAAACCATAAGCAAACAGTGGATAACCAATTCCACGCAACATGTAAGTCGGAAGCATGATCATATAATCTAGATTGCTAACCCCGAATCCGACAAATGCTGAATGTCCAACAACATAGGAAATCAAGCCCCAAAGCATGACTTTTCTAGCCCCGAACATGTCAATCAATACACCGGAAAACCAGGAAGCAATCGCAATCATAATCCCATATCCGGTAACTAATGCAGAAGCATGCGTCACTGATAACCCTTGATCGACAAGATAAGGTGAAATAAAGGCTAATTCAAGCCCATCCCCCATCATAAAAATAAGAACGCCTAAAAATCCCCAAGAAATTTTACTGGTAATGCCGATTCTATCCAGAAAATTTTCACTATTTAACATGAAGTTTCCCTCCCCTTTAAATAAGATGTTCGGAGGGGGATAAAGCATTTCCCCTCCGCGATTCTACTAGATTAAGGCTCTAAAACAATTTTCAGAGACTTATCACCCTTTTTCATTAACTCAAAACCATTTTCAAATTCCTCAAGGGGAAGTTTGTGAGTGACAACACCTTCCGTTGGCAAGGTTCCATCTGTAATACCATCTATTACAGTTGGATAGCAATACGGCCCCAAGTGTGATCCTAAAAGGTCCAATTCTTTCCGATCACTGATAATACTCCAGTCAACCGTTACCGGATCTCCAAACACACTGAATTCGACAAAACGCCCTAACTTACGAATCATCGACAAACCTTGTTCAACTGATTTTGGATTGCCGGTCGCTTCAATATAAACATCACAGCCATATCCATCTGTCATTTCTTTAATTTCTTTTTCCACATCCACCTTACCAGGGTTTAAAACGAGATCCGCCCCGAATTTCTTAGCCAATTCCAATCGATCGTCTTTCATATCCAGGACAACTATCTTCTTCGGATTCTTTCTTCTCAATGCGGCTACCATCCCCAAGCCAAGTGTGCCTGCGCCGGATAATACAACGACATCATCAAGCTTGGCATCTGCTCGCTCAACAGCGTGCATACTGCAGGCATAAGGTTCTATTAAAATAGCTTTCTCTAATGGAAGCTCTTCCGGAACTTTATAGTTAATCCCTTCTTTTGTAAATTTCATGTATTCGGCCATTCCACCATTTACATTATTTTGGAACCCGTACAGATCATGTTTTTCACACATCCAGTATTCGCCTCTGTTGCAAAAACGACAATTCTCACATGGTACAATTTGTTCTGAAATAACCCGATCGCCAATTTCAAAATCCTTTACCGCGTCCCCTTTTTGAACAATCCTGCCAATAAATTCGTGGCCCGGTATCATCGGTGCTTTAATATAAGGAGGCTGTTTCTCATCTCCCCAGAAACTCGGGGCACCACCGTATGCTTTGAGATCTCCGGCACATATACCGCAGCCTTCCACTTTTATGATAATTTCCTGATCATTCTTCAGTTCTGGTGTATTTACTTCCTCATATCTGTAATCACCTGGTGCGTATGCAACAACAGCTTGCATTGTTTCGGGAATTTCCCGTGTTTGCATTTCCTTTTCTCCCAGTGTCTGTTTCAATTTTTAATCTCCCCTTCTGTAATTTTAATCTTACCTACGGACCTTCACCTGCAAAACATAATCGTAAGCGATAACATTTCGACTTAACTAGGGTGTTTTTGAAATCGCTATCAATTCTTGTTAACATTTTATCATTTGTTTTCATTTTGTCAATATTATTTTTTATTTCTTTTATAACTTATTAATTTGATGCAGTTTTCAATTGATTATATAAATAAATTAGTAAAAATATTGATAAATACCATCAGATGAAATACTATTATCTATAGTACAGAAAATAATAAGGGTGAAGAATCATGAAAATGTTTGCCAGTGAAAGGCGAGATAACATTATCCAGTTTTTACAGAAGCAGAAACGGGCCACTGTAAAGGAATTGGCATCACAAATAGGAGTTTCCGAGGCTACCTTGCGTACAGATCTGAACAGAATGGAAACGGATGGTCTTTTAACAAGAACACACGGCGGAGCAGTTTTAAATACGGAGGAAGAAAACGACACGAGCTTCTCCGTCCGTGAAAAGAAAAATAAACAAGAAAAGATACAAATTGCAAAAAAAGCCTACGAAATGATTGAAGAAAAACAATGTATCTTACTGGATGCCAGTTCAACAGCATTGGAATTGGCACGTTATATAAAAAGTAAGCCAATGCGTTTAACCGTTGTAACAAGTGGATTGCAATCAGCTTTAGAACTCAATAACAATCCGGATATCACAGTAATTCTGATTGGGGGAATGCTTACAAAAGGATCCTCTTCAATCGAGGGTACACTTGGATTAAGTATTCTGGATTACTTAACAATTGATATGATGTTTACATCGTCAAATGGATTTTCAATCGAAAGCGGGCTAACCGATTTTAATTTATATGAGGTTCAACTAAAAAAGGAAATTGTTAAAAAAGCAAAAAAAGTAGTTGCTCTAATTGATTCATCAAAAATTGAAAAAAACTCCAGCGCTGTTTTTGCTACTTTAGATCAAATTGATAAGTTGATTACCGATAAGCCAATCGATCATAACTTGTCCGAAAAAATTTTAATCAATGATATTAAGATTGTTGTTAGCAGTTAGATGTTCCCTACATCAATTTAGGTCTTAGCAGAAGAACCAGATTAGAAACAACTCCTCTTTGTTATTTATTTTCATTTGTCATCACCATGTTGCCTATGGTGCTAGTAAGGCAGGAATAATCGGCATGACTAGAGTACTTGCTTACGAATGGGCCGAATATAAGATAAAAGTAAATGCAATCTCCCCCACCGTTGTTCTGACTGAGTTAGGAAAAAAGGCTTGGACAGGCGAAAAAGTGGAAAAAGCAAAGCAGGAAATCCCGCTGAAACGATTTGGGTTTCCAGAAGAGGTGGCAGCCATTGCTTTATTCCTTGCAAGTGATGCAACAAATTTAATTACAGGTGAAAACATGGTGATGGATGGTGGGAATACAATTAAATAACGATTTTTTCCTGCCTCGTTTAAAGTAGATGGAAACAGAACGTTAGCTTCAATATTTTTGGAGCTAACGTTTATTTATATGAAATAAACTTAAATATTTTTAACCATCCTCCATATTTATAATCCACAGTAAAAATCTCCATCTATATTCCAGCTAGATGGAGATGTAAAACTCATTACTTCTTGTATTAAGGAACAATTTCTGGTTCATGCGTTTTTAATTTAATATACTTTCAAATTAACGAAATACTTTCATCTCTATCGTATTCTTTTTAATTTCTTCCCGATTAACATCAAAGCCAATACCAGGTCTATCAGGAACGTGTAATTGACCATTTTCAACTACCACTTCCGGTTCAATGATATCCTTATCCCAATATCGTGAAGAAGAGGCTGTATCCCCTGGAAGCTTAAAGTTTGATAAAGTTGTAATGGCCATATTATGTGCGCGGCCTATTCCGGATTCAAGCATTCCTCCACACCAAAGCGGTATATTCTCCTTCTCGCAAAGGTCATGAATTTTTTTTGCCTGCGTAAGGCCCCCTACCCTGCCTACCTTCATATTAATGATTTTACAGCTTCCTAATTCAATTGCTTGTCTGGCATCTTCATAAGAATGAATACTTTCGTCAAGGCAAATTGGCGTTTTGATTTGTTTTTGCAATTTAGCATGATCAATTAAGTCCCCCGCTGTCAGAGGCTGTTCAATCATCATTAAATTAAATTGATCCATTGCTTTTAATGTATCGATATCTTTTAATGTATAGGCAGAGTTTGCGTCTGCCATTAATGGGATGTCAGGAAAATTATTACGTATCTGCTGCAGTACATTTATGTCCTTACCTGGCTTTATTTTCACCTTGATTCGCCTGTAACCTTCATCCGTTTTTTGTTGAATCGATTTCAGAAGGTCATCCACATTGTCTTCAATTCCAAGGCTGATCCCGACTTCAACCGTTGACTTTACTCCACCCAGTGCTTTAGAAAGGGGTTCTCCTTTCGACTTAGCGTATAAGTCCCAGATTGCGGCCTCTAGTGTTGACTTAGCCATATTATTGCGTTTATACATATTAAATTTTTCTTGTAATTCATCTGGATGTTGAATTTCCTTTTTAAGAACCATAGGAATAAGGAATTCTTCTAACATATGCCAACTGGATTGTGTAAATTCTTCACTATATAAAGGGCGCTCTGAAGTTACACATTCTCCCCAGCCAGAGATACCTTCTTCATTTTTGGCCTCTACTAATAAGAACAATCGATCTTGTTCCGTTCCAAAACTCGTTGTAAAAGGGTTTCTCATTTTCATTTGAACTTTATACAATATAATCTCGTTAACTTTCATTTGACTTAACTCCTTTCTTTAAATCGGTCCCCATCCAATCAAAACAGCAATTGTTAGATACACCGCACCGATTGCAAACCAAATCAGCACCAATGGAAAAATATACTTAATCCATTTCGTCCAAGGTATACCTGCTATCGCTAAGTTTGCCATCAAAATACCAGAGATTGGGGTGATTACGTTGGTAAACCCATCCCCCATTTTATATGCTTGAACTGCTACTTGACGAGTGATTTCCATAATATCAGCAAGTGGCGTCATAATTGGCATAACAATAACTGCCTGTCCACTACCTGAAGAAACGATCAAATTAAAGATCCCATTTGCTATTAACATTACGATCGCACCCAACACACTTGAAAATGGTTCCATTACCGCTGCCATGCCTTGAACAACAGTATCTAGAATTTGTCCATTCTCTAAGACAACAACTATGGATCTTGCCATACCTATAATTAATGCACCATATACAAGCCCTTTACAACCGTTGAAAAATACCTCAACTAATTTATTTGGTGTTATTTTAGCGATAACGGCTGTTCCAATTGCAATAACAATAAACATGGCAGCCATTTCGTTCAAAGACCATTCAAATAGGAAAACACCAAATATATAAATACCAATCCCAACTGCTAACCAGGTAATTACAAGTTTATGGATACCAGTTAATTCATTAGTTGCATTTTCAACGCTTTTTTCATCATACTTTGGGAATCTATTGTTACCTAACACACTTTTTTCCGGATTTTTCTTTACTTTATTTGCATACCACCAAATATATAAAATTGTCGCGACAAGTACTGTGATATAAATTAGGATCCGAAACCCAATTCCCGAAAACAATGGAACTTGAGCTATTTGTTGCGCCATTCCAGTTGTCAAAGGATCAAGAAAAGCTGTATTAAAACCTGCATATGCTCCTAAATAAATAATGGACACACCTACTACAGCATCAAGCTTCATGGAGCGAGCCAAAATGATGCCAATTGGAATAAATGCTATAACCGCATTAACGATAATCCCTAATGCGCCGAATATAGAGAATAGTGTACATACAATAATTATCAATAAATATTCTTTGTTCTTCGTTTTATTAATCGTCTTCATAATCAAAGCATCTATGGCACCAGTATGTTCAATTACAGCAAATGCTCCTCCAATTATTAAAACAAGGAAAATTAAGCCTGCTGAATCGATCATACCTTGTTGAATCGCCCGAAAGATTTCAATAAAACTTGAAGGTTGCTGGTCAATATTGTGATAGCTGTCAGGTATCACGGTTGTGATGCCATCGGTTGTTTCTCTTTCAAAACTACCTGCCGGAATAAAGTAAGTAGCAGCTGCAGCAAGAATTAAAATAGCAAATAATATAACATATGCATCCGGCAAACCTAGTTTCCTCTTTCTCTTTTTTGGCGTTCCTTGATCCTCACTCATGGTTTCCCCTCCTGTAAAAGAATTCTAAACATTAACAAGTTGCGTTTAATTATAATAAAGTATATAATTTATTTCAAGGTTAAATATTGTAAATACTTCAAAAAAGGTGAGACAATGGCTCAAGATTATTTGAATAGAACAAAACAATGCTTCCCAAAATTAACTAAAGGATTAAAAAAAGTTGCAGATCATTTGATATCTGAACCAATGATATTTGCAATTCACCCCGCCAAAAAGGTCGGAAAAATCATCGGAGTTAGTGAAACAATGGTAATACGATTCTGCACAACAATTGGTTATAGTGGTTATAAGCCTCTTCAAAAAGAGATAAGAAAACACCTTCTAGATCTTAATCAAAGTTCGTTGGAAGAGTTAAATACAAATAACTATCCGGCCAATAACTACACTCGCAGCATGGTAGCAGATATAAACAACTTAAACAGCAATATTAATGAAATTGAGTTAGAAAACATCGATGCCTTTGTAGAAACAATCATTGACAGCCAAAAATTAGTTATTGCAGGATATTATCATTCGTTTACATTTGCACATTGGCTTTACTTTAACTTAAGTTATATCTTAGGAAATGCTTCCTTATATCGCCCAGAAACTGATGCGGGCTTACTGGATTTACTACCGGAGAAATCATGCATTATCGTTTTCTCTTTTTATAGATATGCACTCGATACGTTGCGCCTCGCAGAAGAAGCAAAAAATAAAGGAATTAAGGTAATTACCATAACAGATTCCCGTGTGGCGCCCGTAACCGAATTCGCGGACATTGTTATTCCTATAAATATGAAAAGGAAAGATTTATTCAGTAAAGGGCCAGTAACATTGTCCATAATTAATGCTATTTTATATGAAATTATTCAACGAGTTGAGGATAGAGAAAAAATCCAGGAAACTTACAAATATTTTATAAAAGATGGTGAAGATTAATGAAAAATACAATTGAACAAAAGGTAAAAGATACTTTTCATTACTTGCATGAACATGCCGAAATCAGTTGGGAAGAAAACGAAACAACAAAATATATAGAAAGAATTTTAGAAGCAAATGGATGCAGGGTCGTCACATTTGATGATTGTACCGGAGTTATTGGAGAATATGGCAATTTTCATAGCAATATTCCAGTAATTGGGGTTCGTGCTGATATTGATGCATTATGGCAAGAGGTTGATGGTAAATTCCAAGCTAATCATTCTTGCGGACATGACGCACATATGTCTATGGTATTAGGTATTCTTTGGACTTTAGAGCAGAGTCCCGAATTAAAGAATAATGTCGCGATTAAATTAATATTTCAACCCGCGGAAGAAAAGGGCACAGGTGCATTAAAGATGGTTGAAAAAAATGTTATTGATGATGTCGATTATCTATTTGGCGTTCATTTGAGGCCTAAACAAGAAACCAAAATGGGACGAGCAACACCTGTAATTATACACGGTGCTACCAAGACATTGAATGTAGAAATTAAAGGCGAAGATGCACATGGGGCCAGGCCACACTTGAATCATAATGCGATTGAAATAGCAGCAGAAATTGTAAATATGCTTAGTAAGATCCACCTAGACCCACGTATACCTTACTCTGTAAAAATGACAAATATTCAGGCAGGAGGAAAAAGCGCAAACATTATTCCGGGAAATGCTACCTTCTCATTAGATCTCAGAGCCCAGAATAATAAATTAATGGACGAATTAGAAGAGGCAATTTATGATATTTTTGCATCCATCAGAGATTTATATAATGTTGACTTACATGCTGCTGCCCATGGAATTGCTGCTGCCAAAACCAATAGGGAAGCCATAGACGTTATGGAAAAAGCAATTGAGGATACACTTGGAATTGACAAAGTTGATCAACCCTTGGTAACACCAGGAGGGGACGACTTTCATTTCTATACAATTAAAAAACCTGACCTTAAAGCCACAATGCTTGGCTTAGGGTGTGATTTAAGACCTGGTTTACACCACCCGAATATGACATTCAATGAAGATGCCTTAATGGATGGCGTGAATATTTTGTTTAGAGCTATTATGAATACCTATGGGGCTTCACAGTAGTGGTTAAGAAACGTTTATTTTCACATTTTCCTATAAAAATATTATAAAATATCTTTTATAACAGAAGTTAACCAAGTTAATTCAATTTTAGTTTCCTATGATACTCTAAACGTGCAGAGCGGACGAACTCAACTCTGCACGTTTATTTATATCAGCATCATATTTGGTACTGATTATCCGCCAAGCCCATTTTTTTCCCCACTCAACTCAACCAAAATTTTCACTTCAATCATTAGTTAATGATTCAAAATCCGCCTCCACAACATTATTCAATTTAATACGGCTTGTAATAATTTCTTTGGCATTGAAATCGCCGGCAGCCATCATATCAATCGTTTTTTAAATACTGCAGGTTTATAAGTGGTACCTTGAAGTAATTTTTACACCTGAATGAATAAGTTATTTCAACCCGAATATTATACATGACCGACTATTAATTTTTTATGCAACACAAGATGCTGATTAAATAATCTATAATAGTAAAAATGTAACACAAACAGCAAATGATTTCCCTATACTCTATTATTATATGTTCTGAAAGGAGTTACGAATGAAAGTGACTTTTTTAAGCTCAATCAAACACAGGCACCTCCACCAATAACGCCTGTTCAAGCGCATACCCTATCTGATAAAGCTTAGCTTCATCAAATTCCTTCCCTATTAATTGTACCCCGATCGGCATTCGATCAGCCGAAAAGCCACAAGGCAATGTCAGACTTGGAAAGCCACTTAGATTAGTTGGGGCGGTTAATTTGGTAATGGTCCATCGAATATGATGTTCATCGCTTTTATCTTTTCCCGTGTGTCGCTCATTAATATTTGGCGGTAGTATAGACATAGTTGGCGTAATCAATGCATCGACAGTGTCTAATACCTCTCTATATTCCTGTTTCGCCAATTTCTGTGTTCTCATTGCTTTTGCATAGTCGTAACCCTTTGTATCTAAGGCGGTTATTAAACGCTCCTTCACTTCGTCATCCCATTTAGTTGGATAATCAAGCAAATTTTGCGCATGAATTGCATATGCATCACTCCGAAGAATCACCTTATGCGCCTCAGAAAATTCGTGCATACTGGGAATATTAACGGTAGTCATTTTAACACCTAAACGTTCCAAACATTTAATAGCATCTTGAATACATGTGTCAACTTCTGCATCTAAATCTTCATAATAAAATTCTTCAGGTATACCAATTTTAATATCCTTCACATCTTTTCCAATTAGACGTGTATAATCTTCAGGCTTCCGATATATTGCATCGGGGTCCTCTTTATCATAGGCTATGATAGCATTCAGCATAATAGCATTGTCTGTAATAGTTCGTGTCATGGGACCAACATGATCAAGAACCCAAGACAGCGGGTACACCCCTCGCTTACTAATACTCCCATAAGTTGGCTTCATTCCTACTATTCCGCAAAATGATGACGGGATACGAATTGACCCGCCGGTATCTGTTCCTAGTGCGCCGTAGCATAAACAGGCCGCTACAGCTGCGGCTGATCCACTACTTGAACCACCGGACATTTTCGATTTGTCATGTGGATTAGCCACAACCCCATAATAGGAACGATCTCCGGTAGGTCCATAGGCAAATTGATGCGTGTTTAGCTTTCCGACTATTATCGCACCAGCCTTTTTTAATTGTTCAACCACGAAGGCATCTTTGGCAGGAATATAATCCTTGAAAATTTCCGATCCCATCGTAGTTCGAATGCCCTTTGTAAATATAACATCCTTTAATCCAATTGGTATTCCATGAAGTGGACCTCTATATTTGCCAAACTGTAATTCTTGTTCCCGCTCCTCTGCTATCACCAAAGCATTACGATTAAATGTTATAAAAGAATTTAAATCTTTATCAATTCTCTCTATCCTTGCTATCAAGTCTTTGACTAACTCAGTTGGTGATACCCCGCCGTCTTTCATTTTAACGGAAAGACCGGCTATACTATTCGCATACAAACCCCTATGTTTATCCATTCTGATCCCCCTTCTAAAAAGAACCTACTGACCAAAGATACTAATTGATTTAGTCAAATATTTCACTATCTCCCTCCCGATTTCAATGGATGCAGTGGCAGCCGGGGATGGAGCATTACAAACATGAATCATTTGTTTGTTTTGAATAATGACAAAATCATCCAGTAACGCCCCATCGCTATCTAACGCTTGGGCACGTACACCAGCCTTAGCGGGTACAAGATCCTCTCTCTTAATTTCAGGAATGAACTTTTGCACATCCTTGATAAATTGTTTTTTACTGAACGAACGATACATTTCCCTTAATCCTTCTGAAGCATTTTCCATGGCCAGTTTTTGAAATCCGGGGTATGCGATGGTTTCCATAAAATCTTTCCAGAGAAAACTCGTTTTTTGATACCCTTCTCGTTTAAAACTTAACACTGCATTGGGACCGATTAATACCCTGCCATCATTCATTCTGGTGAAGTGCACACCCAAAAATGGAAAGTCTGGGTTAGGGACTGGATAAATCATATTTTTCACAAGATGTCTGCGATCTTTCTTTAATTCATAATATTCTCCCCGAAATGGAACGATTCGTAAATCTGTTTTTACATGGGACATTTCAGCAACACGATCACTTAGTAATCCGGCACAATTAATTAAAAAGCGAGTTTGGAAGTCACCTTTATTTGTGTGAAGTGTAACAGCTTCATCCTCTTCATCAATCGATTGGACTTCCGTATTTAATGCAATTATTCCGTTTCCTTTTTCTATTATTCTTGCAAAGGAAGCTGCTACTTCCCGATAATCCACAATTCCTGTAGACGGAACTCGTATCCCAGCTATTCCATTTACATGTGGCTCAATTTCCTTCACTTCATCAGCGGTAATTCTCTCAACCCTTAGTCCATTTTCAACACCTCTTTTATATAGATTCTCTAAAAGAGATAATTCCTTTTCTTCTGTTGCGACAATAACCTTTCCGCAAACTTCATGTTTGACGCCATAAGTTTTACAGAATTCTACCATTTGTTTATTTCCCGTTTTGGCAAGTTTTGCTTTCAAGCTTCCTGGTTTATAATAAATTCCAGAATGAATGACACCACTATTTCTTCCCGTTTGATGAAGGGAGATTTCTGCTTCCTTGTCAAGAATTAAAATGGAGGCATTTTTATACTGTTGAGATAGAGCCATTCCGACAGAAAGACCAACTATACCAGCACCTACAATCGCAAAATCGAATTTCACTTGTACCACCTCTCCTTCCTCCAAATTTTATATAGTTGAATGTTTGCTACTATATGGATTTATATCCCAAAATACTACAAGTATCTCTGCTTAACTTTCTGTAGGTGGCTATACATTGCAGCCCTCGCTTGTTTTGGGTTCCTATCTCTAATGGCGATCATTATTTTTTTATGCTCTTCTAATATTGTCTCAGGCTTTCCTGGGATCTGAAACGTTTTAGCTCTACTTTCTTTCAACCCTTCCAAAAGTCGGTCAGACACCATATACATGACCTCAGATATCAACAAATTTCTGGCGATCTTTGCTATACTCATATGAAAAGCTAAATCCTCTTTAGCAGCGAGTTCACCAGCTTTAACTGCCTTTTCTAAATTTACATACGACTGATGTAACTTCTTAATATCTTCATCATTACACCGTATAGCAGCGAGATGGGATGTCTCTCCTTCAATTGCCTGTCTCAGTTCCATAAGTTCGACGATATTTACCGTTTCACCATGAACTGCTAGATTCATTTTCATAATAATGTCTTCTACATTATCTTCACGTAATGTAACGCCACTACCATGCTTGATCTCAATCAATCCATTTGATTCTAATACACTAAATGCCTCTTTAACGGATGTTCTAGAAACAGATAATCTTGCAGCCAAAACCCGCTCCGAAGGTAACTTATCTCCAGGGAGTATTTCCTTGTTTTCGATCTCACTTTTGATATGTTCTACAACCATTTGGTAGACACGTCTTTTCCTATTGGATGGTACAGTCACGCTCATCCCTATCCCTTCATTTTTAAAATTGGATGGTCCAGTCAAGTATATAATAATGCAATAAATTATTCAATAATCAAATTTATTATTCTATATATCCTAATTATAAAATTCAAAATAATCATTGACTTTAATAATAAAATTTGTTATTTTTATTTAAATTGGTTGGTCCACTTTGAATCTCGACACGCGATCTTATTTCTTTTAATTAACGAAAGAAAAAATTAGCTTAAAGGTAGGTGATACAAATTGAAACTTGCGAGTGCTCAATTAACTGCTTCTTCTGATAAAATGGCGAATCTCAAAAAGGCCTGTGATTATGTGGAGATGGCAAAAGATGCTGGAGCCGAGATTATTTTGTTTCCGGAAATGTATATGAGTTACATACCAAATGATTCAGAAATTCGGCCCGCTGAAATTGCCGAGACAATCAACGGCCCATTTGTAAGCGCATTAGCAGTAGCTGCAAAGAAGAACCATATTTATATCATTTGCGGTATATATGAGTCTTTTACAAACGAATTTGAACGCGCTTACAATACTGTTGTTATAATTTCAAACACAGGCGAAATAATAGGTTCCTATCGAAAAACACACTTATGTGATGCGTGGAATGTTAAGGAATCGGATACGTTTGTCCCAGGAAATAAGCCTTTTGAAGTAGTCAAAACACCATTTGGGAAGATTGGATTAATTATATGTTACGAACTTAGATTTCCAGAAATAAGTAGACAATTGGCGCTCAAAATATTGATATTTTGTTTGTTCCTGCCGCCTGGTACCAAGGTATTTTAAAGGAAGACCAATGGGAAGTACTTTTAAGAGCAAGAGCCATTGAAAACGTTATTTTTGTGTGTGCTTCAAATCAAACAAATAATGGGTTTACCGGCCACAGTATGATAATAGACCCAATGGGTGCCATTTTGACAAGCGCAGCTGAAGAAGAATGTTTACTAATCACAGAAATTGACCTTAACAGAAGGAAACGTATCAAAAAAAAGTACCAAGTGTAGAGAATAGAAGACCAGAATTATATAAGCATTAATATTACAAATATCATTATTTTAGTTAAGATTGGAGTGTATTAATTATGGTTTCCACCTATTTATGGGTACTGTTAATCATCTTTCTATTAGCTATGGGTTATCTAAGCTATATCTCTGCAAAGAAAACTAAAACAATTGAGGATTTTGCGATTAGCGGTGCAAATTTAGGTCCATACGTTCTTGGCCTATCCTTTGCAGCTACTTTTTTTAGTGCTGCAACTTTTATGGGATACCCCGGATATTCGTATGCCTGGGGATATAGTAACCTTTGGATGTTTTTAGGTCAGTTCGGCGGCGGTGCACTTGGGATTATAGTTGTAGGGAAGGTCGTTAGAGAATTAAACAAGTCACAGAAATCATTATCGCTTCCTGATTGGTTAGGGGATTATTATAATAGTGATTTCCTCCGAATCGGAACCGGCATTATTATGCTCTTCAATATTTTCTACATTGCAGCTCAATTTACGGCCGGTGCTCAGATATTTTCAACCATGCTTGACCTCAGTTATCATACGGGGTTAATATTTATAGCTTTAATTGTAATGACTTATGTATTTGTTGGTGGTTCATATGCTGATGTTTATACAGACGCTGTCCAGGCAATCATTATGGCCATTACAGGCATCGTTGTTTTTGTGTCAGGAATTATGATATTTGGAGATGGAAGTATCACAAAGGCGTTTACTAATATTACAGCGAAATTAGCCTCTCAGGATCTGAACCTAGTAAAGGTAATTAACACTGAATCAGGAAACTACTATGCAGTATCAGTCATTATTGCAATATTTATTATTCAATTTGCTTTTTCTTCCCAGCCACAATTATTTAATAAAGTTTTATCTCTCAAGAATCCTAACGACTTAAGGAAAATGATTACTACCTATATGTTAACAGCATTATTATGCCTGGTAGTACTATTTGGTGGCTTTTATGCTCGTGCAGCGTTACCATCAATTGAATTAGCTGACCTTGCACTGCTTGAATATGTAACCTGGGGGATGCCAGCAATTCTGGCAGCAGTAGTAGGAGTTGTTATATTAGCAGCAGCACTCTCTACAACAGATGGAATATTTGTCGTTATCTCTACTGTTTTCTCCAATGACATTTACAGAAAGGTTTTGGTTAAAAGAGGAATCGTTAAAGCAGATGAGGAAAAATCTAACCGCGTAGCACTAAAAATCAGCCGTTGGAGCGTAATCGTAGTTGGACTAATTGCTTATTTAATCGTCCTGAATCCACCAAAATTTATGGCCGATCTTATGTGGATAGGTATTGCTGGTGTTTCATCAGGTACAATGGGGCCGCTCCTGTACGCCGTATTTACGCGAAAAAAAGCATCACCACGGGCAGCGGAAATTTCAATGGTTTTAGGGTTACTTTCCTACCTAATCATATATTTTGGCGGATTTGAACGGAGTCTAATGGCGGCAGGAGCCTGGGCAACCTTAGTCGGTATTGCAATCATGTGGATATTAGCTACTATATTAAAAAAGCCCGTGATGGAAAAAGATCAGGATGTTAGTAAAATATTTTAATTTGGATTGGAGGAGAAAATTTTATGTGGGTTAATTCAATGTTATCCATATGGTTTTATGGAGTTATTGGCTTCATAGTTGTATGTGGAGTGATATTAGGAATTGCGTACTCCAAAAAAGAATAGTTGATCTGGATACTAAACATACTGTTAATTCAAAACGCAAGGAGTGTTAGAATGGCTAAAGCAGATCGCCAATTAACGGAAAAGGAAAATAGCATAGGAGAATCCTCATTAAAAGTGGAAAACATAAGCTTTTGGGACGGTGTAAGCATTATTGTAGGATCCAGTATTGGTGCCGGGATTTTAAGTTTAGCCTTTGGGGCCAGGCAAGCCGGGTTTCCTGTTCTGGTATTTTGGATAATTGTTGCAGGTATCTTTACTACCATATCCATGCTATATCTAGCAGAGACGACGCTAAGAACCAAAAAACCATTACAGCTTAGTGGCTTAGCTGAAAAATACATCGGTAACATAGGGTCATGGTTAATGTTTGCATCTGTTTTTATAAACTCATTAGGTGCATTGATTGCTTACACAACGGGTAGTGGGGATATACTGGCAACTATGCTCGATGTTCCAAATATTGTCGGAAGTCTCCTTTTCTTTATACCATCTTTACTTGTTGTATGGTTAGGGTTAAAGGTAACGGGGGTAACGGAAAAAGTAATTGTTGCTGCTATGACAATTATGGTACTTATTCTTATTCTAGCTACATTAATTGGGCCTGGGGTTAAAGCAGACCATTTATCCTATATGAATATTGGCTTTGCAATCCCTATTTTTAGTCTGACTATTTTCTGTTTTATTTCACAGTATACGGTTCCCGAACTTGCAAGGGGTTACGTACAAGGAGATGTAAAACGTTTACCTCGGGCCATTATCACCGGTATGATTATCATTGGTATCCTATTGATATTAGTTCCTATGTCAGCATTAGGGTTATCTGGACCAGATAATGTTACGGAAATCGTAACCATTTCGTGGGCGCAAGCATTAGGTCAATGGGCCTTTTTTATAGCTAACATTTTTACACTATGCGCTTTTATAACTTCTTTTTGGGCTATCGGGGAGAGCCTATTAACAAATATTGTGGACAAATTACGGTTTCCATCTGAATGGGATATCAAATATCGACTAATAAGCATTGCTATCGTTGCACTGCCACCGTTTATTATTGCTTACACAGATGTAATTGGGTTTGTCGATGTTCTATCCTTTGCTGGTGCTTTTGCTGGAGTTATAATGGGGGTATTACCAATTATGATGTTAAATCGGGCCAGAAAATACGGAGATCGAGACCCGGAGTGGACCTGTGGATGGATATCTCACCCTGTCATACAGGCTTTAATTATGATTCTTTTTGTTGGTGCTGCAGTATATACGTTCCTTGAAATTTTTTCAATACTTCCAAGCGGATGGTAGGGGGAAAGGTTATGCAAAAGATTGAAGGTAATTACATTTATGCTTTTTCAAAATCAAATGATATTGTTGGATCTGTTAACCTAAATGAAAGTTTTATAGTTGAGACACTGGATTGTTACAGCGGAGAGATTAGCAATGAAAAAACGCTAAGATCTGATATTCCAAATCTCAAGATAAACCCTGCAACAGGCCCAATATACATCAATGGTATTAATAAAGGGGATACTATTTCTATTGAAATAATTGATATAAAGCTGAACTCTTACGGTGTTATGGTAACTGGCCCAAATATCGGAATGTTGGGGGACTATATTTCCGAATCACAGACTCGCATCTTACCGATAGAAGGAAACAAAGCAATATTAAATAACAGCATAAAAATTCCAATTAATAAAATGATTGGTGTGATAGGGGTTGCACCCGAAAACAACCCTGTACCCTGTTCAACACCTGGGGAACACGGCGGAAACATGGATACGAAAGATATAACAGAAGGAAATAAATTACATCTACCTATTTTTCATGATGGAGGATTGCTCGCCTTGGGAGATTTACACGCAGCAATGGGTGACGGTGAACTGGATGGAACCGGTGTTGAAATCGGAGGAGAAGTTACACTAAAGGTAAGAAAGAACCAAAATACAAAACTCCGTACGCCAATTGTTGAAACAGCTGACCATTTCATGATCATTTCTAGTGCAAAAGAATTTAAAGATGCGGTTAGAAAAGGAATGCTGGAGGCAGTCGCTTTATTACAGCGGCAACATAATCTCGAGTTTCCCGATGCCTACCGTCTAGTAAGTGCTGTTGGTGAGCTCAAAATTAGTCAGCTGGTTAATCCAAAAATCACTATAAGAATTGCATTGCCAAAAACAATTTTAAATACAATTTCCTAATGTTAAAAAGGCCAAATAAACTTTTACTGCCGTAAGAGTTTATTTGACCTAAATGGTAATCTACAGCATGGCTTTTTCGCTTAACATTCTGTATGTTCCATCCCTTGCCACAAAGCGATCGAACCATCCGGCCCAGCCTCATCTTCCAATGCCCGACACGAAACTATCATCCGGACTTCATTTATTTCAGCTTCCTCGCACCTCACTCCTCAAACTCAAGATTCAATCCACACTCAAACATACGATTCCACGGTGAAAATGTTTGAATATGCTTAAGTTTCTTATCTCTAAAAGAGTTATTGATAACTTCATGATAACGATTCAGTAACCGATTGTTGCGTTCTTTATTAACAATTTCCTCCAGTTCTTTTAAATCAAAATATGTTAAATTATAATTTGGCAGAAAGTCAGAAGTCATTTCCATCCTAACTTCCGCCTGGTAAAAATAGTCATCAATTAAATGATAAAGTAAATTTTCCTGAATTTTATTTACTTTACTGTTTAAACTAATTACACCTTGGCAAATGGTGCTTCCAAGTGTATTGCAATTCGTATTCCACCCTTTATAAGAAATAACCCGGTCGAGAATATGCTTTTCATCTAAAAGTTTAATCAGCTCATAATCTCCACCATTAGCAAAAGCGGAATCCGCTATGATAACATTTTTTCCATTTAATACGCAGGAATGTATCTGTTCCACAAAAAACTGGATATTTCGAAAACTGGAATAAGTAATATCTTTAGATACCTGCTCCCATGACTCCTGCATTACCCGACCAGGGGTATTATATGCAAGTACAAGGTCTGCTTTTTCAAGCGAACTGGTTAATTGACATCCTGACGCAAGGACATGAGCTTTTAAACTTTCTGCAAAAGGACGGTCTTCATACATTGGAATTAATTGTGGTCCTAATGTGCTGCTCCAGAACGGATAAATGGTTGGGTGTACTCCTTTGAACTTGTTGTATACACGAGTTAAAAGGGTTGCTCCTGCTTCGTCAGCCCCTGGATAAATTTGCACTTTTTCATATAAGCCCATCTTATTCCGCTCATTCACTATCTGGGCTTGATCTATTGCGGAATACCCATATTCTGCGCTGTCATCCAAAGGAATCGATAAAAATGTTATTACACCTTCTGAAACCAACCGCAGAATTCCTTTATTGATATATAAATTAAATTTTCGCCGCGCCTCATAATCCTCTATCCATTTAACTGGTAACCTGGATTCAATTTCAAGCAATTGCTCATGTTCTGTTTCTGATAGAGTATTCCGTTTTTGCTTATCCAATAAATATGATCGCGAGAATAAATCGCTCCCCCATTTTTCATAGTAATCTGGTTCTTCATCACTGGAATTGTACTTAGGTGTACGCATAATCATGTTTGAAGCATAGATTGGTGTCTCTGGATGAGCGGCCCCGAATTTATTTAATCCTGCTAACCATTGTTCCCCTTGTTTGTATGACATGTAATGCAGGCGGGACGGCAACAATCCGCCAAACAGCAGCATATCAATACTTAATATAATTGCATCCACATCATAAACTATCTCGTTTAACCATTCCCACAATCTTTCTGTATTTCCTGGAACCTTCTTATTCCCAAGCAAGATGGGATCAGGCAAAACAAGGGAAATATCGTTTGACGAATCGGCAATCCGTTTCACTACATCTACATTACAAGGACGTTCATCTATCGGCAGATAGGCAATTATCATCGATTACACCTCTTTTCGAATCCCAAATATAATAACATTATACATGCATTACCTGCTTCTTTAACTCTTCAAAAATAATATCAAATAAATATAACACAGAAACTTCATTCACATTGTTTATCCCTGGATATTCATTTTCATTTGATGGAACAACAAACAGCAATTCAGATATATCTGATAGCGGAGAATCCTGCTGACTAGTAACTCCAATTGTTTTTGCTCCATTGTTTTTTGCCTTTTCCAAAATATTAACAACTTTCTTTGAATATCCAGATAAACTAATCCCGATAACACACGAATCTTCGTTTATGAAATTTGCAGACATCTTCATGTGATATGGATTGGAGAAAGCATCCGCTCTTATTCCTTTATTTAGAAATTTATACTTTAAAGAGTCTACCACTGTTGACAAATTATTGGAGCCATACAAATAAACATTTTTTGCTCCTGTTACTTTGGCCTTAAATTTTTGAATTTCATTTACTTGGATTAACGCATCAAACTTATTTAATAGCTTATTATAATTGTGTTTTACCTTTGTAATACTCGATGTTTCAATATGTTCGTATAAACGTGTACTAACAAAAGCCTCCTTTGCCATCAACCGTAATTTATTATAGGAGCCAAATTCTAATTTCTTACAGAACCTTGTAATTGTTGCATCGGAAACGTTAATGTTTTCTGCGAGTTGGGAGATTGTTGTATTGGAAACAGATGCCAAATTATGAATCACATAGTCAGCCACCAGCTGCTCCCGTTTTGTCAGTTTGTGATTGTTTGATTCAATGATTGCTGTAATACTCTTTAATGGTTGAATAGATTCTTGTAATAAAAAATGCCTTAATGCTCCTATCATCCCAGCATTGTTCAGGTTTTGGGCAATTTCAATCTTGGTGTTATCGAGTACAGCAGGAATAATATCCTTTTTTAATTGATTCATTAATAAGGGGTATAAATAATCCTTTTGCGCTGTGATTCCACCTCCAATTACAATCATTTCGGGGTTCATCATATAAGCAATTGTGGCAATGCCCTTCGATAAATAACTAACCTGCCTGGATATTTCCTGAATACATATGCTGTCACCTTTTTTGGCCAGCTCAAAGATTTCCTTCCCGGTTATATCATGTTTAGAAATTTCTTTCTCGTATGCAACATTTTGAATTAGTGTTTTCGTGGACGCCAGGTCTTCAAATTGACCACCTTCAATTGGGATATAACCAATTTCACCAGCGCTAAAATTGTGTCCTGTATGCAATTTATTATCCAGAATAAAACTTCCACCAATACCTGTCCCGATTGTTAGACAAAAAAGACTTTTCACGTATTTTCCTGTTCCTATCCAGGATTCCGCCAAACCGGCACAGTTTACATCATTTTCTATTTCAACTGGCAAGCTAAAAAAACTTTCCAATTCCTTTTTTAGCGGGAAACCAGTATATTCGGGAATCAACGGGGAGGCATATATAATATTTCCCTTTACTGAGTCAACCTGACCCGCTGTGCTAACGCAAATTCCCTCAATGTTATAATGATCAAGTAATGGTCTACCTAATTTTTTTACTTTTTCTATCATGGATGGCCCACCCAAATGTGCCTCAGATGAGCATTCACGTTTTTCAACAATTGATCCATCTTCTTTTAATATGCCATACTTTAACAATGTCCCACCTATATCAAAAGCCAAAAATTGCCTCATCGTTTTCACCTTCAATTTCTGTTAAGACTATCCTCTGTTGTGTTTAACCTTTAACTGAACCCTCTGTAACACCGGAAATAAAGTATTTCTGCAGCCAAATAAATATGAGAAGCGTTGGGATTACGGTTAAAATGGATCCTGCACTTACTAATTTCAAATTTGCACCATCAAAGTTTTGGGAAAGCTGTGCGAGCCCTATAGATAACGTATACATGCTGCTGTCCGTTGTGTTAATCAGTGGCCATAAGTAATCTCCCCAGGTTTCCATAAATGTAAATATAGCAAGGGTAATTAAGGTTGGTTTCACTAATGGCAATGCTACTTTATACCAGACCTGAAATTTGTTCGCACCGTCTAAATATGCTGATTCCTCCAGCTCCTTCGGTATGCGAAGAAATGCTTGCCGCATCAAAAAGATTCCAAATGCTGTTGATACTTGCATAATAACTAAACCAACATGTGTATTATGCAAACCTAATTCACCGGCTAATTGAAATAATGGAGCCATAAATAATTGAAAAGGAACCATCATCGTTGAAATTATCAAAACGAGTGCGAAACTTCTGCCTTTGAACTCCATCCTTGCCAATGGATATGCGGCTAAACTGCAAAAGAACAAATTTAACGGGATTGCAATTGCAGATACAATAATTGTGTTAATAAAATATGAACCGAAATTAGCTCTTTCGAAAGCTTCCACAAAATTTATCAATGAAGGATTTGCAGGCAAAAAGCCATCATAAATTCCTTCACCTGGTGACTTTAATGAAATAAAAAGCGTCAGTAAAAATGGCCCAACCGTAGTTACAGCAACTAGCAACATCAAAGCATAAATCCATATCCTTTTACTGAGTTGATTTACCTGCATTCGGTACTCTCCTCTCTTATTATGCCCTTAAATCATCTTCCCGCTTACTCGTTAGTTTCATTTGCAATAGTGAAGCAATAATAGCTAAAATTAATAATACCAAACCAGCTGCCGAAGCAATACTGACATCGAGACTCATAAATTTATTATAAATATAAATAACTAATGTAGTCGTAGCACCTGCTGGTCCACCGCCTGTAGCAATGGCAATTTCATCAAACACCTTCATCCCGGCTATTATTGTTAATATAGAGACAAGGGTAATAGAGGGTACCAGCATTGGTACCGTGATTTTCCGAAATTGCTGGAATGTTGATGCGCCATCAATTTCAGCTGATTCATAAACTCCTTTTGGCAAAGATTGCAGACCTGCCAAATAGATAATCATATAATAGCCAAGTCCTTTCCAGACAGTGATTACTGCTACAGCTACGAGTGCAGTACCCTGTTGTACTAATAGATTCGTAGGTGAGTCAAAGATTCCAAGCTTCACCAGGAAATCAGATATCATTCCGTTCTGTGAATACAGCATTTTCCACATTAGTGCCCCGACTACCATCGGGGTAACAAATGGCAAATAATATAACACCCGAAACGTGGTAACGCCACGAAGTTTCTGATTCACCAGGACAGCCAAAACCATCGGCAAAAAAATATTTAAGGGAAGAACAATCAATAGAAATAATAGTGTATTGAGCAATGCATTCCAAAAGGCTTTATCAGTAAATAATTCTTTAAAATTTTCCAGACCGACAAATTCTCCCGTTCCCGAGATCAATTTATAATCTAAAACACTCCAATGAAAGGCCTGTAAAATCGGATATATAAGAAAGGTTCCCAAAATCAGGATAGACGGCAATAAAAACAGCCACGGTGTCATCTTAAACATCTTTTTATTTGTTCTATTAGAGATTAACCTTTTAGCCACTTTAATCTCCCCTTCGAAAAATAGAGACTAGCTTTTTGTAAAGAGCTAGTCTCTTATAGTAGTTTTGTCTTTAAAATGTTACATCTTCCCCTGTCTCTTCAAATGACTTGGTCCACTCTTCAGCTAATTGACTAAGCGCCTCTTCTGAACTTAATTCGCCTTGCAGATTTTGTACAAATATATTTTTGGTTGCTTCACGCACATCAGCACTGTTTTCGGTAGGTGGTATTAAAACTTCGGCCCGCTCCAAAGCCTTCGAAGCTTGCATCATACCTTGGGCTTTAGGAGAATCTCCAGCTTCTTTAAAATAGGAATCATCCAATGAATCTTTTGTAGATGGCAGCACTGTACCGGCAATCTTTGCAAATTCTAGTTGATTCTCTGCATTTGTAATATATTTAAGAAGTTCTACTGCCGCCTCTTGATTCTTAGTTTTTGAAGGTATAGCAAAGTTCATTACATCTACATTAATTGGTGCATCTTCTGAAACAAGTGGCGGGCCGGACTTAGATGTTTTATAAATATTCGGTGCCCCAGATTCAACCGGACCAAGAAACGTCACTCCACCTTCTAAAAAGGAAATGTTACCACCCATGTATAATTCTTGACCTGATTGTATGGAACCCTCTGCAGCTTCTTGAGGGATCAGACCTTCTTCATACATCTTCTGCATTGTTTCAAAGTACTTCAATATCGCTTGATTATCTTCAAATACTGCTTTTCCATCTTTAACGATCGGATCTCCATTCGCTAGTGAAACCATTTTTTGCATAATCACATTACCATCATTTATAACCGGATAATAAGAAGCCTTTCCTGTTTTATCCGATATTTTTTTTGCTGTTTCGTATATCCCATCGAGTGTCGTTGGTAATTCTTCAATACCGGCCTGCTCAAAATGTTCATTATTATACCATGTGACCGTTGTTGTTAAATACCACGGCAGAGCGTATAAACTATCATCATTGATACCTGCTTTAAAGGGACCCTCAACAAATGAATCTTTCGTCTTTTCATCAATTAGATCAGTTAAATCAAGTAAACCGCCTTGTCCCGCTATATTGGCTACATAAAGTGGATTCAAATTAACTAAATCTGGTACTTCACTGCCCGTTAGTGACGTCAATACTTTTTGTTCCATTTGTTCCTGTGGAATATCTTCAATGATAACGTCTACATCCGAATACTTTTTTTCAAAACCCTTTTCAATGTCTGAGAAATAGGAATCAAAAGGTTCCCCAGAAAGCGATGCGGTCCACATTGTCACCTTACCCGATATTTCCCCAGAATCTGATGTGTTAGTTTCATCGGAATTTTCCCCACATGCTGCTAAACTTATTAGTGACAATAGCAAAATCGAATTAAATAGAAGCTTTGCCAATAATCTGCTCATGAGTTCCAATACCCCCTTTGATTAAGTAAAAGCGCTTTCAATAAATACTATACAATAGTAGTTTGATAGTTTCAAGCAATTTTAAAAATTATTTTACTTTATAAATTTATTTTGAAAATAATTTTCTATTTGAGTGCGGTGTCGTAACAGATCTCTCTCGGCTGACTCCAATAATTACTAAATTTCCGAGCTAAAGGATATATTCAATTTCAATCCACAAAAAGAGGTAATTCAAATTGAAATACCCCTTCAACACAAATTAACTATCAAGTTAAAAATTTCCACGAAATCAATACATGATGTAAAAAAAAAGTCTCTATTACTATTTAGTTACCGGTAATCTAGATAAATACAAATGGTACTCGGTAGGAGATAAAATCTCCATAATAAAATAACAGCGAATAAAACAACTCAAGCACCTTTCTTAACCTTCCCTGTTACCTCCTCAAACAACCCATACTTCCGCTTCGTCCTCTCTAAAATTTTTATCCACGAGGCACTGAATACCGCCAGAAAAAATACATTTGATAAAGCGTGAGCAAGGTCATGGTAAATGCTTGCTATATATGTTGCCGTAAAAATTTCCCAGGTCATGTTATCAAGATAACTAACGATGATCCAAAGATTCATAAACCAGCCAAATAAATAGCCCCATGTAAAGCCAAAAACTGAGCGCCCCCAGCCCTTTTTCATCCAACCTTTATTGCGAAAGAGTCCAGCTGTCATCCCCATCATGCCCCAAGCATACATTTGCCATGGTGTCCAGGGGCCTTGTCCAAGAAAAATATTGGACACGATGGCCGCCACAGCCCCAACGATGAATCCTGATTCGGCTCCAAAAGCGAGCCCGGTAATGATAATAACGAAGGAGGTCGGCTGAACGCTTGGCAAACCAGCAAAAGGAACACGCCCGACAGCAGCAATGGCAGCCAGGATGGCAAGAATGACGACTTCCCTGCCTGTGATGCTTCTTATTTCAAATCGGGCAAAGAACGGAATCATCATACAGGCAATAATCATCACACTTACCAGTAAATAAGCACGGTAATGGAAAAAAACAATAGATACGACCAGCAATAACAAAATGGCGATGGAAACAATGGTCAAATAGGTACGTGATTTGGCCATGATGCTAATGCCTCCTCCAGTGTCAAGGTCCCTGTTAGCCCACTTCCGCTTGTAGCACGATTAACAGAGGTAGTATAAAAATAATTGCCTTGAAACAATTCAGTTGGAGTCCCCTCAGCCATGATTGCACCATCAAACATCATCGCACATCGTTCGGCATATTTGGCAGCAAATTCAATATCATGTGTAACCATTACGATCGTCAAGCCCTTTTGATGCAACTGTTTCAATAATCTGGCAAAGTGTTGCTTGGATAAAGGATCAAGCCCTTTCGTCGGTTCATCAATGAAGAGTATCGTTGGACTTCCCAGCAGCATGCACGCCAGAGCTGCTTTTTGCATTTCACCACCAGAACAATCATATGGGTGCTGGTGCCGGATATGCTCAATTTCAAATGTACACAGCATTTCCACGATTTTTTCCTCACCATTATCTATCTTTTTCTGTTCCACTACTTCCTGCATTTCCTTATCGATCGTGTCATGAATAAAATAGGTTTTCGGGTTTTGTGGTAGATAAGCAAAGTTGTTATACAGTGCTTTCCCTTTTAGTTTGCTTGTTTCCTTTTCTCGAAAAAGAACCCGTCCACGTTGCGGCTTGATGTTGCCAATGCAAGCTTTCAGCAATGTACTTTTGCCTGATCCATTTCCACCAACAATTGTATAAAACTCCCCTTGTTTCACCTCTAAAGCTAAATTTTTCAAAATGTATGGCGTCTTTTTGGTGTACTGAAAATAGACCTCCTGTAAAGACAGAATAGACTCATTTTTATCGTTTGCCGCTTTTTGCTCAGTAGACATTAATGGTGACACTGTTCTTATCCAGCTCCTGCATTCTTTGACAGTCAGAGGAATACTCGTTTTCTCCAAGTATTGCGCTTTTTTCATATACAACTGTGAAATGGAGGGGACATAGGGAATAGCACGCTCATCGTTGTTTTGAAAAATCGCTTCAATTATGTCTCTGCTCTCCCCTTCATACCGCACGAATCCCTTATCCATTACTATCACATGATCAGCAATAGCAAACAATTCCTCAAGTCGATGTTCAACTAAAAGAGTGGTCATGCCCATTTCCTTATTCAACCGCTCCAGCATGAGGATAAGATTCTTTGCTGCAACCGGATCAAGCTGGGAAGTTGGTTCATCAAGCAAAAGAACTTTTGGCTTTAACAGAAGAACACTCAACAAGTTCAGCAGTTGCTTTTGCCCTCCCGACAATTCTGATGGTTTGGCCTTTAACAATCCCTCCATACCAAAAAAATGAACCAATTCGGCAACTCGCTTACGCATTTCCAAGTTGGAGTACCCTAAGTTTTCCATACCAAAAACCATTTCCTGCATGACATCATCCATAATAATTTGATTATCTGGATCTTGAAAAACGAAGCCAATTTCTTCGATCAACGTTCGATCGTCCCATTCACTCAAAGCCTTTCCCAAATATGTAAGTGTTCCCTCCAGTTCTCCTGCAGGGGCTATCTCCTTTTTCAGCAGGCTTAGCAGTGTTGTTTTCCCACAGCCGCTTGGCCCGCAAATCACAGTGAAATCGCCTTCCTTTATTGTAATGGAAATGTTGTTTAAAGCTGGTTCCATCGCTTCTAGATAATGAAAAGAAAGGTTTTTCATTTGGAAAATATCCACCGTAATTGTTCTCTCCCTTCAACGATTAATGGAAATGAATGTAACAATAACATAGCGTAGAAAAGCACCCAATCAAGTGGATAGAAATGAAGCGTACCAAGCTTTGGATAAATAATCATTTTCCCATACCCCAACGCGCCTCCAGCAATGCAAATACTAAAAAGTGCAAGTAACGCAATCATCCATCCCCAGTCATGCTTCTTCAGCCGATACGGAATATAGGGATTTTTCTTTCCAATTCCATAGCCTCTTGCCTTCATGGAGTCAGCCGTTTGCATAGATTCATCGAGTGACCAGGTTAGTAAAATTTGTGTTCTTAGCTGCCCCGTTTTTGCCCTGTTTCTGATCGACCCTTCTGTAATGCTTAATCCACGGATTCGCTGCACCGCACTAATTTCCTGGAGTCTTTTTTTTAATAACGGTACAAATCGAATTGAAAGCATCGTTAAAAAAGCCGTTCGCGGCAGGATTCTTGCAAAAATATACAGAAATCGGTTTCCATTTAAAATAAGATTAAAGGAGATGAACAGAAGCAGGATAATAACGATTGTCAAGGCCATTGTAATGCCATAAATGGTTGCTTCTAATGTTACTTGCTTCCCCCGGAAATAAAATAAAATGTTTGTCCCCCGTGATACCAAAAAAGGATTTAACACGATAATTAGCGTACTCATCACCAACAACGCAGGAATCCATTGCCGAACTGCTTTTCCCCGGTCATGTGACACGTTGACCAGAATCATCAATAAACATGCCGTACCTAAAAATAACGGATGTTTAAAGTAAAAAGCCAGCGTTCCAACACATATGTAATAGAAAAATTGAACAAAAGGATGATAAGAGCGAAAACCATTTTCCATACTCCACACCTGCTTTTAAAAAAATTGTAGGACGGGAGCAATTCCGTCCCGACCACAACACTAATCATGAACGTGGACAAGCCTCTGCCCCCTTATTTCGGACATTTCCCATCCCTCCGAACAGGAGCTAAGTCTGCGCCAAGATCTTTCCCAAGATTTGTTGTGTACAACCACTCAACCCGATCTCCATCACATACAGGTACTACACCTGCACCACGATCAGGGAATACACCGTTTATTCGGTACATCCAGCCGCTTCCCTGGCCGCGGTCGAATTCATATACATTGTCTATTCCTTCGACATACGCGGTTGCACCTTGACCACCACGATAATCCATCTGAATTTTTTTCTGTTTGGTAATTTGGATTAACGCTTCTAGTACAGTATCTTCATTGGTTATTTCGATTTCGGTTGGTGGTAACGGAACCTCGCTGCCGGATATAACGATTGAATAAACAATTGTGTCCTTATTTGTTTCAGGCTCCTTATTTTCATTGGGTTTACTTGTTTTACTTGATCGATTCTTACTGGATTCAGATTTCTTCGTTTCTTCTTTATCCGGTTTTTTATTAGTTTTGTTTGTTTTTGTTTTGTTTTTATCGGCTTCTTCATCTGTATTACTGCTACTATTCTTATTCACCACATGGTTTGATTTTTCACCAGTATTCTTTTGATTCGATAATGTAGAATCATCTGAACTTGACTTGTCATCAGAATTAGATGGTTTCGTTTCTTGTTTTTCTTCATCCTTTGCAGATGGTGATTTTTTCGGTTTTTCCTTATCTTTTAATTCCTTCTGATCTGTCTCTTTAGCATCACTTGCACTGTCGCTGACCTCTTGACCTGGATCATCTTCAAGTCCAGTAGGCTTTTTTACCGAATCTTCACAGCCAATCAAGGTAAAAACAGCAAATAATAAGAAGAAGATTGCCGCAAAATACTTTGCATAGCCTCTCATTCATACCCCTCCTAACCATCAGGCCATGATTAACCTTTTCCCGCTAATCTTCTTTTGCGGATATAGAATATAATAATTCCAATAACAAGCAGGAACACACCAATCAATAGAATGTTATATAAATTGGTTGCGGTATTTGGCAATTTCTTACCCGAATCCCCCTTGCTTTCATCCGACACGTTTTTATTTGGTGATTCATTTCCATCATTGTTTTTATCGTTGTCTTTAGAGCTCTCAGGTGATTTCACCTGGTCATTTTCTTTTTTGGGAATAACATTATCCTCTTCTTTCGCTGGCGACTCAGGGTCAGGCTCGATTTTTCGTTCCGTAAAGTCATAAAAGCTTCCTTGATTCTTCACGTACATGTCATACGCTACAAGCCCTTGAAGTGCCTGCTCTGTCGCCATAGAATTCGATATACCATCATTCAATGTATGCTGAAATCCGCCATCTTTCATTTGAAAGCTTAGAAGATGGTCAATTAAATGGGTTCCGTTTTTTGTAAACTGCTCACTTGTCGGATCAATTCCATATGCTGTCAGGCCAATAATTACTTGCGAAGTGGCTTCACTGGTAATACCTCCGACAAAATCACCACCATCAAATCCTCCTTCATCCGTCTGAACAGATGATAAATAAGCAACCGCTTTATCCAATGCTTCTTTTACTTCAGACTGATCCTTGTATGGACTTAGACCAGTAATTGCCATCGCCGTTATATCAATGCTCGGTGTATCAAAATTCTCATTTAAATTCCAGCTGCCATCTTCATTTTGCGTACGCAATAGTTCATCAATTAATTTTTGCCGGGTCCATTTAGCGTCTTCCGGAACATCAAATTTTTTCGTATCAAGCGCTATCAGAGCAAAGATTGGCCCATTATTTCCCTGGAACGTCATTGTGTCATAACCACCACGTCGCTCAGGGCTATTGTAAATTAATTCGATTAAATTAAGTCCCTCGATATTCCGCGGATCTTTCCCCAAGGCAACAGCAGTCATTGTCAAACGTTCAATATCGGTGATTTTAACACGGTTACTTTCCATTTTATTAACAATTTGTGATTGGATATTTTCCTTAAATAAGGCTTCATAACTGTCCGGGACCGTTTTTCCTGCTTTCACCAATCCGATAGCCTGCCACTCACTATTGATTCCTTCTTGTAGCATATTGGTTATTGCTTTATTAATTGATTCCGTGATTGAAGGAGTTACTTTTTCCTTCTTCTGATAAAATATATTGTAATCTTTTACTGCTGTATTTCCAGCTTGATCAGTGGCTGAAACAGCAATATGATTCTTGCCTTCGCTTAATGTTACGGAATAAGTATTATCATTTTGCGGTTTAATTTCCTTATGATTAACCTTTACAGATGGGACTATTTCGCTGTCGACATCATCCGTTACATTCACTTCAAATGAAAGTTCCGGGTTTGTTACCGTTTCACCATCATCTAACCCTTTTACACGTATGCTTGGTTCCGCAGTATCTGCTGGTGGAGCCTCTAAAACCGTCACCTCTGCATATGGGCGGGTAATGTTTGCCTCGCCTTGGTCATTTTCCCGTTCAGCAGATAATGTATAGGTTCCCGGTTTATTCAAAGTGAGCGTTGCTTTTCCATCTTTATCCGTTTGTACCTTACTACCATCTTTACTATATGATTCATTATCAACTAAAATAGTAGCCCCATCCACAGGCCCTTTTGACTGTCCATTTGTCGAAACATTATAAATTAGTCCTTGTTGTTGAACGGTAAAAGCCTCTCCCGCATGAACAGTTATATCTGAATCAACAAACCATGAGTAGGTGTTATCCATATAGTTATCTACATAAAACAGGACAATTGATTCTCCGTCGACAATTTCCCTGTCCAATACCCCAACTGGTACATATTGATGATTAATATAATACATCCAGCCACTGTTTGGGCCATGGTCAAATTCAAATAAATCATTGACTCCAGCAATATAATTTCCACCATACCCTAAATTAAACTGATCCGAGTCTTGCGTATCAATTCCTGCAGTTTCCAGCGCCCGAATAATGGCATGAATCGCCCTTGGTGTGTCTTTCACAATCGGTGTATTTCCATGAACATATTTTTGCAGGTCAAAACTCTCAACTGTGACTTCAGTAGGTGGCAAAATGGTTTTGTCAGTAGATTCCACTCTTACATCTACGGTAGCAGATGTTGAACTATCTCCTGAAGCCCACACTGCCGTTGATTGCGGGAACGTAAAAAAGAACGCCAGTAATAAAATTAAGCCGATATTTATTAGTTTATGAAACCTTTTCAACTAAACCTTCCCCCTCCATGAATCCGCTTTCAATAAATTCCCCATAAAAAATACACCCCTTTACGAAGTGGTGTATGGTGGTTATCTGGCACAGAATTGTTATGTATCGCCATGTTCAGCTAAACGAATTTTCATCATGCCCGAGCTCACCTCCCTATCCTCGTAGGTTGAATGGCGTAAAAAGTAGGCAGGTCTCCTGACTCATGATCATCATTTTCTATTACCTTCCCATCGAATGACAGTGGTTTATAATTAGAAAACTAGCATTTACAGTGGCGGGACCGTGCCGGACTTGCACCGGACTTCCCTTTTAATGATTTCCTCGATTCCCATCGACAAAATCAACCTAATTTTTTCGTATTCAATTAATTTCATTGTATGTAATCAATGTCGTGAAGTCAAGCAGAGGATGAGCAAGATTACACAACTGAAAAGTTCCCTATTCAATTCCCCAATCCACTTCTTCAAGCCCGGCCTGTTTAAGTAATTCATTGGTCTTCGAAAAAGGCTTGCTCCCAAAAAAACCCCGATGTGCAGATAATGGACTAGGGTGCGGCGATTTAATGATGTAATGCTTTGACGTATCAATAAGCTCCTGTTTTCTTTGTGCAGCAGCACCCCACAGAATGTAAACAACAGGATTTTCTTTTTGATTTAACGTCTCAATCACACGATTCGTGAAGATTTCCCAACCCATTCCTTTATGTGAATGTGCTTGTCCAGCTCTAACTGTTAGAACCGTATTCAAAAGGAGCACGCCTTGTTTTGTCCAACTGTGTAAATAGCCGTGGTTCGGTATGGAGCAGCCTATATCATTCTGTAATTCAATGAAAATATTTTTTAATGAAGGTGGCTGCGGCACCCCAGGTTTCACGGAAAAACTTAGGCCATGCGCTTGATTCGGACCATGGTACGGATCCTGCCCCAGTATTACTACCTTTACATGCTCAAAAGAGGTCGAGTGAAGTGCGTTAAAAATATCATGCATATTTGGATATACCGTCCGGGTAGCATACTCCTCCTTCAAAAATTCCCGCAGCTTGAGATAATAAGGCTTGCTAAATTCCTCACTTAAAAAGTCAGCCCAATCATTTTCCAAAATCTGTTTAGCCATATCTATCATCCTTTTCATTAATGATGTTATACCAATAGTAAACTAGAAAATTTTGATGGTGCAACCGATTTGTACCGAATAGTAGCACTTATTGAAGCAAACTTCTTAGGGGAGCTATCTTTTTTATAAAGTTCGGGGGATGACTAGGCACCTGTGATTCTTAGGTGATGAAATACAGGACAAACGCGATAAAAATTGGTAAACTTCTTATTATGAAGGAAGGGCTGGAAAGGTGATTCGATGGAAGAGATTGTTTTAGTAAGTATCGCAGTTATTTTTGTAGTAGGTATATTTTCGCAATGGCTTGCTTGGCGGATACAATGGCCTTCCATTGTTATCATGTCCATTGCCGGCCTACTGCTGGGACCTATTTTTGGTTTGTTCAACCCACAGGAAGCGTTGGGCGATCTATACAGCCCATTAATTTCATTAGCCGTTGCCATCGTTTTATTTGAAGGCAGCTCCAGTCTTGATATCCGTGAGATAAAAGGAATATCCAAATCGGTCTTCCGTATTGTAACAGGCGGAGCATTCATTGCCTGGATTGCTGGTGCACTTGCCGCCCATTTCATCGCCGGCTTAAGTTTGGAAATTTCCTTTATTATCGGCGGTTTATTTGTCGTAACAGGGCCAACTGTCATTATTCCATTATTGCGGAATGCAAAATTAAAACCAAGGATAGCAGCTGTTCTTAAATGGGAAGGTATTATTGTCGATCCCTTTGGTCCATTACTCGCACTATTTGCCTATGAAGTCATTAAAGTCCTGACGACCGATACACTGCATTTCGATTATATGCTGCATTTCTTTTTCAACGCATTCATTGCCGTCATTTTTGGTTATGTGATCGGCATGATTGTCAGCATTATGGTCAGCAAGGGAGTCTTCCCGGAATATTTAAAATCTCCCATTATACTCGCATTTGTGCTGCTTTGTTTTACCATGGCAGAGGTTGTCATGCATGAAACAGGCATGCTCGCTGTCACAGTAATGGGATTGACACTCGCCCGAACGAAACGCTATGTAACATCAATCGGTAATGTCAGTCATTTTGTTGAAAATATATCGGTAATGCTTACATCAACTATCTTTATCTTGCTTACGGCTTCCCTCTCAAGGGAGACGATTGCCGAAATTTTCACATTGCCAATTATCGGATTCGTGCTTGTCATGCTTTTTATTGTGCGACCGTTATCTATCTGGATCGCAACGATTGGTACCGAGCTCACGAAGGCGGAAAAAACGCTTGTCAGTTGGGTGGCGCCAAGAGGGGTTGTTGCCCTGACCGTTTCTGGATACTTTGCAGCAATTCTTCTTGATGATGGTCATGAAGGTGCCGAAATGCTTACAACATTAACATTTGCACTCGTATTTATAACCGTATGCGCCCATGGTTTCACCTTGAGCCCAATCGCTAAAAAACTCGAACTTGCCAACAATGCGCCACCAGGGATTCTGATTATCGGATCAAGCAGCTTTTCTATTGCACTTGCCGATTACTTGCGAAAACTTGATATCCCTGTTTTAATCAGTGATACGTCTGAAGGAAGATTACGTGGTGCGGCTGATAAAGATATTCCAACCTATCACGGACAGATTCTCGCTGAACATGCCGAGTTTGAGGTTGACCTCACACCATATGAAACGATTCTTTCCATGACAGGTGATAATGCTTATAACGCACTGGTCAGTCAATCCTATGCACCGGAGTTCGGTTACAATAATACCTTTTCGCTTCCAAGCGGTAACATAAACAAGGACGATCCGGACGGTATAACGATTTCACTGCGAGCACATCTGTTATTTGCGGAGGATGCCATTTTTACAGAATTAAATCGAAAAATAAATACCAACTATTCGATACAATCGATAAACATCCAGGAAAAAAATAAAATAGTAAAGGACACGATTCCAGAGGATGTCACACCATTATTGATTGTAAAAGAAAACAAAACCATTCAGGTTATTACATTAAGGAAAAAATTTGTGCTTGATGTGGGGGATAAGCTTGTGGTTTTGAAGAAAGTTCAGGATTAAACAGGAAATGATTTGAGTGAAAAAGGAAGCCATTCGCTGTTTTAGGACAAAAGAATGGCTTCCTTTTCAATGCCTGAACCCTCTTAGTACAAAACGGTTATTTTATCGTGAATAGTTGACTCATCACAATCATGTCGAAAAAGTATGACTGCATATCCAAGAATACTTTTTGTTTCAGGTAGTAGACTCATTGTCACAATAGTAAAAATGCAATGGGCGTTACGATCACTATTGTCAGGATCGTTCGTTCCACCCAAATAACGAGTAATTTCGGAATACTAACTGGTATTTCCGTCGATAAAATACAAGGAACCAGCGCGGAAAAAAATATGATGGCTGAAACGGATAAGACAGCGACCACAAATTTAGTGACAAGAGCAGCGTTCGTTACTAGCAATGCCGGTAAAAACATTTCAGCTATCTCAATTGCTGATGCTTTTGCAGCGAGTAATGGCTCCGGCAATTGAACCAGCCATGTAAACGGAAGGAAAATGTACCCAAGTATATCAAATACAGGTGTATACGTTGCTAAAACCAGCCCAAGTAACCCAACTGATAATATAGACGGCAATATCGCTGCTGTCATAATGATTCCGTCCTTCAAATTCAGCAGTACATTTTTCAAAAGCGGTAAAGCACTTTCAGAAGCCTCCATCCCTTGCTTCCAGGCCTCCTTGAAGCGATTTCCTTTCACCTTTTGTTCTGGTAATCCTTCACCATCATAGTATTCATCGCTCATTTTATTTAGCGGCCAAATCCGAACGGTGATAGCGGTTACAAGAAAAGTTACTACTAATGTTACCCAAAAATAAGTGTTCCATATATCCATTAACCCCAACGTTTTTGCAACGACAATCATAAATGTTGCGGAAACAGTCGAAAATCCTGTTGCAATTATGGTTGCTTCTTTTATTGTATATTTTCCTTCTTTAAATACTTTGTTCGTAATTAGTAACCCAATCGAATAACTGCCAACGAATGATGCAACAGCGTCAATTGCGGAGCGTCCAGGTGTTTTCCAGACCGGGCGCATAATAGGCTGCACCAGTACCCCGATAAATTCAAGAAATCCATACCCTACCAATAGTGCAAGGAATACTGCACCAATCGGAACTAATATCCCCACGGAAGTAACCAGACTGTCAAATAGGAATGGACCCATGTCCGGATCGAACAACCAACTCGGTCCAAAATCGAATACAAGCATAAATGCTACACCCATACCAATAATCTTAAAAATGGATAAACCTATGTTTACAGCGTCTTTGTTCCATGTTTTATTAATGAACGGATATATTGCACCAAAAATGATTACAAGCAAGATGTAATATGGAATGATTGAAGGGACAGTTTCTTCAACAAATGTTACCATGTGATCTAATGGAATGGTTGAAGTCCCATTTAATGTAATAGGTATAAAAAAAGTAAATGCACCAATGGAACTGTAAATCAGAAATTTTAGGATATTTTTCCCGTTCGTACTCTCATTTTTGAGCGCAACACGTTGAGGATTTTCCATTGTAAAACCTCCCGATTCAAATTTGGTTTTCACTGCAGCTGTTTTTCTAAAACTACTGGATTCCCTCCTTTAACTACAGTATCAATGTGGTTCATTCCATATTTGTACGACAGCATTAAATAGTTTGGCACGTTAAAAATGGCGATATCTGCTTTTTTACCTGCCTCCAGACTTCCTACACTATCAGGACAACCAATTGCATGAGCGGCATTAATGGTCGTTGCTGTAAGAACTTCCTCAGGTGTCATGCCCATTTTCAAACAGCCCAAATTCATAATAAATTGCAGCGATAACGTTGGTGATGAACCAGGGTTTGCGTCTGTCGATAATGCAACAGGGACGCCGTTATCTATCATTTTTCTTGCCTGCGCAAACTCTGCCATTAGAAAAAATGCTGTACCTGGTAGCAGGACGCCTATCACGCCACGTTCTGCCATCTGTTTAATTCCTTCATCAGATGCCTTTAGCAAATGATCAGCTGAAATCGCCCCAACTTCTGTTGCTAATTCAGCACCTCCATAAGGCTCAATTTCATCAGCATGTATTTTAGGTATCAGACCGTGTGCCTTACCGGCATTTAATATTCTGCGTGATTGTTCCGGTGTAAACACACCACGCTCACAAAACACATCATTAAATGTTGCAAGCCCTTTTCTCGCAACTTCTGGAATCATTTCATTTACAACTCGGTCAACAAAAGTATCCGGAGTATCTCTCTCATCAACTGGAACTGCATGGGCACCCATAAAAGTAGAAACGATATCAACTGGATGATCTTCATTTAGCTTTTTTGCAACCTCCAGCTGTTTTAACTCATGCTCCAATGACAGGCCATAACCGCTTTTTGCTTCTACCGTTGTGACACCATATTCTAAAAAGGTGTCTAAACGCTGCTTCGATTCTTCATACAACTGATCAAAGCTGGCTTGCTTTGTTGCTTTTGTTGTCGCATGAATACCGCCCCCGGCATTCATAATTTCCATGTACGACTTGCCTTTAAGGCGCATGGCATATTCGCTTTCTCTGGTTCCTGCATGAACAAGGTGTGTATGTGGGTCAATAAGACCTGGTGTTACAATTTTATTAGTTGCATCAATATGTTCAGCTTCTGCGATTAATTCTTGATAATCTTGCACAATAGCCTCATGTTTCGCTGCTGCTAAAATTTTCCCATCTTTTGCAAGCAGACTTCCATTTTCAATGACATTCAGTTGACTCATATCGTCTTTTTTCGCCGGTTTATCTGAATGGCCTTTCATCGTAATTAATTGTGCAGCATTTTTTACAAATACCAGTTGTGACATTTCATCTTACTCTCCTTTATTACGTAACATTGGGATATGAACCCCTTTTTCACGTGCTGTTTTTTCCGCAAGTTCGTATCCTGCATCAACGTGCCTTGCTACACCCATTCCGGGATCCGTTGTGAGAACTCTTTCCAAACGTTCCTCCGCTTCCTTTGTTCCATCCGCAACAATTACCATCCCAGCATGAAGGGAATATCCCATTCCGACACCACCGCCATGATGGACACTAACCCAGCTGGCACCGCCAACACTATTAATAAGAGCATTTAATATTGGCCAATCAGCAACAGCATCACTACCGTCCTTCATTGCTTCTGTCTCCCGATTCGGGGATGCAACAGAACCAGAGTCCAAATGGTCCCGGCCAATTACAATTGGTGCTTTTAATTCTCCGCTCGCTACCATATCGTTAATAATTTTGCCGAAACGGGCACGCTCCCCATATCCAAGCCAGCAAATTCTGGATGGTAAGCCTTGAAAACTGACTTTTTCACGTGCCATACGGATCCATTTACAAAGAGACTCGTTGTAGCTAAATTCTCTTAATATCGCTTCATCCGTTTTATAGATGTCTTCCGGATCACCCGATAGTGCTACCCAACGAAATGGGCCTTTCCCTTCACAAAACTGTGGTCGGATATATGCAGGTACAAAGCCTGGGAAATCAAATGCATTTTCGACACCTTCATCTTTCGCAACCTGACGTATGTTGTTGCCATAATCAAATGTCACCGCATTCTTCTGTTGCATTTTAAGCATAGCTCTTACATGGCGGGCTATACTCTGCTTTGATAATTTTAGGTATTTATCCGGATCGTTTTTCCGCAAATCTTCCGCTTCTTCTAATGTCATACCTGTTGGCACATAACCATTAAGCGGATCATGCGATGATGTCTGATCGGTTAATACATCTGGAATAAATCCTTTATCAATCATTTTCGGAAGTAAGTCGGCAGCATTTCCTAATAATCCAATAGAAAGTGCTTCACCCCGTTCACGTGCTTCTTCTGCCAGTTTAATAGCTTCATCTAAGTTGTCAGTATACGTATCCAGGTATTTTGTTTCCAGCCGGCGGTTAATTCGATGCTGATCTGCTTCAATCGCAATACAAACGCCTTCATTCAAGGTAACTGCTAATGGCTGCGCTCCACCCATACCACCAAGTCCGGCAGTTACCGTAATGGTGCCTTGCAAACTACCGTCAAAATGCTGTCGTGCACATTCCGCAAATGTTTCGTATGTTCCTTGCAATATCCCTTGACTTCCAATGTAAATCCAGCTCCCAGCCGTCATCTGTCCGTACATCATTAAACCTTTCTTATCCAATTCATTAAAATGTTCCCAATTTGCCCATGCAGGTACGAGGTTGGAATTAGCAATCAAAACCTTTGGCGCATCTTTATGAGTACGAAAGACGGCAACCGGTTTTCCTGATTGAACTAATAGTGTTTCATTATCTTCAAGTACTTTTAACTCTCTAACAATCGCATCGTAACAACCCCAATTTCTGGCGGCTTTTCCAATTCCGCCATACACCACTAATTCATCAGGATTTTCTGCAACGTCTGCATGAAGATTATTATTCAGCATACGTAAAGCTGCTTCCTGCAACCACCCTTTTGTATGAAGCTCAGTTCCGCGATATTGTTTAACCTTGTTTTTTTCTTTTATAGTCATCCAAACATCTCCCTTTCTTAGTCGTTATATCATTGCCAGCTTTTCCTTAAGACTAAAACTTTTCATAGTTTCCGCTACCAAATAAGCAGCAAGACGTACTGTCTTATCATTCTCATCTACATTCGGATTAACCTCAGATATATCAAAACTGATGGTATTTTTTTTTGCTGCAATGTACTTTAATAAACGCTTTACAATCTTCGGGTCTAATCCTAGTGGTGATGGAGCACTTACACCTGGTGCTGCTGAAGATATGATGGAATCAGTACATAAGGTCATGATAATGGAATCATATTTTTTTATGAATTCATCGATTTTCTCGTACGTATTTTGAATGTTATTCAGATTGATATCTTCTTCAAGGACGTATTGACAGCCAAAATCCTTCGCAGCTTGAAACAGTGATCTGGTGTTGCCAAATTCTTGAATACCCAGGCACAAATACCCTGCCTTAACATCTTGCTCTAATATTTGTCTGAACATTGTTCCCGATGAGGGCAATTTATCACTCCGTAAATCGAAATGTGCATCAATATTCACAATACCTATTGTTTTATCAGCTGAAAAATATTCCCTCACCCCCAAATAATGCCCGTAAAATGTTTCATGCCCTCCACCTAGAATGATTGGTGTTTTATGATGGAGCAATAGACTATAAACCTTTTTACCGAGTTCCTCCTGAGCCTTTTCCAATTGGTCGTCTTCACAAATAACGTTTCCATAATCAATTGTTTCCATATTTCGGTTGAGATTGTACGGTAACTTTGCCAGATGTTTTCTTATCTCATCCGGTGCTAAGCTTGCCCCAGCCCTTCCTTTATTTCTTCTTACACCTTCATCACTTGCAAAACCTATAAATCCGAACGCGGATTCACTTTGTTTTAACTTATCAATATTTTGGAGTTTAATCACTTGGTGAAAACGATAATCGGACGCATTATCACTATCAATTCTTCCACTCCAAAGATCTCCGTTTGCTAATCTATAAATAGTTAATCACCCTCGCCCACCGTAAATTCAGAATTTATTCTCTTTATTTAAAATTATAGTTAGTCTATACTATAAATACAAATACATATTTATTATATTTCGATAGTTTTTGACTATAGGAGGAAAAGTATGGATATAAAACAATTGCAATATTTTGTTGCTATCGTGGATCAGTCAACCTTTACGAAGGCTGCTAATACACTTCATATTTCACAGCCCTCATTAAGTGCTGCAATCAAAAAGCTGGAAATGGAAGCTGGCTTTCCTTTGTTTGATAGGGCTTCCAGAAATATAGGAATTACAAAAGAGGGAAAAATATTATATCAGGAAGCAAAGAAACTACTGAGACATTATGAAACTGTATCCGATGAAATGCTTCGCTTAAGAGAAGAAGGCCCGCTGGAACTGTCAATCGGGCTTATTGAATCCTCCATGTTTTTTGTACCAAAAATCTTAACTGTTTTTAAACGAGAATTTTCAAATGTTCGTATTAGTTTACTTGAAACATTAAGTCTGAGTGATGTGGAAAAGGCATTGAATAATTTCAATATTCACTTAGCCATTACAAACCAATATATTCAAAATGAGGATATCGAAACAATACCAATTTATAAGGAAAATTTAGTTGCACTTCTTCCTCTTGGTCATTACTTAGAAAACAAGGATTATCTGCAAATAAAAGATTTGGAAGGAGAAGTTTTTATCGTCAGCAAGGAGGGTTTCCAAACAAGAAAAGACATTTTGAATGCGTTCAAGAAATCTGGTATTAATCCGAATATTCAATTTGAGATTGAACGATTTGAAACGGGTTGCAGTTTAGTGGAAAATAATTTGGGAATCACCATCGTTCCGGAAAATTATGTTCGATATGCTAAAAAACATGAATGTAGTATTAAACCAATTGACAATTCTAATATCTCAAGAACGGTTTATATTGCATATGATAAAAACCGATATCTATCACCATTAGTTATGCGTTTTATATTATTAATCAGGAGTTTTTTTGAAAATGAGATTAATCGGGAAAAACTTTAACAGATTTTTGAAAGCTTTTTAAAGATACCATTTGTGTTTAGCTATTTTCAGAGTTTGTTTCGAGTAAACTAAAATTAAAAAACAAATGATAAAAGCCCGCCACCAAAATCTCCCGGCAACAGGCTTCCGTTCATTACAGCTTAATCCGCTCCCTATACCTATCAATCAACCGCTGATTATGCTCATCTGCTCCCTCAATGTTTCCACTTAAAAATACTGGTGGTGTAAAGCCATTTTCAGCCATCAATTTAATCGATTCCGCAAAAATGGCATTTAGGATTGCTGCGCCTATTACCGTGGAGCTTGGTGAAAAGTTTACATCCACCTTGTCATGTGATAAAAGTGCATCGCCGACTGGTGCATGATTGTTAATAACCAGGTCCACAGCGTCATATAAATGGTCACCACTGCTATGGCGTGAGGCTTGGCTTGATGAATAGGCAATCGATGTAATCCCAATCACATAAGCACCTTGCTTTTTGGCCATACGTGCAACATCTACTGGAACAGGGTTTCTTCCTGATGTCGAAATAACAATCATGACATCCCCTTCTCGAATATCCTGTTCTTCCATAAATAGCTTAGCATAATCATTTTTTCGTTCGAATGAAGAGGAACGCACTGCACCTTCGTGAAGCATTAACGGTTCATGCAAGATAGGGTGAATTGGTACAAGACCACCTGCACGATAGTAAACTTCTTCCGTTAAAATATGGGAATGACCGCATCCAAACAGATGGATCACGCCACCAGCTTGAATGGCGTCTGCAACCTTTTGTGCTGCTTTATACATAGCATCATGTTCGTCTTTTTCAACAACCGCTAATAAATCCGTAATTTTGCTGAAGTAATGATCAATCATGATAACCCCTCCACTATTCTGATAATTTCCCTTACTTTAGCTGGGATTGTCTCCCCTGTTTCTTTGTCAATGGTTGAACCGAATATATGCGGCATAAAGAATTCAATGTTAATATCCTTTACACCCTCGATGATAGCTTTCATATTACCTGCATCGATTCCACCAGCAGGCTCAACACCACGAATCCCTTTTTTCGCTGCTAGTTTCGTTAAATAAATGAGTTCATCTATATGCTGTGTTCCTTTTACAGGCATCATCTTAATACTTTCTATTCCTAGACTTACTGCAATATCAATGAACTCATCGACTTGTAATACGTTACCTGAATTGGCTAAACGAACTTTTCCAACCTCGCCAGTTGGTTGAACAAGTGCATTTACCAATTGCTTTGAGTTATTTTTTCCATCTAAAAAACCTTTTGCATAGGCAGCTGTTTCAAATGGTTGGTTTAAATGCCCGGGCAGCGAAGCTGATGCAATATCCAATACTTTCTTCCAATTAGCTGTATTCCCTCCGCCACCAAGACCAATGCTTACCACTTTCGCAACCGATTTAAGCTCTTTTACCTTTTTTGCTGCTTCAGCAACCGAATTAAACTTATCAGAAACAATTCCTGGCACTACATATCCAGATCCAGCTTCCATAATGTCCGCTGCATTTGCAGCATCGCTTGCCAAAAAATTAAATAAAAATTTATCAAAAAGTTTTTCTTCCATCCTATACTCCACCTTTTCCAACATAGCATCTTTTTTACTGCAAAGGATTCTTACATGTTAATAAGCTTGACCATATTCTCTAAGGCAATGTCAACAATGTATTTTCCTTTTTCCTTCGTAGCGAGTTTTGCATCACCTAACACTGCTGTTTTGGTAAATTCCTCCCACGGTGTAGGCGTAACATCAGCATGCATTGGTATATCCGGTATATCCGTAATTGCTTTATCCATCTCAACATATTCAGGCGCTAAATAGAGCATATAAGAGGTTTCAATCTCACAAGCATGAAAATACGTACTATGAGCTGAATCCGTTTCCCGAACCTCCGCCGCAGCCTGATTCATACCAGGATAAAAGAAATAAAATACACGCATTTCTGGACATGTTTCGTATAAGGCACGGGCCGCTTCTTTTAGCGCGGTGCCATTTCCCAAATGTCCATTTACCATTGCAAATGTTGCGAATCCTTGTTTATAAAGGCTCTCCCCAATATCGACAAGCATATGAATGAGTGCATCATTACTTATATTGATACTACCTGGAAAGTTACGTAAACTCCATACTTGACCATATGGTAATGTTGGTAATTGCAAGCCATTTACACGTTCAGCCAACTTTGCTGATAATCGCTCCGCTAGTAAATTGTCTGTCCCTAATGGTAAATGGGGTCCGTGTGCTTCCACTGCCCCGATTGGTAAAATAGCTATTTTGGATTGATCGATCTTATCCTTTACTTCATACGAATTTTGATATTGAAATTCCATCTTGCTTCACCATCCAATCCGGTATAAGAAAATAATTATTTTTTAAACGTAAAGCAACGTGCAGGATTTTGGACGAAAAATTTATCAATTAATTTCCTGCCATCAAATCCATTTCGATCTGCTTCCTCAATAAAACGTGGAACCCATTTTCCAATAATATTTTCTAACCCCAACCCATAATCATAGTGCTTGTAATAAGATTTGCGGGCTGTATCACCACTAACCAGGATTTGATCTTCATAGCCTTTTTTAACTAGCTCTAATATACATTGAATTCGCGTACTTTCTGGCGCATATTTGATTTTGGAGATGCCATCAAAGGAAAGCAATGCCCCCGTTTGCGCTATCTTTTCATGGTAAAAAGGATCCGGATTGCGGTCCATATGACCAAAGCTGATATATTCCAGATTAACCCCTTCACTCTTTAAAAGTTCAACTTGTTCAAGCCCCATTGTACCGGCTTCCGTATGAGAATGTAACGGTGCCTTCGTTTCATGATGCGCTCTTGCTACTGCGCGTAATGTCTTTTCTTCTAATGGTGTTATTCTGTTGTAGCCCGTACCAAATTTCACTTGGCCGCCGCGGATATTGGTTCCTTCCAGTCCGTCTTCAATTTCCCGAATGACAAAATCAGCAAGCTCATTGATTGATTTTGCATCAATCCATTGATAATACGTGTTAAAATCGCCTGTTACTTTTTTAACATGTTCAGGTATGGGCGCATCCCACAAAAAACTTTTATTAAAACCTGCTGTTCCAATTATCGTAACGCCAGTTTCCTCAGCAATTTCTTTTACCGCCATTACATCACGACCGTAATCAACAGCGGTTGCATCAACAATTGCTTGTCCACCAAGGTTTTTGAAATCCTGTACATCAAGCTTGGATTTCTCTTTATCATCAAGCAGCAGATCGTCAGCCTTTTGCTCCACCCAATACGGCGGTCTGCATACAATATGTTCATGTGAATACGTGAAGCCCAACTTGGAAGGTTCAATGTCACCATGAAATGTCCGAATAAAACTCATTTGTTATCACTCCTAATAAAAATATCACTTTTTTATTAAATGGGAAAAAGGGGGAATATTTCTTTCCCCACTTAATTAGAAAAATAATTGTGCTAAGAATCGAATGATTGGTCCTAAGATAAACATATCGGAATCCGCGGCCCACATTGCCGTGTCTGGTACTGTATCAGGCAGAAGCATTTTAACCATAACGAACTGCCCCCATGCAACAACCGTAGCAGTAATGAATCCTCCCATTAATGCTCCTCTTACACCACCGGTCGCATTCCCAAATACACCAGCTGTTGCGGAGTGGAAGAACAAGACAATCATCGTTGGAACGAAGACATATCCAACTGTATTTCCTAACACAACGAGCCAGATTAAAGCACCAACAAATGAACCTAAGAAACCTAAAATAACCGCATTTGGTGCATACGGAAAAACAATTGGGCCATCCAGTGCCGGTTTTGCACCTGGCACGATCTTTGTTGCAATCCCTTTAAATGCAGGTACCATTTCACCAATAAACATCCGGACCCCTAGTAAAACGACTGCAATACCGGCAGCGAATGTAAACGATTGAATGATTGCATACACAATAAAGTTCTGATCCCCAGCTGCTGCAACTAATTCTTCTGCGCCTGGTGTATCTTTAAAGGAGATAATGATTGCACCGACTAAAAACAATAATCCCATCGTTAAAGCCGTAATAACGTTTGAATCCCTCAGAAAGTCCAAGCCCTTTGGCAGCTTGATTTTTTCGGAATCATTTTCTTTGTTTCCCAGCCATTTACCTGCAAAAGCACTTAACAATGCAACAGACGCCGATGTATGTCCGAGTGCAACGTTGTCATTCCCGGTAATCTTACGCATAAATGGTTGTGTTAACGCAGGCTGAATTGTCCAATAGATCCCCATGATTACTGCCAGAAAGATGACAAGCTTACCAAATGACACATCACCCGCTGCCTGAATGGTAACACCTGCAAAAATGGTTGCTGTCCAAAACATCATATGACCAGTTAAATAAATGAATTTTAATTTGGTAAAACGTGCCAATAATACGTTAATAACAAATCCAAGTGTCATTGCCAATGCAACAGCGCTGCCGTATTTTGCGTTGAACCCTTCCTGTCCCATGAAATCTCCAAGCGGTTCCGCTGAAAGATTGAATACTTCTTTCCATAGTGGTTCAAATATTGTTAACGCATCCGTGATGACACCTGAACCTGCACTAATAATTAAGAATCCAATAACGGCTTTAAACGTTCCGCTAATAACCTGGCTGGCATTTTTCTTCTGTAGCAACAATCCTAAAAGAACGATAAATCCCAGCAAGATGGCAGCTTGGCCAAAAATATTTGTGGCGATCCAAAAAATTGCATCCATTCCCGATTCCCTCCCCTAAAACATCTATTAACTTACCATGTTTTCATCGATAGCTTGGTTGATTTCATCCATATCAAAGTAATTATTAACGATGATTACTTTCGCACTGTGCTGTTGTAAGCTTTCCGCAAGCTCATTACTTGTAATGATATAATCCGCTTGCATACTTGAAGCTGTCGAAACATCGGTATGTTCAATATCCGCTTGAATTCCTTTTTCTCCAAGTGCTTGCTCCACATTCATTCGCAAAATTAAACTCGTTCCTTGTCCTAATCCACAAACTGTCAAAACTTTTATCATTGTTTATCGCTCCATTTCTAAGATGTTTTTTATATCTTCATAACTTGCAGCAGCAGTTAATTTATCAACGTTATGACGATCATTTAACAGACCTGTCAGTTCTTTCAATAACGTTAAATGTTCATCACTTGAGGACGCACCTAGACCAAACACAAGACGTACCGGATCGTTCGATGCATGTCCAAACACGACCGGTTTTTTTAATTGTACAAATGAAACAGAAGCTTCCTTTACCCCATCTTCCGGCCGAGCATGCGGAATAGCAATATGTGGGGCCAGTACAAAATAGGGGCCATTTTCTTGATACGCTTGTTTCATTGCTTCAATATATGTCTGTTCGACCAGCCCCTCCTGAAAAAGAAGACTCCCCGCAGCTTCAATTGCCTCTTTCGCGTCCGATACTTCAACCCCAACCTTTACAATACTTCGTTCTAAAAACCTCATCATACTCACACCTATCTTTATGTTGTTAGCCTATGCCTGTGCGTGTAATAATTTTATAATTTGCCTCTTATCTGTTGTCTCGATCATTTTCTGTTTACGGGCTTTGTCAGTGAACAGCTTGGTTAACTGTGACAAAGCTTTTAAATGCTGTTCATTATCCCATGAAGCCAAGACAATAATGACACTGGCGGTTTTTCCTAAAATGTCGACTGGTTCTTCTAAATGCAACATACTCATCCCCGTTTTATTTACCCCATCTTCTGGACTGGCATGGGGTAAAGCAAAAAGCTCAGATATGACAATATAAGGTCCATCCTTTGAAACGTTTCTGATCATTTTCGTTATATAATTGTCCAGAATATAACCTTGCTTCAACAGTGGTTCAGCAGCTGCTTTAATTGCATCCTGCCAGTTTTCCATCTGTTTTTTCAGTACAATCCTATTTGCCGGTAAAAGCTCATACAGGTTTGGTTTCCTTGCTTCACTCTCCACTTTAAGCGGGGCATGCAAATACCTCCTCAGCTCCTGACGCAATGCTTCATCATCTTCAATGCTTGCATATCGATTAATCATATCCATCACCGTATCAACAGAATATACTTGGTGCTCAGATGAATATTCGAATAAACTGTTCACTTTTTTCAACAATTGCTCTTTGTCTTCATTATTTAAAACGGGATTGACAACAAAGACCGGAACACCTCGGTCAGGAAGCAAGATTGTCGACACAATAAAATCGACATCCAAATCCATTCCCTTATAGTCTCTCAATGAAGTTACCCCTGAGATTTCAATATTGGAAAATAAACCTTCCAATTGACTTTCCAAGAGTCGTGACGTGCCTAGCCCATTCGTACAAACGATTAATAACCTTTTACGAGACTTTTCAAGTATGACACCTTCCTTGCGCAGCCACCCACCAAAATGCATGGCAATAAAGGCAACTTCATTTTCGTGGATTGGTTGCTGAAGTAAATCTTCAAAATGGTGCATTACCTTCTTGGTAATATGGAAAACCTCAGGATAATTTTGTTTCACTAAATCCTGCAAAGCATTTTCAACTTGAATCCCATATTTAATGCGATAGTAGGCAGGTTTTAAATGCAAAAGCAGATTCTGAATCATCTGCTCAGGTTCCCGAAACTCAATTGCTGCATATAATTGAAAATCTGCAGCCATTTTCTCTACTACCTGAAGCAACGCCTTCATTTCCTGACTTTCTAATTGCGAACCCAAGTTATAATTAACCTTGGCACTAAGCAAATACTTCGCAACGTAAAATACCTCATCATTTGGGGGGGCTATATCAAACGTACGGAACGCTTGGTTGCATAATGTAATGGCACCTTTGTATTCGTCCGTCGTTTTAATTACCTCTTTTTCAATTGGATCAACTTCAACTATTTTCCCTTGCATGATTCGCTTTATAAAAAAATAAAACCAAACAACAAGATTATTCAGGACATCATCTGTAAACTCAATCTTGTATTGCCGTTCATAATCATTCAACAATTGGCGTAACCGTTTTAAGGTTTGCGCATTAAAAAGTTGGTAAGGCCGTAATGTTTGACCAGGACTAGTTGACGAAGATTCTAAACCCGATAAACGTCCATACCAGCCTTCTTCTGGGATAACCAATGATAGGTAATAAATGAGCAGGCGCCTGATATCGTTCTCATTTCCTTCAATCGTATAACCAATTTTTCGCTCCGCAAAAATACGTAGCTGGTATTCCTGCAATTCTTCTTTTAGTTTTTTTATATCGTCAAGCACTGTATTTCTGCTTACTTGAAAAAGCTCTTTCATGTCATCTAAAAAGCACGACTCATCCTGCCCAACAACATGAAGATAAATCCATGCCCTTCTCTCTAGCGGAGAAAACGCATAATGTGCAGCCTTCGAAAAAGCGTAATTCTTCACAATTTCCTTTTTCGTCGCCTCATCTATATATAAGCCTTGTGCCCTAACCTGTTGGATCTCAGGTAAATGGTGTTCTGTCAGCCAATTATTGATTTTTTCAAGATCATTGTAAATAGTACGACGTGATACATTTAAGATTACAGCCAGTTTTTGTACGGAAATATAGGAATCCTGCTGAACAAGCTGATTTAAAACTGTCATACTACGTTGATCCATATTACCCCTCCTAATTATAGTTCTGGAGTAGTATGCCCTATATTCGTATTATAGACGAGGCAAAGGTTCGTGATAAGACCAAATGAACCACACCTCATTGTGCAAAATTGTACTGAATTTAAAAAACACTCTATTGATGGAAGAAGCTCTATCTTACAACATAAAAAAATGGATAATTAGGAGTTCACCTAATTACCCAGTCCATTTTACAACGTTATTTTTTAGCTTTTTTAAATATATAGGCTCCATTCAAATCCCTTGATTAGCAATCAGTGGTTTTATCATTTTTCAAAATCATACATCCATATCCTGAGGGATGTTATAATCGTATTAAGTTGTTACATAAAAAACACTATCCACAGAGGTGAACATCATGAATATAAGCTTATCCGATAAAATGAACCATTTTCAAACGTCGATTTATAACGAACTATCCAACTACAAAAAACAAAAACTCAAGGAAGGAAAAGAAATCATCGATTTGAGTGTAGGGAGCCCGGATTTGCCACCAGCCCAGTTTGTCATCGATGAAATGACCAAAAATGTTCAGGATCCTGGCCAATACGGCTATACATTGACAGGTATAGATGCACTTCATCAGGCAATTGCAGACTATTATGGAAGGCAATATGATGTTACGGTCAGCGCAACATCTGAAACCTTGATGGTTATGGGATCTCAGGACGGGCTTGTTCATTTGCCGATGGTATTAACAAATCCCGAAGATATCATCCTGTTACCCGATCCTGGATATACAGCGTATAATACTGGTGTTTCCTTAGCTGGTGCCACACCATATAGAATGCCTTTAAAAGAGGAAAATAATTTTTTACCTGACCTGGAAGCCATCCCTGAAGAAATAAGACATAAAGCAAAACTAATGGTATTAAATTTCCCGGGAAATCCAGTTCCAGCTTTAGCAACAGAGGAATTTTTCCAGCAGGTAGTCGCATTTGCCAAAAAGTATCAGATTGCTGTGCTTCACGATTTCGCTTATTCCGAGCTATATTATGAAGATGAAAAGCCGATTAGTTTCTTATCCATCGAAGGGGCAAAAGATGTTGGGGTGGAATTTAATTCATTTTCCAAAAGCTTTAATCTGGCCGGTTGCCGAATTGGTTATATCGTTGGAAATACCACAATTGTAAATGGATTAAGCCGATTAAAATCGAATCTTGACTACGGTGTATTTCACCCGATTCAAAAAACAGCAATCCGCGCCCTGGAGAATTCAGTTGACTTCAGTGAAATGTTAAGAACGGTTTATAAAAAGCGGCGAGACATCTTGGTAGCTGGGCTAAATGATTTGGGCTGGAAAGTCGAAGCGCCAAAAGCATCCATGTTCATCTGGGCAAAAGTACCAGAGCCTTTTACGTCAACACAGTTTACTTACCGATTAATTGATGAAGCAGGTATTGTAGTTGTACCGGGAAACGCATTTGGCGAAGCTGGCGAAGGTTATGTTCGGATTGGCCTCGTCCAACCCGATGAGGTTCTTAAAAAGGTTGTTGAGAAGATTAGGGCAAGCAATATATTTTCTAATGTAAAATTCGAGTTTGCTGACAAAAATCCTCAAACCGAGTAACAGCAAGGTTTTCGTGTTTTAATCTAAATATTGTAGTTCCAATGTACAATATTAAAAAGCTTTTTGAGTCAGTCTTTATAATGTCCCTTTTTCATTTGGGACTACAAACTTTTATTTAATATAGTAAAAGCATTGTTATATCAATGATTGGAGAAAAATAATATTCACCTGCACTAAGTAGAAGCTGTTTATAATGATAAGCAGCTTTTTTTAATGTGCAATTATTTAGAGAAATCATCTACCAAACAGATTGTTGTAAGATTATAAAAGTGTTCGGTACATCGTTTCACACCCCTTCATTAATGAGTGCCATACTCATCAGGAATTGTAATTAAAAAGAACCATCTATCAATTCAACTAAATTTGAAATAGTTTTCACCTAGGTGTATGGATGTCTTTTTTTATTGATTGCAGAAAAAGTTATTAATTAGACGAAAAGCCCTACCACTAAAAAAAATGATTGTAGCAAGGTTAATCCCCCTTCTCTTCGTATAGTAACGTACTTCCTCCCTAGAATAAGAATACACAAAAGTAGTAATTTTTTATCAATTTCGTCAACTATGCATTATTTCGACAAAGATCGACACCTTTTTTAACATGACTCGATTACAATAGCATTAACATCCAATGTGCGACTGAACCAGCAAGAACTCTGTACTATTTTAATAATTAAGCGGAAAAATGTCGTTTAATAGTCACCAAACTGGCATCCATTTCCGTCTCAATTGGAGGTGAATTTAAAAACGATTAAGCGGGACTGTTCGACCTGAGCTGGTAGTAATACATTAATTGTTACTGCCCGACGACAAAAAATTAAAGGAGGAAGCAGAATGAGTGTGAAGAAAAAATTAGGGTTAAGTGTAGCTTCTGCAACGTTAGGACTGGCTTTAATTGGTGGCGGTACTTTTGCTTATTTTAGTGATCAGGAAACAACGAATAATACGTTTGCGGCAGGAACATTAGAATTATCCGTTAACGAAACAGCTCTTATTGACATTGATAATCTGAAACCTGGTGATTCTATGTTACGTGAATTTGCATTATCCAATGACGGCAGCCTGAAAATCGAGAATGTCTATTTAGATACGAATTATTCCATCACAGATAAAAATGGCGACAATAATGATGATTTCGGCAAACATATTAACGTTAACTTTTTATGGAATTGGGATCAAGAAAGCGAACCAATCTATCAAACTACTTTATATGATTTAAAAGAGATGGATCCGGATGTTGTTAAACGGGATATCTGGGATCCTTTATGGGAAAAAAAAGGCGGACTTGCTTCCGATGAGACACATGAATTCTGGGTGGAATTTGAATTTACGGATAATGCCGAAGACCAAAACATATTTCAAGGAGATGGACTTCAATTAGAGTGGACCTTTAATGCTACACAGTCAGCTGGCCAGGAAAAGTAAGGTTTGAACAGGGACACACGTTAACGATAACGAAATCACGAGGAGGATGAGGAAATTGCATATCAACCAAAAAATTCTTTATTCTACGTTAGCACTATTAACTTCCATCGGCATATTCACACAGGATTCAACCGCACATGCGGAAAAATACAAGATCCAGATGAATGAGGATTACGATACTCCTTCCTACATGATCGAAAATTGGAAAGCACCTGAAGGATTGACAAAGGAAGAAATTGTTCTTGCCTATATAGAGAACCATTATCCGAAGTTCAGCCTGTCAAAGAGCGATACAGATGTGACTTTTTCGATTAAAGAAGAAGCATCAGATGTGGACACAAAAACCTCCCATTACCGGCTTGATCAACAATATAAAGGCATTCCCGTGTATGGGGCTGATCAGACCGTAACCTTAGATGAAGGCGACAACGTTACATCTTACTTTGGACAAGTTATTCCTGATTTAAGTAACAAAGATATCGCTACAGATGTTACTGTTTCAAAAGAAAAGGCAATTACTATTTTTAAAAATAAATTGGCTGCTGAAATTGGTACGATAGAACAGTTTGACGGTGATATTCAAGTGGAGAGGTATATATATGAATATAATGATGCTTTTTACTCCACCTATCTTGTGACCGCCTCCACCACGAATCCAACCGTTGGGTATTGGCATTATTTTATTGATACGACAAATGGAAACGTTATTGATCATTTTAATGCTGCCCATGATGTAACGGCATTTGGAAAAGGGGTTTTTGGGGATAAACGAAAATTTGAAGCACAGGCATATGAAGGGAAATTCAGACTGTTTGATGCGACCCGCGGTGATGGCGTAGTAACATATGATAACACAACAGGTACAAATGTTGATGTATTAAGTATCAATAAAATGTTCAAAGATGGAGCCGCTGTAGATGCTCATGTAAACGCCGAGAAAACCTATGATTATTTCAAAGAGACATTTGGACGGGATTCTGTTGATGATAATGGACAACAATTAATTTCTGCGGTTCACGTCGGGGAGAATTGGAATAATGCATCATGGAATGGCAGGCAAATGTCTTATGGAGATGGAGACGGGGAACGTTTCTATCCGCTTGCTGGTGGATTAGATGTTGGTGCCCATGAAATGAGTCATGGGGTCGTTCAGCATACTGCAGGCTTAATCTACCGAAATGAATCTGGTGCCTTGAATGAATCATACGCTGATATTTTTGGGGCAATGGTCGATCGTGATGACTGGCTAATTGGGGAGGATATTATGGCAGATGGCTCTATTGCTCTCCGTTCCTTGGAAGATCCGTCGGTTATTGTAGATGAAAGAACGGAAAGTGGCTATTCTCCTGATCACTGGAGTAAACGATATATTGGAAATTTAGATAACGGTGGGGTCCATATCAATAGCAGCATCAACAACAAAGCTGCCTATTTGGTATCAGAAGGCGGAGAACATTACGGGATAGCAGTAAGCGGTGTGGGGCGTGAAGCAACCGAACAAATCTATTATCGTGCTCTATCATTCTATTTAACTAGAAATTCGGACTTCAGCATGATGCGACAAGCTGCCATTCAAGCAGCAACAGATTTGTATGGAAGTAATTCTGCTGAGGTACAAGCTGTTACACAAGCCTATAATGCTGTTGGAGTTTATTGATCAAGAGGCAGTGGGGAAACCTTTTCCCCCCTCACCTGCTCGGTTAATTCAAACTAGATTCATAACGTTAGGAGGATATTTATGCGAAAAAAGATTTTGAAAAAGTATGTTGCCCTGTTCACCATTTTGTTGATGTTGATGACCACCGGCCCGTTAACAACCCTGGCAAAACCAAGTAACAATAGCAATTTAGAGCCGCCGACAACAGGATTTGAGGATAGCAATGGGGAACAATGGACGACTCATGAAGAGGAATTGGCATTTTTAGAGGAAGTAGCGGAAATGTCTGAGAGAGTTAGTTATTCTCAAATAGGTGAGACCGTTGAAGGCAGACCGTTGCATTTGGTTAGAGTTGGGTTTCCAGAGCCGCCTTCCGATGAGGAAATTGCTGATGGCCGTAATATATTGATTATCGGCTCACAGCATGGTAACGAGCCCGCTGGCCGGGAGATGGCCTTGAAGTTGTTACGGAACTTAGCATTCACGGATGATCCTGAATTATTGGAACAGCTTGAGGACGCGACAGTATTGTTTGTTCCAACGGCGAATCCGGATGGGCGGGTGGCAAATACTCGCCAAAATGCTGCGGGGGTTGACATTAATCGTGATCACCTTAATTTAGAACAGCCGGAGATACAAGCAATCGCCAAGGTACAAGATAAGTTCCACCCGGATATCACGATTGATGCACATGAACGCCCTAGAGATACCGGGGATCCGGATATAGAAATGCTGTGGGCTCGCAATCTTAACGTGGACGAGCAGCTTCAAGAATTGAACGTGGAAATGGTTGAAGATTACTTGATGCCCGATGTTAGGGAGGCAGGGTACACAACTGATTTGTATGGCTCTCCTGGTGGTGCTGGCGGTGGTGATGAACGGATTGCCCGCAACATGGTCGGTTTACGCCATGGATTAGGGTTGTTGATCGAAACTCCTGGGAAGGCAGAACCAACCTCTCGGGTTGCAATGCACTTAGAAACGGTCGAGTCGGCATTGCGGTTTTACCACGAACGATTTGACGATGTAGGAACAGTAGTAGCTGGAGCACCGGAACGTAAGGCCGTAGCTGGTGCGGATACATCCAATCCATTTTATTTGGATGGTGCTGATAACTGGGATCCAACTGTTGTGCTGGAAAAGCAGCCAAGCGGGTATTTATTAACAGAAGCGCAATCTGTTGAAATTAGTAAGTACGTTGAATTATTCTCGCTGGAAACCGAAGCGGTCGATGGGGACGGGGTATTTATCACCATGAACCAGCCAATGATGACTGTTGTACCGTTTTTACTAGATGAGCGGGCAACATACAATGAAGTGAATGGGCTAGCTTTGTATGACGATTCAGAAGTGGGTACGGCAGCCAATATGAAGTCATTAGTTGAGCATTACCAAGATGAAGATGCATTCACCAATGACAGCGATGTCCGAACCCTGTTAATGCATCTAACCGCTGTGGATCGTTTCGAGAAGAAGGAAGCAGCCGACAAAGTTGTCAAACACATGAACAGTTTTAATATGTTGCTGGATCATCAGAAGGATAATGATTTAATAGCTGAACCTGCATATAATGCGCTCAAGACTTACGCTGACTATTTGATTAACAAGTGGGAAGTTGCTGCTTTCGATTCTAATAACGCAATGGATCACCTCAGTTACTTAAGTGAAGATATAGGCCCAAGAGTAACGGGTACCGATGCAGAAGAACAGGCTGCGACGTATATCAAAGATGAATTTGCAAGTCTCGGATATGACGTCTCCACACAAGCATTTGCAATTCGCGGTGATCAAGAATCACAAAACGTTATCGCAGTAAAAAAACCTAAAGACGCAGAAAACACCGAAATCGTCTATGTTACAGCACATTATGATAGTGTTCCAGGTTCACCAGGGGCAAATGATAATGGTTCCGGCACCTCTACTTTACTCGAATTAGCCAGAGTTATGAAGGATGTACCTACTAACAAAGAGATCAGGTTTGTTGCCTTTGGTGCTGAAGAGATTGGTCTGGTTGGTTCAAGGTATTATGTCAGCCAGTTGTCTCAAGCTGAAAAAGATCGCAGTGTTGCAAATTTCAATTTGGATATGGTTGGAACGGATTGGGAACCAGCTTCTCAGCTTTATATTAGCCCTGTTGACGGGGAACCTAATCAAGTATGGGAATCCTCAAAAGCAGCTGCTGAAAAATTAGGTCTAGATGATGATAAGCTATTCCTTTATCCATTTGGGAGATCTGATCATGTGCCGTTTTATGAAGCGGGAATAGATTCTGCGCTGTTTATCTGGAGAGAACCAGGAACAGGTAATTTTGAACCTTATTATCATTCTCCTCAAGACACAATAGAGCATGTCAGTCCGGAAAAAATTCAAGTGGTAGGCGACTTGATTCACTCCGCTGTATCGGATCTTGCTAGTCAGCCAGCTTCTAATGATAACAGCCAGGAGGATTTGCTAGAGAAAGCGTCGTAGTTTTATAGGCATTCCCTTTGGTAGATATATTATCACAGGGAATGCCCACAAAATGAGGATAAATCAGTTTATCTTCAACTAATTAACCAGTAGTTGTAAAGATCTACATCGTTTTATACGCAATAGAGAGAACCCCTTAGCTTCTCTTGTGACACAACTTTGACTGGATTTAATATATTTTCAGCATTTTTCACTCGGTCTTCTGTTGGCGGTTCAACACCTTCAAGTGGATAAGGAAGACCAAGATTTTCCCATTTGTAGACGCCTAACTTATGATAAGGCAATACTTCAATTTTTTCCACATTATTTAATGTAACAATGAAGTCAGATAGCCGTTGTAAATATGCATCATTATCACTACCACCAGGAACTAGCACGTGGCGGATCCAAACGGGTACATTCTTTTGATCCAAATAGTTGGCCATATCAATAATCTGCTCATTCGACATACCTGTTAGTTCTTTATGTTCTACTGGGTCAATGTGTTTTAAATCTAATAATACCAAGTCAGTTAATTCCAATAGCTTATCTAAATTTTTCATAAAACGAGGAGAGCGACTAAAGCACCCCGCTGAACTATCAATGGTAGTGTGTATACCTAACTTCTTAAGCTCCGTGAATAGTTCAACTAAAAACGCAGCTTGAAGTAACGGTTCTCCCCCACTTACAGTTACCCCTCCATTAGTAGATTGGAAGAATGGAAGATAATCTTTAATGTCTTTTACTAATTCTTGTACTGACATTTCTTTTCCTTCCCCCATTTTCCACGTGTCAGGATTATGACAAAATTTACACCGTAATAAGCACCCTTGTGTAAATATGACATAACGTAAGCCGGGTCCGTCAACTGTACCACACGTTTCTATTGAATGAATTCGACCTTTCATCTTGTTCGCCCTTCTTACTTTATCTTACATACTTTCATGGAACGTACGATTGATTACATCAATTTGTTGTTCTCTTGTTAATTTAATGAAATTAACTGCATATCCAGATACACGGATTGTCAACTGTGGATATTCTTCTGGATGATCCATTGCATCAAGTAATGTTTTACGATCAAGCACGTTAACGTTTAGGTGGTGACCACGTTTTACTGTATATCCATCCAACATGCCAGCTAAGTTTGCCTTTCTAGTCTCTTCATCTTTACCTAATGCTTTTGGCACGATTGAGAATGTGTTGGAAATACCATCCATTGCATATTCATAAGGCATTTTAGCAACTGAACTTAAAGAAGCTAGAGAACCGTTTTTGTCGCGACCGTGTAATGGGTTAGCACCAGGTGCAAATGGCTCGCCTGCTTTACGTCCGTCTGGTGTATTACCAGTTTTCTTACCATACACAACGTTAGAAGTGATTGTAAGAATAGACTGCGTATGAACAGAGTTACGATATGTGTGATGTTTTTTAATTTTGTTCATAAATGTTTTCACTAGCTCTACTGCGATTTCATCTACACGATCATCATTGTTGCCGTATTTAGGGAAATCTCCTTCAATTTCGTAATCAACTACAAGACCATCTTCATCACGAATTGTTCTCACATTTGCATATTTAATTGCACTTAGTGAGTCAGTAACAACGGAAAGTCCAGCAACACCACATGCCATTGTACGCAATACTTCACGATCATGTAGTGCCATCTCAATACGTTCATAGCTATATTTATCATGCATGTAGTGAATAATGTTCAGTGCATTCACATATAGTCCTGATAACCAATCTAAGATGGTATCGTATTTTTTCCTTACTTCATCATAGTCTAGATATTCAGAAGTGATTGGAGCATAGTTTGGAGCTACTTGCATTTTTAGTTTTTCATCTACTCCACCGTTAATTGCATAAAGCAGCGCTTTTGCAAGGTTTGCACGTGCACCAAAGAACTGCATTTGTTTACCAATTCGCATAGCAGATACACAGCATGCAATACCATAGTCATCACCATAATGTTCACGCATTACATCGTCATTTTCGTATTGAATCGAACTTGTTTTGATGGACATGTTAGCACAATATTTTTTGTAGTTATCAGGTAATTTAGTAGACCATAATACCGTTAAGTTTGGTTCCGGCGCTGGTCCTAAATTATCTAAGGTGTGCAAGAAACGATAAGAGTTCTTTGTAACAAGCGGACGGCCATCTTCAGCAATCCCTGCTAGTGCTTCTGTTACCCAAGTCGGGTCTCCACTAAATAATTCATTATATTCAGGTGTTCTTGCAAATTTCACAAGACGTAATTTCATTACAAAGTGGTCAACTAGTTCTTGTGCTTCTTCTTCTGTCATGACACCCTTTTCAATATCTATTTCTACATAGATATCTAAGAAAGTTGACACACGACCAAGACTCATTGCTGCACCATTTTGTTCTTTAATCGCTGCTAAATACCCAAAGTATAACCATTGGAAAGCTTCTTGTGCAGTTGTTGCTGGTTTTGAAATATCAAATCCATAAGCTTCACCAAGTTGTTTTAACTCTTGTAGTGCACGAATTTGCTCTGAAGTTTCTTCACGGTCACAGATAATATCATCTGTCATTGTTCCGTTACCAATTAAGCTAAGTTCTTTTTTCTTCTCTGCGATTAACCGATCAACACCATATAGTGCAACACGACGATAGTCACCAATGATACGCCCTCGTCCATATGCATCAGGTAAACCAGTTATAATACCAGCTTTTCTTGCTGCTTTGATTTCAGGTGTGTATACATCGAATACACCTTGGTTATGTGTTTTACGGTGATTGGTAAATGTTTTAACGACTTCATCATCAATTTTGTATCCATACGATTCTGCAGCATTCACTGCCATACGAATACCACCAAAAGGTTGTAATGAACGTTTGAATGGTTCATCTGTTTGTACACCAACTACTTTTTCTTGATCTTTATCCAAGTAACCTGCACCATGAGAAGTAATGGTAGAGACAATCTTCGTATCTAAGTCATAAACCCCACGATTTTCACGTTCTTTTTTTGTTAATTCCATTACTTTGTCCCATAATGCTTTCGTGGCATCAGTTGGACCTGCTAAAAATTCTTCGTTTCCTTCATATAACGTAAAATTCTTTAATATAAAATCTCGAACATCAATTTCTTTTTGCCATCTGCCCTCACTGAAGCCATCCCAAGGATTTCTTTGTGTAACCTTTTCTGCTACTTTCATTTCCTTTACCTCCCTCTATAAATTTAGGTTTTCTTAAAATATCGCTGTTTTTCTCCAATTTCCTTCTATTAATGTTGAAGTATTTTGATAAAATCAGGAATATACTACCGTCAAGGGATAATTTTGGAATTCAACAATCTGTTTTAATAAACCTAGCGATTGCTTTTCCAAAAACTGGGTGGTTTGTTTCCTATGATCGCACCTTGGATCTCCACTTTAAACACGGTGGTGGACCCTCCCATATCTCTCGGCGTCATTGCGCGTAAATTCCTTCGTTCAACCTTACCATGTGTGGATGCCGGAAATGCTCCTTTGGCGGGTCAATGCCCTAATGGAAATAATAACGACCGGCTTCTTCGTGCTTCAATTGTAATAGGTATAAAACTAGATACTAAACAACGTTATTTCTGTGTTAAGCTACTCCTGTAAATCCCTTAATTGGGGAATATCCTTTATCATACGTTTTTCGTCGAATGTACAGTTCCGTGTGCCAATGACATACAGTATTTTGATCAGCTTTCGGCTTAAAGCCACAAGAGATTGTTTCCCTGTCAGTGGGTTATTTGGTCGACTTCTATAATAATGGTGCAATTGTTTAAATGCTTCGTTATGAATCGATAAGGGGCGTGAGACTTGGTATAATAGAGATCTTAACCGACGGCGACCGCGTTTTGTAATCGTCGTCTGTCCTTTGAATAATCCAGATTCATTCAGCCTGAGATTGAGTCCCGCTAATTTAATGATTTGGCGTGGATCTCGATAATTGGATAAGTCTCCTACCTCGGCAAAGAAACCCGCAACTGTGATCGAACTAACCCCTTTTATTCCCATCATTTGACGAGCCCCCGGAACGTGATGAACAAAATCTTCAAGTAGTGCTTCATGAGCTTGGATACGTTCCTGTATAGCTTGATACTGATCGATTAAATAACGAAGTTCCTGACGCGCCATCCCCAAACCAACCGATAAGCCTACACTTGTTTCAGCTGCGCGCTTAAGTTCCTGGATGCGTTTAACTCCCACACCACGCTTGGCTGCCTGTTTTACTTCTGCCATTAGTTCCTCTTCGGAACTTGCTTGGATGTCTTCTGGAAGATAGCCTTTCTTCAGAAAGTGAAGGGCAGCTTTCCCGGTCCAATCTTTAAAAACCGTTAGAAACTCTGGGAAATAGCGATCCAATGCATTGTGTACCTGTGCTTTGATGGATGCCACATCTTCCTGCATCATGTCATGCAGCTTGATTCCTTCACGAAGTTCAGCGTAAATGCTTTCTGGTAATATCGGTTCATGATATCGACCAGCCCGAATGACTTGTGCAATGACTTTCGAATCTTTTGTGTCGTTTTTGGTTGGTGAATCATCGTCCAGTTCCTTTGTGCGTTTCACCTTCATTGGGTTAACGACTACGGCATGTAGCCCTTGGGCTTTTAAATAATAGGCTAGATTTAGCCAGTAATGGCCTGTTGGCTCCATTCCTAAAATAAGTTTGTGTCGATTAGTTTCGTCTAAGAGATGATGGGCCCATTCAAGCAATTGTTTATAGCCTGAGAAACTATTCGCAAACACCAACCGTTTCGCTAAATCACGACCACGGTCATCAATCGCACGAGCAACGTGTTTACGCTTTGCGACATCAATACCGATGATGATTGTTTTTTCTGTTATTTGCCCCAAGCGTTCATTTTGTGTAAAATCCATTGTAGAGTCCTCCTTAGGTACTTAATTCGAGGTCATCGCGATGACACTCTCTATCGTACCAAGGGGGCTCTTTTTTTGTACAACCGATTCTACAATGATTTCCCCTCAAATTTCTTCATTACAGGAATGGCTCCTTATTGATTATATTTGTGCATAATCGCACAAATACTTTGCTTAACTATATTATATACATACACTAACGCGAAATAAAAGTGAAGAACATCACAATTTCAAGTTGTTATAGTGAAAGTTCCTAAAATGTTCAAATTTTATCACAGTAAAGTATTTGTATGGAAAAGAATCTGTATACATTATTGGTGCTATAACAGTGTTAGCGCTGTATCAATAATTATATATTTTATCTTGTTCCATCATATTATCAAGATTTTGTTTATTTAAGCAGGTAAACGGAGCAAATGAGAACCGTCCCATATGTGAAATATTTCACAAATACGTCACAGACACTTCATTTTGTAAGCGTTAGCAGGTGTTATGATGAAGTTAGAAAAAGCGAAGGGGTGATAAAACATGATTTTAAATCAGTGGAAAGATTTTAGCACAGATGCTGAATCTTACACGCAAGAAAGCTTTGAACAACAAATCGGTGATGCATTTGAAGCCATGCGTTTGGATGAGAACCAAGACATACCAAATTATATTTGGACAAAACATTATGTTGTGGTAATCAAGCCAAACACGCACGTCATTAAAGATGTATCTTTTGTCAAAGTACCCCGTAACCCGTCAGCATTGCAGTAAACAACTTTTTCCGGGGAAACATGCTCATTTATTCACATAATAATTAGGAGGTATTTAAATGGTTACAAAAGTGGAAAAGAAGCAAGAAGCACCTGTTGCAGAGAGCATTGATAAATTGGTCAAAAATGCACAAGAAGCATTAACAGAAATGAGACAACTAAATCAAGAACAAATTGACAACATCATTAAGGAAATGGCATTAGCCGGATTAGACCAACATATGCAACTTGCGAAATTAGCAGTTGAAGAAACTGGACGCGGTGTTTATGAAGATAAAATCATCAAAAATATCTTTGCAACCGAATATGTTTATCACAATGTGAAGTATGACAAAACAATTGGTGTTATTAGTGAGAATGAGCTTGAAGGTATGGTAGAAATCGCTGAACCAATCGGTGTTATTGCTGGGGTAACGCCAGTAACTAACCCAACTTCAACAACATTATTTAAATCCATTATTTCTATTAAAACAGGAAATCCTATCATCTTTGCTTTCCATCCATCTGCACAAAAATGTAGTTCCACTGCAGCAAAGGTTGTGTATGATGCGGCAGTTAAGGCAGGTGCACCGAAAAATTGTATTCAGTGGATTGAGAAGCCATCTATCGAAGGAACACAAACATTAATGAAGCATGATGGCGTAGCAACTATTCTAGCAACTGGTGGTCCTGGAATGGTGAAATCAGCATACAGCTCTGGTAAACCAGCTTTAGGTGTAGGTGCTGGTAACGTTCCTTGCTATATCGAAAAATCAGTTAACGTAAAACGTGCTGTGAATGATGTTATTTTATCAAAAACGTTTGACAATGGGATGATTTGTGCATCTGAGCAAGCGATTATTGTGGATAAAGAAATCTACGATCAAGTAAAACAAGAAATGATAGATAACAAGGTTTACTTCTTAAGCCCAGCTGAAAAAGCAAAAGTAGAGAAGCTTGTTATTAACGAAAATACATGCGCTGTTAACCCTGCAATTGTTGGGATGAAACCAGTGAAAATCGCTGAAATGGCTGGTGTCAAAGTACCTGAAGATACAAAAATTCTTGTAGCTGAATTAACAGGAGTTGGACCAGATCATCCACTTTCTCGTGAAAAATTGAGCCCGGTACTTGCTGCTTATAAAGTCAACAGTAACGAAGAAGGTATTAAACGTGCGGAAGAGATGCTCGAATTCGGTGGGTTAGGACACTCGGCAGTTATCCACTCTGAAAATCAAGAAGTAATTGACGCGTTTGGTACAAAAATGAAAGCAGGGCGTGTAATTGTAAATGCTCCTTCTTCTCAAGGTGCAATTGGTGACATCTACAATGCTTATATACCATCTCTAACACTTGGGTGTGGTTCATATGGTGGTAACTCCGTATCAACAAACGTAGGTACAATGCATCTAATTAATGTGAAAAAAATGTCGAGAAGGAATGTTAATATGCAATGGTTTAAAGTTCCACCAAAAATATATTTTGAAAAGAACTCCGTAAAATATTTAGCAAAAATGCCTAAGATCTCTAAAGCATTTATCGTAACAGATCCAATGATGGTTAAATTAGGGTATGTTGACAAAGTACTTTATTACTTACGCAAACGCCCAGATTATGTACACTGTGAAATCTTTTCAGATGTAGAACCAGATCCATCAAAAGACACCGTGATGCGCGGTACTGCTGCAATGAATGATTTCCAACCAGATGTGATTATTGCCATTGGGGGTGGATCAGCGATGGATGCTGCTAAAGGAATGTGGTTATTCTATGAACATCCAGAAACAGACTTTAACGGTTTAAAGCAAAAATTCTTAGATATCCGTAAACGTGTATACAAATATCCAGAGTTAGGTCAACGCGCACAATTTGTTGCCATTCCTACTACTTCTGGTACTGGATCTGAAGTTACCTCTTTCTCTGTTATTACAGATAAAGAAAACAACTTGAAATATCCACTAGCAGATTATGAGTTAACACCAGACGTAGCAATTATCGATCCGCAATTTGTGATGACTGTTCCTAAAACAGTAACAGCAGATACGGGCATGGATGTTTTAACACATGCGATCGAGGCTTACGTTTCTAACATGGCAAACGACTACACAGATGGGCTTGCAATTAAAGCAATCCAGCTTGTCTTTGATTATTTACCACAAGCGTATCGTGATGGCAGTAATGCATTAGCAAGAGAAAAGATGCATAATGCTTCTACCATTGCCGGGATGGCATTTGCCAATGCTTTCCTAGGTATTAACCATAGTCTTGCACACAAATTAGGGGCAGAATTTCACATTGCACACGGTCGTGCCAATGCTATTCTATTGCCACACGTTATACGCTATAACGCGAAGAAACCAACGAAATTTGTGTCATTTCCTAAATACGAGCACTTCATTGCAGACAAACGTTATGCTGAAATTGCAAAAGTATTAGGGTTACCTGCAAGCACAACAGAACAAGGTGTGGAAAGCTTAGTTCAAGCTATCTATAAATTAGCAAAAGAATTAAACATTCCAATGAGTATCGCAGAAAACGGCGTAGATAAAAAAGATTTCGAAGCAAAAGTAGATTACCTTGCAGATCGTGCATTCGAAGATCAATGTACTACAGCAAACCCTAAATTACCACTTGTTACGGAGTTAGCTGAAGTATATCGCAACGCCTATAAAGGATAGTTCCTCCCCCAAAAGTTAATATAGAGAAAGAACGGTATAGCTAATTGAACTGTACCGTTCTCTTTTATATTAATTCTTTTAAAACTACAGGGTCTGCCTGTGTGCAAAAGATAAGAAATACCTAGACGACCCCCGACTTTATACCCATGAACGATCTTTGAGTGTTATTATGTATAAAGCATAAAAAGGTACAAGTGTTGTAGTTAATGGATCACCGAAAACAACTGCGGGTGAACTTCACTAAGTGACTTCATTCCATTCCCATGCTACTGAGCTGAATATTCGGAGAAGCCTGTCCAAACTTATTCATGATTGATGGGTCTAGTTTGTTGAATTTCATGCGGGGAATTCTCTATCCCTTGATTAATTTTATTATCAAACAAGTGACATCAGAAGTACAAAGCTATTGTAAAAAAAGTGTGTGCATATGCAATAAAAAATATTGTTAGTTCTTATATAGATTATCCCCAAACCGATTCCCAACATTAAAAATTGAACCAGAATTGCAATATTTCCATCAACAGAAACTCCGTGCGAAAACGTAAAGATTAACGATGATATTATGACGGCTGCTAATTTTACTTTGACTTGCCAGTTATTATTGATGAAGATAAATCGATAGATAAATTCTTCATATAGCTGAGAGGTTAGTAGAAATAAATCATGAAGTTCTTTATTATACAATTTCTTATCTACATTATAAAGTTGTGGGATATTATGTATGTGTCAAGTTTTTCTCGACGTTGCTTTCATACCAATATTCCAGGCATCATCATTTTGTACACTTTGTTCGGCTACCGCGCTGTCGCTTGCTGGCCCTGATGTTGTGGTAACGTTCTACAACCCAAGAACGTAACCCCAA
>BMJD01000016.1:0-18080 GCA_014642895.1 Lentibacillus populi
CAGCAAGCGACAGCGCGGTAGCCGAACAAGGTGTACAAAATGGGAGCGCCTGAAATATTGGTATGAAAGCAACGTCGAGAAAAACTTGACACATACCATTATTTCACTTTCAATAAAACTATCAAATATATCTGGTAAAATAAAATCATCATTACTCATCAATTCACCCACTTTACTTACTCAACAACTGCACCTCGATAGATGATTAAAAACGCACGTTGACTAATCATCTAAATGGTACTCATAAAACGGATTTATACATTTTAGGACAGATGCAATTGCATTATTGTATCCCGACAATTTTTCTATTTCTTTTTTATCTTTAAATTCCTCTTTTTCAAATTGTCTAGAAAGGTCATCTGTTCTCCGTAGGTACTTACTCACAAATTCATTTCTTTGACATCTGCCAACAGTTCATTGTAAGCCAACAGTTCACCTTCATCAATCACAAAATCAACTCATTCCAAAAAAATTCTGTTATATTATTGTACAACACAAAATATATTACATAAAATGCCTCTTCGCTATTTAGTATGGAGTCTAAAAAAGCGGGATTGGATGCTTATGATATTGAAACTGGTAAAAAGATAGATACACTGGAAGTAAAAGGGTTAAGCAAAATATTGGGTAATACTGTCAATATATACGGGTATGATCTAATCAAATTAAACTAACAAAAAGACATTCAACGATACCATTGAATAAGGCTGTAAAAAGTTGAGCCCCAAAATGTTAGTTTTTTATTCTAACCTTTTGGGGAAATAACAAATAGAGCGGACGTATAACTAATAAATTAAGGCTAATTTAATTATTTTTTGATTTTCTTTTTTTTCTGGACAGTAAAAAGTTCTAATAGCTAAGAAGCTAGTGAATCGTCCTCAACATCACGTATTTCCTGCTTGGAATGAATTATTTGTATTATGGATAGATGCGGATTTCGGGCAAACAGGTAAATAATAGAACGCTGCAAATAAGCCTTCACCGTAGCTTCGGAGACAACCGCTTTGGATGGTGTCCGCAAGTAGCGAAAGAATAAGCCTGGGACACGATGGGAGTAGCGTACCGAAATCAGTTGTAATAGCCCCATGGCGATACAGCTGCACATCATGTACCCTTCGATAGCTTTGATGGTCAGTCGGATATTTTCTTGATCTTTTGCTTCCGTAATCTTTTCTAACGGATGTGTTTCTCTCTTTTTTAAATAGCGATTCAGCTTTGGCATCGACTTACTCCAGAAATGATAACCGAATCCATCTATGACCTGCTTCATTTCCCGGAAAGTCGATTCGATTTTGAAGCTGTGTCCGTATAACTGGATGATATCTGTGGCTGTGAGGGATTTGTCCGTACTAACTAAGATGGATGACCGCTCTCCATATTGAACGAGAACAAAACGCAGTTCCTGATATAATCCCTGTCCCCACATCAAATCAAGACAGAGATATTGGACGGTTTCTTCCTTACCATAAATCGTGACCTCAGCAGATTGAAACTAATCTGCATGGGTGGAAAACAGCGTCATTAGTTTGATAGCTTTCCCTTTTTTTCGTGGGCGCCCCCGTCCCTTCTTTTTCGCAGGAGGATGCTCATACGCCACGGCACTCTTCTTGGCTTTGGTAACAAGGTGCATTTGGGTTTCTTCGGACTGATGAAGCTCGTTTAACCGCTTTAAGGCAGGAATAGACAAGAAATAGCGATCCAGCAGCAACAGGGTGTTGCCAAATGTTTTAGCCGTGGCAAATCCCTGGTCAATCATCTGCACCACATGGGATTCCTGTCGAGATGCGTCCTCCTTCTTATTCCAGCGGAAAATCGCCTTGACACCGTCCTGTAGGTTGATGAACAGGGGCAAACAAAACCATTTCTGCGATGTTCCCATCAAAATGCCGACAGCACCAAATAGATGCCCAAAAATATACGCCGCTTTGGAGTTGTTTTCGGATTCCTGATGAAGTTTTTTGACTGCAGGCATCCGCCGGGCTTCTTTGGACTGTTTGGGGTCGTACCAACAAAACGTGGAAAACATACGCTAACCAAAATCTAACATAATAAACCTGATATTCTCTACGTTAAGGAACACAAGAAAATTAGGTTTGCCGTAAATCTATACATTTACAAACGCTTGGGAATTCCAATTTGTTCCCCACTTAAAGGCGTTCGTAAATGGGTTTTTTGTGGCCTATGAACGTTCATATCTCCACACATATATTTATGAACAATAAACTCCGAACGGATAAAATAGGTTTTCGCTTCTTAACGTATGTTTTCCGCGAAATGTTGGCGGTACCCCAGGAAGAGGTTTAAGAAGTTGCTTCTTTGGTATGGCGATGTCTGTAGATTATCAATAAAATATCAACATGTAATCAAACTTTTTGTTAAAAAAGCCCTATTTTCTAGAAGGAAATAGGGCTACGATGAATTTTTGAATATTACCGTGAAATAGAACACTAATTTATCAGTTAATATCATCGTTTTCTTTTAATAGTCTTTCACAATGATTCTTACAGATTCCTTGAGAATGATATCTATTTAACAACTCCCCTAGGTTTACTGATATTTCATTCTCATTTAATATTTCCTTAAACGCCTTATAGGTAAAATTCCCCCTTATTTCCACCTTTTTTTCGGGAAAAAGAGTATTAATTTTATTATTAATATCTTCGGTTTTAACTAACGGACTCTCCAGTGTCGAAGTAAAAGTTAATAGAGTTTCGATAAAATTAATATCATTGTCGGTTAATTTATTTTGTTTCAACCATTCACCTACCGTTAGATTTGTCATCTATATCACCACCTATAAAAATAAAATATCTGCCATACGAATTGCCCAACTTACTGCGATTGAAATATTTTCAGCAGTTCCTTTACCCATTTTTGTGTTATCTCTCAAAAAGCCAGGAAGTTGATTACGGACCATAGTTGCTGCATCTTTACCTGCGTTTTCAAAGTTCTTTAACCAATTACCGATCTTTTTACTGTTATTTTTAAATGTTTTAGCAGTAGATGCATCTATGATATTAAATGTTCTTGCTGCATCAATGACTTTGTCTCCTCCGGCTCTAAGTAATTGTCCGACTTTAACTACAGCCTTTGATTTTACACCTTGAATACCAACCTGTCCTTCATTACTTACTTGGTCAGCGTATAAAGCTTGTTGATAAGCTATTTGGGAACGTTGAGTAATGTGATCAGAAGCATTCGTTTCTGAAGCATGCGCTTTTGGCACAACCATTAATAGACCACTCGAGAATAACATTGCTGACATAAAAGTTAAAACATATTTCTTTAAAATTTTATTCATTTTACGACCTCCAATTTTTATTTCTTGATCCATTTTAACCATAACGTGATTCTAGTAGTGGATCAAGAGAATTTACCAAGATTTATTAAAAATAGTATATTAATACTATTTTACTACTTCACTGGACAGTAAAAAGTTCTAATAGCTAAGAAGCTAGTGAATCGTCCTCAACATCACGTATTTCCTGCTTGGAATGAATTATTTGTATTATGGATAGATGCGGATTTCGGGCAAACAGGTAAATAATAGAACGCTGCAAATAAGCCTTCACCGTAGCTTCGGAGACAACCGCTTTGGATGGTGTCCGCAAGTAGCGAAAGAATAAGCCTGGGACACGATGGGAGTAGCGTACCGAAATCAGTTGTAATAGCCCCATGGCGATACAGCTGCACATCATGTACCCTTCGATAGCTTTGATGGTCAGTCGGATATTTTCTTGATCTTTTGCTTCCGTAATCTTTTCTAACGGATGTGTTTCTCTCTTTTTTAAATAGCGATTCAGCTTTGGCATCGACTTACTCCAGAAATGATAACCGAATCCATCTATGACCTGCTTCATTTCCCGGAAAGTCGATTCGATTTTGAAGCGGTGTCCGTATAACTGGATGATATCTGTGGCTGTGAGGGATTTGTCCGTACTAACTAAGATGGATGACCGCTCTCCATATTGAACGAGAACAAAACGCAGTTCCTGATATAATCCCTGTCCCCACATCAAATCAAGACAGAGATATTGGACGGTTTCTTCCTTACCATAAATCGTGACCTCAGCAGATTGAAACTAATCTGCATGGGTGGAAAACAGCGTCATTAGTTTGATAGCTTTCCCTTTTTTTCGTGGGCGCCCCCGTCCCTTCTTTTTCGCAGGAGGATGCTCATACGCCACGGCACTCTTCTTGGCTTTGGTAACAAGGTGCATTTGGGTTTCTTCGGACTGATGAAGCTCGTTTAACCGCTTTAAGGCAGGAATAGACAAGAAATAGCGATCCAGCAGCAACAGGGTGTTGCCAAATGTTTTAGCCGTGGCAAATCCCTGGTCAATCATCTGCACCACATGGGATTCCTGCCGAGATGCGTCCTCCTTCTTATTCCAGCGGAAAATCGCCTTGACACCGTCCTGTAGGTTGATGAACAGGGGCAAACAAAACCATTTCTGCGATGTTCCCATCAAAATGCCGACAGCACCAAATAGATGCCCAAAAATATACGCCGCTTTGGAGTTGTTTTCGGATTCCTAATGAAGTTTTTTGACTGCAGGCATCCGCCGGGCTTCTTTGGACTGTTTCACACCATCACCTACAAGCACCACCTTCCCGTTATAGCGAATAAGGGGGGCGACATGTCTGACCACTTGAACCCACGCCAGACGGATGAATTCTAAAGACCATGCATCGGAACGAAAAAAGTGATTACATTTTTCATAGCAACGTGCAGGAAGCGAAAGGGCACGCATCACTGAAGTGGTGGCACCCAAGTGATCTGAACGCACCATCAAACCTAAAATGATGATAACAAACCAATGGAAGGAAGCCTCTCTGGAAAAGCAGGAACGAAATTTACGTAAGGTAGAATCGATATATTTTAACATGGGTATGGTCAATCGCCTGAAAATAGGGTAAACTATTTTATATAACCCTTTCAGCGATCTGATCTCCTTTCCGGTATGGGAACCTTAGGTTATCAGTATTATTCGACTGAAAGGGTTATTTTTCCTGCAAAAATATAGAACTTTTCACTGTCCAGTTTTTTTTATAAAGAAAACGATAAGGACTGTAATAATGAACGCAGGGATTGCATATACTTCCCTACAAAGAGTTTCCATCCTATGTCATTGTATCCTTCCGAAACAGGTATCAGAACTGCAATTACACAAATAACAATATAAACTAGTAATGCTATAATAAATCCTTTCATATATCCCCATCCCTATTCAAGCGACAATAATATAAATATAAAAAACAATACCCTATTTCCAAAAGAAAATACAATAATTGGTTAGTTAACAAGTATGGAAAGAAATGTGTCTTCTAAACTCGGTCTTACTTTCAAACCTTCCCTTTTGAAAAAGAGGCCTTGCAATTGCAAAAATAACTAAAGTGGACCCCATTGTCAAGACACAAATTTTATAAAAATAAGGTGAGACCATTAGTTTATCTTTATCCCATCTTAATGACCGGAGATTTCTTGTGCCAGAGTCTATCAAGGGCGTTCTTTCCCTTGACACGCTCTAGTACAGGAAGATAATCGCTCAAGATGGGATAATGGGTATTTAAGGAAGGTAAATAGAAGCTGGTGTCTGGTAATCCAATGTTTGGTGTGGACGTTTATAGGGTCCACGAAATAAAAAACAATATCTTCTGTCAAATGAATAGGTTCTCTCTCTTTACATTGTAGTAGTAATCCTTCAGGAAATACATTTGTTTTCACCATTGCAGTGTTGAAATGAAATTTGTTTACCAATTCTGCTAATTATTTATTTTTAGTATGGCTAACTAGACTGGCTATATTTATCCATTTTGCTAAATAATCATCAAATAAACTCTCGAAAGCTCCTAAAAGCATAACTTTATTGTTAAGAGCATTAATCAACTCTCTCCCATCTTTTATGTCTCTTCTCTGTACTAAAAACCTGGATTTTAAAAATAATACGATAAGCATTACCAAAACATTGGCCGGGCAAAAAGAAAGTATGAAAAAATATAAACTAGGCTCGCCCAAAACAGAAAAATCGGAACGTGAGATTGAAATGGAACAACCAATTATGGATATGTTAAGGGAATCGGTGCGGAAGAACGATGAACACAAAATGCGATATCGTACAATAATAGACGATTTTCATGACGCTTATTTTGTATTCGCCAGGGAAAACGGATATCCCTACTTTAGGGGTGATGTAAACAAAAGAATTAAGAGGATTTTGCGAAAGGCGAAAATAGAAGGAAATGTATCCACACACATTTTTCGGCACACAGATATAAGCATGTTAACAGAAGCTGGTGTAGATCTTCCGACAATTATGCAACGGGTTGGTCACGGTGATTCAAAAACAACACTGGAGATTTATACTCATGTCACTAAAAAAATGCCTCCGAAAAAATTAGAGGCGAATTTGGTGATATGCTACAAAAAATAGCAAATGAAAAACAAATGTGACTTTCTTGTGACCTTTTTAATTAAAAATCGAAATTTGTCGCCTATAAATTTCTATCATATCAACGTTTATAGGCATCATCGCCCCAAATCATGTCAATATGCGGAATGTCATCCTCCAGATAAACTTCAGAAACCTGCTTGAATCCAAACGATGCATAAAATTTATGTAAATAGGTTTGTGCTTGAATTTTGATTGTCGTTTCCTGCCATTCCTCGCTGATAAAATCGATTGCTTTTTGCATTACCGCTTTAGCATAACCCTTTCCACGGTATTTTTGCGTAACCAATACTCTGCCAATGGATACTTCCGGAAATTTTATACCCTTTGGAAGGATACGAACATAAGCAGCAATTTCATTATTTATTTTTAAGAAGTAATGAATCGCCTTCTGATCACAATTATCCAATTCTTCGTATGGACAATTCTGTTCCACTACAAAAACATCGACTCTGGCTTTGATTATCTGATACAATTCAATTGCTGGAATTTCCTGAAATGCCTTTTTGTACCAATGCACAGCTATCACACCTTATTTTTTCCTAATATAACATAATTGAAAGGAAATTGGTGAGGCTTTGTCGAAAGTGTAACTTAAATCACACAAAAGGAGTATCAAAAATATGGACACAACAATTGGATTTATCGGTACCGGTGTAATGGGAAAGAGTATGGCAGAAAACTTAATGAATGCAGGATACACTCTTTCTGTTTACACCCGAACAAAAGAAAAGGCTAAACTTTTACTTGACAACGGTGCCGCGTGGAAAAATACAGTTGCTGAACTAGCAAAGGAAGCTGATGTTGTTATTTCCATGGTCGGATACCCACAGGATGTAGAAGCTGTTTATTTTGGTGAAAATGGGATTTTAGAAAATGCCAGAGAAGGCACTGTTGTTATCGATATGACGTCATCAAAGCCTGCTTTGGCAAAGAAAATTTATCAGGCAGCTGCTGAAAAAAATATTCACGCACTCGACGCCCCGGTTTCCGGTGGTGATGTGGGCGCAAAAAATGGGACACTGGCAATTATGGCTGGGGGAGATCAGGAAATATTTGACCAGGCGCTACCTATATTTAACGTCATTGGCAGCGAAATCATTTTACAAGGCGAGGCCGGAGCGGGACAGCATACGAAGCTTTGCAATCAAATTACGATTGCCTCCAATATGATCGGTGTTTCTGAAGCAATTGTATATGCCAAAAAAGCAGGGCTTGATCCAACTCGTGTTCTGGACAGCATTACGACTGGGGCTGCCGGGAGCTGGTCACTTTCCAACCTGGCACCACGAATGATTCAAGGTGATTACGCCCCCGGGTTTTACGTCAAGCATTTTATTAAGGATATGACAATCGCACTTGAGTCCGCTGAAGAGATGGGTATGTCTACACCTGGCTTATCCCTCTCATTAAAGCTTTACAAAGAACTTGCCGAAAAAGGGGAGGCAGACAGCGGGACACAAGCCTTAATAAAGCTATTTGACAACTAAATTAGTGAACTGGCTTATCCCACTCGCTTGTCGATCACTTGCTGAACGATAAATGCTAAATCATCATTACCGAATAGCTGAAGTATCTGCAACACAGTCTGATCAGGAATTTCTGCTGACTCCGCTTCTGGAACTGTCAATGCAAGTGCTTCAGACAATGCATGGTTTTCTCCTTGAGCGGGATAAGCCCTTTTGTACATTTCTTTTGGATCCAGATCATGATTGATACACCACTGGGCAAAAATAAGAATCATCATTTTTTCATCGTTTTGATAGTTTTCAATCACTTGTTGCTCCATGTCTTGTTTACCCATTATCCTCACCAGTCTTTCGCAGCATGAACACCCACATAAAGGACAATGCTTGTTTTAATTCTATAGGCAGCCCTTCATGATGCTTCCCTTTTACATCTTCCTTATAAACGCCAAAGCCATCGACATATTCCAAATTGTATTCAGATGCAAGCTGCAGAAACTCCCACGGCATCATCGTGTTGCAAATCGCATCTTTGCCATAAACACGCGGATAACTATTTGTGCGTGGACCGGCAGTTGGCCCAAGAAGCCCGATGCAAAGTAATCCATCCATTTTTACTACCCTTTTCAATTCTGAAAGTGCCTTTGCCGGAATCTCCGTCCATTCGAGAATATTTATTGCCATAACACCATCAAAGTGTTGATCTTTAAAAGGCAAATTCGTAACATTCCCTTGCAAGAAATTAATTTCATTTGCAGGAACACGTACCTTAGCACGCTGAATCATTTCACTGGAAAGATCCATACCTGTAACGTTATATCCCGACTGTAACAGCTTATATGAACCGTAACCGTCTCCACAGCCAATGTCCAATATGCTGCTCATTTCGTTAAGGTGTTTTTGGATAAACGGAATGATGTTTTTTCGGCTTCCGCTATCCCACATGCCGATACTGTGTTTATTCCAAAAATGTGCCCGGTCATCCCATTGTGTTTCCGCTTCCTTTTCCCAATTAAATGCTGGCATCCCTATCTACCCTCCCAGTCGAGCTTTCTTTTTATCATAGAGCAAAATTGGTGATAAGAAAACTGCTTTCAAGTAATTACATGTGGTATATACGTGAGGAAATGAAGGCTGAAGATTTTACGAATGTCGATTTCAGATCCAATTCATCTGATGTTTAACTTTCAAAAGAAAACACAAAAAAGAGCTTACCCTAAAAGATAAGCCCTTTTATTTATTATAGACGAACTACGTTAGCTGCTTGTGGTCCGCGGTTACCTTCAACGATTTCAAATTCAACATCTTGACCTTCTTCAAGCGTTTTGAATCCTTCAGCTTGGATAGCTGAGAAATGTACGAATACATCGTCACCGTCTTCACGTTCGATGAAACCGAAGCCTTTTTCAGCGTTAAACCATTTTACTTTACCAGTCATTGAAATGACCTCCTTATCGAAATAGCTTGCAAAGTAATTGAATCATAAATACTTTTACACCGCTTTGATAAAGAGATCGTAAAGTATTATTCAAACTTCAATTTCCTTTTGCTACCTCTTACTTTACTATTTAAGGACAAAAAATGCAAGCGTTTAGCGGGTTTTTCATCAAATTTAATTTTACAGAAACGCTGTGCAGTAAGAAGATTTTATATACCTAACCATATGGTATTTATTCTTTACTTCCAGTTGAAAATTTCACCAAACATTGATAAAATATTCTCTTGCAAGATTATAAAAGAATAGGCACTACCGACATTTCGTATCTTGCAAATATGAATGGATAGGTGGTAAACATATGGAAAACAATGCGTATCAGGTTTTATTGTATTACAAATTTGTACCAGTGGAGGATCCGGAAACATTTGCGGCAGAACATCTGCAATTTTGTAAAGACCTTGGTCTCAAGGGGCGGATTTTAGTAGCAAAAGAAGGAATCAACGGAACAGTATCTGGTACAGTTGAGCAAACAGAAGAATACATGAACTTCATGCACCGTGACCCACGTTTTCGTGACATGACGTTCAAAATCGATAAACATGACGGACATGCATTCAAAAAAATGCACGTCAGACACCGTCAAGAACTTGTAACACTTCGTTTGGACGACGCAGTGAGCCCGATGGAAAAAACAGGTACATTTCTTTCGCCAAAAGAATTCTACGAAGCGATGCAATCAGAAGATACAGTTGTATTGGATACACGAAACGATTATGAATACGAACTTGGACATTTCCGGGGAGCCGTTAACCCTGATATCGAATCTTTCCGGGACTTACCTGAATGGATTCGGAAAAATAAAGAGCAATTAAAAGGAAAAAAGGTTTTGACCTACTGTACTGGCGGCATTCGCTGCGAAAAATTTACTGGATGGCTCATGGATGAAGGTATTGAAGATGTGAATCAGCTTCATGGTGGCATCGTGACGTATGGGAAAGATCCTGACGTACAGGGTGAACTGTGGGACGGTCAATGCTACGTCTTTGATGAACGAATTTCGATTCCTATTAACCGTAAGGAACATGTTGTAGTTGGCGTTGATTACTTTGACGGCAAACCATGTGAGCGTTACGTCAACTGTGCAAATCCCGAATGTAATAAACAAATACTCTGCTCTGAGGAAAACGAGCATAAATATATGCGAGGATGTACACATGAATGCCGTGTAAGTCCGCAAAACTTATATGTGAAGGAACACAACTTATCAAAAGAAGAAGTTCAGGAAAGATTGGAACTACTTGAGAAAGAAAATTTAAAGCAAGAGGCATAACGTTAAAGGCGGCCGTAATCCGGCCGCCTTTTTCACCCTAAAAATAACATAATCAATCCAAATACGAAAAGGCGGGTAAGAAGATCAATTCTTCTTATCCGCCTTTTCCTTTTTAAGCAGTCTGCCTTTTATTCTTATCTCCTGCTTTACCTCCAAAAAACTGTATTGCAAAAATAGCTCCGAAGATTACCAATCCTACAAGTGAGAATTTTAAGTCTGGATAAACCAGCAGTAAACCGGCGCCAAACATGATTATTCGCTCCAGCCAATTAACGGAGCTGACAAAATAGCCGATCATCGAAGCACTGATACTTGCCATTCCAAGCATAGCTGTGATGACTGCAATCGATACGTTTAGAACATTCGCATCCCCTTGTAATAAAAGGATCGGCTGGGTGACAAACATATACGGAATGATAAATGCCGCAATCGCCAGTTTCACGGCAGTTACCCCAGCCTTCATTGGATTCGCCCCGGCTATTCCTGCACCAGCGTAGGCTGCCAAACATACCGGCGGGGTAATATCCGCTACAATTCCAAAGTAAAACACAAACATGTGAACTGCAATTACCGGTACATCAAATGCAAGTAATGCGGGTGCTGCCATTGTTGCTGTAACAACATAGTTTGCGGTAGTAGGCAATCCCATTCCTAAAATGATACAAGCTACCATGGTAAAGAACATGACAAGGAAGAATTGACCTTGGGCAAGCTCAATTATGCCGCCAGCAATTTTCGGGCCTAAGCCGGTTGTCGTTACGGTACCAGCAATAATACCCGCAGTAGCACAGGCTGCAATTACCGGAAGCGCAGTTCTCGCTCCCTCTTCCAGCAGCTTAATAATTTCCTTAAATGACATTCGTGTATCTTTCCGAAAAAAGCTGATCACAAATGCTGTGACGATTGCAAAGAGCGCAGCATATGTCGGTGTCTTCCCAGCTAAAAGAAAACCAATAATAATGACTAACGGCAAGAATAAATCCAATCGCTTCACCAGATTTTTCAATTTTGGCAATTGGTCTTTAGCAAGTCCCATTATCCCTTGTTTTCTAGCTTCAAAGTGTGTACCCATAAATACACCGGAAAAATAGAGTATCGCAGGAATAATCGCGATAATAATGATTTCATTGTAAGGTATCCCTGTATACGATGCCATAATAAATGCGGCTGCTCCCATAATCGGCGGCATGATCTGTCCACCGGTTGAAGCTGATGCTTCTGTAGCTGCGGCAAAGTGAGGCTTAAATCCAGAGTTTTTCATCATTGGAATAGTGAATGAACCAGAACCTACCGTATTCGCAACCGAACTTCCACTAACCATTCCTTGAAGTCCACTAGCTGCTACTGCGGCTTTCGCTGTACCTCCTGTGTACCTGCCCGTTAATCGTAATGCAATATCATTAAAAAATTGTCCAATATTTGTTTTAACCAGAATTACACCAAAGAATAAGAATAAATAGATATAGGTGGATGAAATCTGAATTGGGGTACCAAATATGGAGCTTGAACTATAAAACATTTCCGTTGCAAGCGAAGGCCAATCATAACCAGCGTGTCCAATAACCGGGATATATTGGCCAAAAAGACCATATAGTAAAGCTACGATTGCTATGATAACAATTGGAAGTCCAACAACCCGTCTTGTTGCCTCTAACAATAGAATTACCCCTGCAGTTGCCACGATTTGATCAAATGCCGTAAAGCCAAAAATAATCGCATCTTTAACTAACCGTTCATAATTAAAGAGAATATAAAAGTTTACAAACAGAGCAGCTATGGCTAATAAAGCATCATACCACGGAACTCCCCTTCGTTTAGTCATAGATGTTTTTAACGGGTACAGCAAATAAACTAAACTTAACCCTGCTCCAAGATGGATTGCTCCTTGAATCAATGACACTTTAGCACCGTAAAATGCCGTATAGAGCTGGAAAATGGTCAATGCCCCACCGATGATTAACGTTACCCAGCCCCACGGTCCCAAATTAGTCCGAAAATTACTTTCTTTATCATACTTTGCCATCAATTCACGCTTATCGATTTCTTTTATATCTTGTGTCTCGCTCACTCGTATTCCCTCCATTCACTTCCCTTTTTGAGGTTAAAGAACCGGACAGGCTTTGTCCGGTTCTTAATTTATTCAATACCAGCTTCATCAAAATATTTTTGTGCCCCTGGATGAATTGGCAGGTCGCCCACTCCAGTTAAAATATTGTCTTTTGTAATTAACTTTGCCTGTGCGATCGACATGTCACCTGATTTTTCAACTAGTGTTTTCGTAATATCATAGGCCAGGTCCTCACTTATTTGTGATTTTGAGCCAACCAGTAGTGCCATCGCTGTTACAGTTTGTACGGGTTCGTCTAGCCATTCATATGTTCCAGGTTCAACTGTATAAGCTTCATATTCACTATTGTCGACTACCTCTTGTAATGCATCTCCTTCAATATTAAGGAGCTTTACTTCTTTTGTGGAGGCCTGCAGTTCATCGGTTGAAGAAGACGGAACACCTACAACCTCAATCGAAGCATCGATTGTACCGTTTTGCAGTTTGCCTTTTGCATCGCCAAAGCCTTCTTCATAGGCCTCATAGTCACCATCTTCAATACCATACGCCTTCAAGACTAGCTCGGCTGCTTCACGGGTTGCGCCGCCTGGAGGTCCGACTGCAATTTTCTTTCCTTTTAAATCAGCAATTGATTCGGTACCGGTTGACTCCGTAGTAGCAACTTGTACCGCTTCAGGATAAAGTGAGGCAAGAACAACTACATCATCCATCTCTTTTCCCTCGAAATCACCTGTTTGATTAACAGCACTGATTAACGTAGTATTTTGCGCAATACCAAGCTGATAATCTCCCGCTTGAATCTTAGCAATGTTATCCACAGAGCCGCCAGCTTCTACTGAACTAACGTCGAAACCATCGACATCAATGTTATTCTTCCAAAGTGTTGCCATTTCGCCACCGAGTGGATAGTACACACCACCAACACTACCAGTTCCCAGTGTCAGATTGGTTTTAGCTTCTTTTTTGCTGCCACCATCAGAACTGGATCCACCAGAACCTTTGCCGCTCTCACCGCACGCAGTTAGGACCATGCCTACTGCGAGAACAATGATAAATAGGAATAGCGTTCTCTTTTTCAAAATGTTTCCCCCTTGTAAGTATTTTCTAAAGCCCATAACAATGCGCTTTAAAATAAAACAAGTTTTCAATCGAAACTGAAAACGTTTTATTATATATTTTACCCTTTTTTAGGCTGGTATTCAAGTTTTAAGAATATTCAATCTATAATGACAGCGCTTTAATTGACGCTTTTTCAGATAATTGTTATTCTCTTCTCAAAGGGGAGCTGATAACAATTAGTGTATATGATTATTCTGTCAAAACGATTACTGGTGAAGAAAAGTCGCTGGCGGATTATCGAGGAAATGTACTGCTGATCGTAAATACGGCAAGCGAATGCGGGTTCACTCCACAGTTCGCCGGCCTGCAAAAACTTTATGAAACGTATCGTGAACAGGGGCTGGAAATACTCGGTTTCCCGTGTAATCAATTTCACAACCAGGACCCGGGGAATGATGAAGAAATTTCTAACTTCTGTCAACAAAATTATGGCGTAACGTTCCAGATGTTCAGCAAAATTGATGTTAAAGGCGATGATGCCCACCCATTATTTACCTACCTGGTAAAGGAAGCACCTGGAATGGTGACGAAGCAAATCAAGTGGAACTTCACCAAATTTTTGGTTAACCGAGATGGTAAAGTCGTTGATCGTTTTGCACCACAAACCAAGCCGGAAAATGTGAAAAAGGATATTGAGAAAGTATTAAACGAATAACAGGTTGGATCGCCCAGCCTGTTTTGATCTCTCCCTACAATATCTTCGCCAGAAAGTCCTTTGCCCGGTCTGTCTTTGGCTGGCTAAAAAAGGTCCCCGGATCCCCTTCTTCCATCAGTTTTCCATCATCTAAGAATAGAATCCGATCTGCAACCTCCCTAGCAAAGTTCATTTCATGTGTCACGATAACCATTGTCATTCCTGTATCCACCAGATCCTTCATGACGTCCAGCACTTCTTTCACCATCTCCGGATCAAGGGCTGATGTCGGTTCATCAAATAACATGATTTCGGGCTCCATTGCCAGCGCTCTCGCTATCGCCACCCGCTGTTTTTGCCCGCCGGATAAACGACTTGGATAGGTGTTCATTTTATCTGAAAGACCCACCTTTGCGATTAACCCCTTGGCCTTTGCCTCTGCATCGATACTTTTCATTTTTTTCACTTTTTTTGGAGCGTACGTTACATTTTCCAATACGGTCATGTGCGGAAATAAATGAAAGTGCTGAAATACCATACCAATTTGCTTGCGAACCTCCAATTTATTCGTTTTACGGTCAGTAATCGCTTGATCATTTATCCATATTTCACCTGATGTCGGCTGCTCCAACAAATTCAGACACCGTAAAAAGGTTGATTTTCCGGAACCAGATGGGCCGATAACCGCAACAACTTCCCCTCGATTGATCGTAGTTGAGACATTTTTTAATACACTGTTTTTGCCAAAGTTTTTTGTAATACCTGCTGCCTTAATCACTATGACGTAGCCTCCGTTCTATTAATCTGCCAATTTGCGTTAAGATAAAAACCATGACCCAATAAATCAATCCGGCGAATAATAGTGGTTCAAAATTCCGGTACAGCTCTGACCCAACAATCTGCGCTCGTCGCATTAAGTCCATATAACTGATAACCGATACAATTGCGGATTCCTTTGTTAACGTAATAAATTCATTCATTAATGCCGGTAAAATATTTTTTAACGCTTGCGGCAATATGATATTTATCATCATTTGCTTATACGGGACACCTAAAGCTTCAGCCGCTTCGGTTTGTCCACGATCAACTGCCAAAATACCGGCACGAATAATTTCTGACACATAGGCTGCTGAATTTAACCCAAAGGCTAGTACCGCGGATAAAAATGCCGAAATATCGTATCCTGTTAATTGCGGAATGGCAAAATAAATAATCATTAATTGCAAAATAAGCGGCGTGCCCCGAAACATTGACGTATAGGCATCAGCAAAACCTTTTAACAGGGGCAGCTTCGTTATTTTGCACAATGCCAATAATGTACCTAATATAAATCCGATAATTATGGATATACCTGCAAGTTTTAATGTAGCCCATATTCCTTCCAAAATAAAAGGAATATAAGGCACGAGCTGGCTAAAATCCAAGTTCATGCCTCACACCTCACCCTCTAGCTGTCTATTTCCTGATAGTCCGATAACCATTTTTCTTTTAATTCCTGCAGTTTCCCATTTTCCTCAAGCTTTTCCAATACTTTATTGACGTCATCAACTAAATCACTATCTTTTGGAAAAGCAATTCCCATGCCTGGTGAGCTTGTTGTCGGATCATCAAAACCAGCTAAACCTTGGGCTTCGATATATCCGACAGCTACCGTTTTATCCATATAGGCAACATCAATACGATTTGAATTTAATTCCTGGATCAAAATTTTCGAGTCATCCACTTTTTTAACCTCAAATCCATATTCCTCGCTTAATTTCTTAGCACCTTCCTCTTGAATGGTGCCAAGCTGAACGCCAACCGTTTTCCCTTTTAAACTTGCCAAATCGTCTATTTTGTTATCTGGTTGGCTGATAAACATTTCACCGGAACGATTATATGCATTGGAAAAAGCAACATTTTTGCGTCTATCTTTCGTTGCGCTCATTCCCGCCATTACCATATCAACCCGGTCTGCCTGCAGGGAACCAATTAATCCCTCAAACTTCATGTCTTCAATTTTTAATTTGTATCCTAACTCATCAGCAATTAAATTGGCCAAGTCAATATCGAACCCTTCAAATTCGCCATTCGGGTTACGAGATTCGAATGGCGGAAAGTCTGCTGATGTGGCCATTTTTAACACCTTTTTGTCTGAACCATCTTTTGCAGCCGCGTCTGTTTTCCCTTGTTCACTAGTTCCACAAGCGGCTAGCAAACTTATTAACAATACAAAAACAAGTAATTTACGAATGGATAATTTCATCGGTTTCTCTCCTTGTAATATAAATAATTTGGTATTTTTATGCATTTAATTGCATAAAAATTGGTTTTGTTTGAATTCATCTTTTACTTTTTGCAGCAGTTCCGAATTTGTCAGCAGGTCGTAGCCTGTAGAAGCAAGTGCCAAAGTGCCTTTTGATAAAGCTGATTTCCCATCTCCTGTGATTGTTTTATCAGCGAACTCCTTCGTATGCGCGATCAATCCAGGTTCATTTAGTCCAATATACGGATGGATCGCCGGAACAACCTGACTTACATTGCCCATATCGATGGATCCGTAGTCTTGCTTAGCTGGATGTATGATCTCAACGCCGGCTTCCCCTAAATTCTTGGTAAAAACTTCCGACAGTGTATGATTGGTAATCATATTATCATAGCTTAATTCATAGTTTGTGATTTCAAGCTTGGCACCCGTCATTAGGGCTGCACCTTTTGCAATGTTTTTCACCTTTTCTACAACTTTATTTAAGTATGCTCGTTCTTTTGCGCGAATATAAAATTGAGCAACAGCTTTATCTGGTACAACATTCGCTGCCTGTCCGCCATTGGCAATGATTCCGTGAATACGGACATCCGATGGTAAATGTTCCCGAAGCGCGTTAATGCCATTGAATAATTGGATAACACTATCAAGGGCATTGATTCCTTTTTCCGGTGATGCAGCTGCATGTGCTGATTTTCCGGAATAGCTGTACTGGATCGCATCCATCGCCAGAGATTCTCCGCTCGCATAGGATTGATCAGCAGGATGTAAAATCATTGCCGTATCAATACCATCAAAGGTTCCCGACTCGCTCATTGGTACCTTTGCGCCATTTGTTTCCTCGGCTGGTGTGCCAAATACCGTGACACTTCCGCCCGTTTCGGCAACCAGTTTGCTGAGGATGACACCTGCACCGGTACTCATTGTGCCTATCAAGTTATGACCGCAGCCATGACCTACTTCCGGCAGTGCATCGTATTCTGCCAAATATGCAATGGCGGGGCCGGGCTTGCTACTTTTATATTCCGCCTTGAATGCAGTAGGGCGGTTTACAATCCCTATTTCGATGTTAAATTGATGTTTTGCTAAATAATCTGTAAACAACTCCATCGATTGAAATTCCTGATCTCCCAGCTCTGGATTACGGTATAACTGATTACTCATCGCCCATAGTTCTTGTTCGATTACTTTAAGTTCCTCTTTTAATCTATTTTTCATGATGATCCCCCCATCTGATGTTAATGTATATTTATAAGTTAATATGTATATTTATAACATAATATTTATGGGCATGCAATACTTTTTTTCGTCTCCGGTTGATGTTTTTG
>BMJD01000016.1:18178-80221 GCA_014642895.1 Lentibacillus populi
CGTGCTCCGGTTGATGTTTTTGTGCTCCGGTTGATGTTTTTGTGCTCCGGTTGATGTTTTTGTGCTCCGGTTGATGTTTTTGTGCTCCGGTTGATGTTTTTGTGCTCCGGTTGATGTTAAAAACCGAGCGGCTTGGCAGCGCTCGGTTTCACTAAATTAATATGCTTTTGCCCAATAAACAAGTTCTTTGGCCTCTTTGCCGCAGCAGACGCATGTATCGGCAACGGTTTCTTGTTCAAATGGAATACAGCGGGATGTTGCTGTTGTTTCTTCCTTAATTTTTTCTTCACAGGCTGTATCGCCACACCACATTGCTTTAATAAAACCAGGTGTTTGTTCAAGCGTTTGTTTAAATTCCTCCATGTTCGTTGCGACCGATGTTTTCTCAGTACGGTGTGCTAATGCTTTATCATATAATCCTTGCTGAATTTCCTCCAGCAGTACGGATAACCGGCTTTCTACTTCATGTAAAGCAACGAATTCTTTTTCACCGGTATCCCGGCGAACGAGAACAACCTGATCCTTTTCGATATCCTTTGGTCCCATTTCAATTCGAACAGGAATTCCTTTCATCTCGGATTCATTAAATTTCCACCCCGGCGTTTTATCACTTGCATCAATAGCAACTCGTGCTATATTTTTCAGCTGATCCCGCAAATCGTATGCTTTATCCAATACCCCCTCTTTATGCTGGGCGATTGGTACGATCATAGCTTGCGTCGGCGCAATCCGTGGCGGTATTACTAATCCGCGGTTATCCCCATGAACCATGATTAATGCACCCATAATCCGGGTAGATAAGCCCCATGATGTTTGATGGACAGGCTGCTGCTTCCCTTCTTTATCCAAATAACGAATATCAAATGCCTCGGCAAAGCCGGTTCCCAAATAGTGGGATGTTCCGGATTGTAATGCTTTTCCATCGTGCATAAGGCTTTCAATTGTTAAGGTATAATCAGCTCCAGCAAACTTCTCTTTTTCCGTTTTCCGCCCGCTGATTACTGGAATAGCCAAATAGTTTTCGCAGACATCCGTATAGATACCGAGCATCCTCGCCGTTTCTTCCTGTGCATCTTCCATTGTTGCATGGCATGTATGACCTTCTTGCCATAAAAATTCCGACGTACGCAGGAACGGCCGGGTTGTTTTCTCCCAGCGGACAACATTGCTCCATTGATTGTAAAGCATTGGCAGATCCCGGTAGGAGTGAATATTTTTCGCATAATAGTCGCCAAACAATACCTCTGAAGTTGGGCGTACACAAATACGCTCTGCTAATTCTTCCTCCCCACCATGTGTTACCCAAGCAACTTCCGGAGCAAACCCTTCAATATGATCCTTTTCCTTTTGCAGCATGCTTTCTGGAATAAATAATGGAAAATAAACGTTCGAATGTCCTGTTTCTTTAAACTTCCGGTCCAGTTCATCACGGATATTTTCCCAAATAGCAAAACCATATGGCTTAATAATCATCGTTCCTCTGACTGTTCCGTAATCAACAAGCTCAGCCTGTTTAACCACATCGGTATACCACTGGGCGAAATCATCCTCCATCGCCGTTACCTTTTCAACAAATTGCTTATTTTTACCCAATCCTAACACCTCTTTAAAAATTTTATATACAAAAAACCTCGCATCCCAAATAAGGGACCGAGGTTTGGTGGTACCACCCTTGTTGCAATCAAAAGCACTTCTCCGACCTCCGGTATCTTGCCTCTGTCTTGCCACTTTACTTGATAACGGTTATGAACCGCGCGCATCTATTTGGGATAAACCATCAGAATTACGAACTTAAAGGCAGGTTCCAATCGTGTCTTTGGGAATTCACACCACCCATTCCCTCTCTTGCAAAAGACGCTCCGATCGTACTAATCCTTGTCAACGTTTCATCTATGTATTTTTAAATATATATCGATCGAAAAATAAAGTCAAGCCTTTCTCCTCAAAGGTTTTTCGTACCTGGAAAACTCATCCCCTGCACCAATATATCCGGTGGGCATGATAGCTTGAATCGCTAAAGCCAATTATTCCTATTATCTAGCGCATTGGCTTTGTTATCATGCCCACAGAAACTCCATATCAAACCGGCCATGATTTTATCATTTTACATTAAATAGCAAGAAGCCAAAATGAGAAAAGCTGAGCACCTATTTGTCTCTCAACCGGGGGTTAAGCGTATGCCCCCCAAATGGTTTTGAGTCATAAGCTTTTTTGTAAACCTTTTTTATAGCCCCAGTGACAAGGTATTCCTTATCACTAGGGATTGTTCAAGAGCAGACCTTCTGATCTATTGCCATTTTTCTAGTAAATAATCAGCATTCATTTTAAAGGCATTATACGTCTTCTCGGAAATTAACTCGTCATTTTTTTGTTGTTGAACCAATAACTTAAATCCTTTCATATGTTTTACTGCCTTATTAGATTTATCTTGCTTTTTGTAATGCTCTACTGCATCTAAATGTATCTTTAAAGCGCGGAAAGTTTGTTTATTCTTGAATTCTCCGTTTTTATTAAATTGCTCAACAAGATTTTTCATCCCCGCTACATCTTCCACTTGTGTTGAAGCAGTTGTAGCCAATGTATTTTTACTCATGTTTCCAAATGCGTCGATCGCTCTTATACTAATGTCATACGTTGTGGCAGGTTGTAAATTATCGACAGGCAATTCCAGCGGGTCGGGAATTTGAGCCTCGTAATACTCTGAAAAAGCCTTAAATTCATTCTCTACTTCGCCAGTTTTTTGATTTTTGGCTGTTACTTTATAGGAATGTGTTAATAGGTTATCAGTCGCTTGAGTAAACGCTATATTCAATCCAGATGTTGTTGTTTCATTTTGGTTGACAGTAATGGTCGCGTCATCTTCGAAATAAGGATTTTCTGGATCCCGGTCGTTTGTGTATTTAAAGTGCTCTTTATTATTACCCGCTGTTTCGATTACCCATGGATCTCCAATCCAGTCATTTGCTGTAAAACTACGGCGATTGATAACAACCCTGTCATCATATACTTCTACAAGGAGGCCATTACTAACCTCTGTCTCAGGGACTTCACCTTGTAGATAACCTGGTTCCGTCCACATATAAGCGACAGATCCTGTATTAACCGTAGTGTAATCTTTTTGATAGATTGACCTCGGATCGCTTATAGGATAATGAGTGTGGCCGGCCATTAAAATGACTTGCGGATATTGTTCTAAGGTATCGCGAAGCAACTTCTGGTTATCGTCATCAATATACCAATCATCGGTGCCGTATGTCGTATCTTTAATTCCATGGTGCAAAAACACGAAAATCGGCTTTTCCGGATCCCGTTGTTCCGCCTTATTCAGTTGCTTTCCCAGCCATTCAACTTGATCTTTGGAATAGAAGTATCCCGATTCTTCACCAAGCATGATGAAATTATAGTCATTAATAACCTTGTTATAATAAAGAGAATCCATACCTGTTTTATCTAGAAAACGTTGTTTGGATTCCTCAACAGATGAGTTATTTTGATACTCATGATTACCAATGCCAATCAATTGCTCTGCCTGTGGTTGGATATGATTATTAAAGACAGACATCCAATCGTCATATTCCTCCTCGTATCCATGCTCGGTTTCGTCACCAATGAAAACAAATGCATCTTGTTTTGGTGCTAAGCTATTGAGTTGCTTAAAAGCATTGTTAAAATTACGCAATTCTTCTCTTTCACCACCGACTTGTGTATCACTTATAACAGGAAAAACCAAATTAGGTTCTTCTTCTGCATCGAATTCCGACTCCCCCGAAGCAGCTACTTGCGCCCCCCAAGATAATGTAGTTATCCCTAGACCAATAACTAGAACCGTTGCAAAAATGAGTATATTCAGTTTCTTGCAAAAAACCTTAAACACAGAATGACCTCCTATGATATTGTTGATATTTCATTCAAGTCGAACAGCTCCGACTGCAAGCAAATTATTCTTTAATTTAAACTTACCCCTCCCTTATTAATTTTTTTATGTATTCGTTTTCTTTTTCCAAATGGTTTTAAATGTTAAATTTTAATTTAATATTTAAAACCATTTAATAAATTTAACCTTAACATAAAGAAAAGTTATGTCAAATGCCTCTTGTTTGAGAAGAAACACCCTTTGAAAGTTCACATACGCTTATTCTGAGTTAACAAAAACCATGCATATATTTGTTGTGTGTAGTCAAAATATCCTGTTTAATTTTCTGATCTTCTCCACCGCTGCCTAGATAACCCCATTGCGGAATTTCCTTTGCCTTTAACCAATTTTCCCCATCTTTAGTTGCAGTACATTTGCGGTTCTTTTTCACTTGCCAGTCTGACGGAAAAATTATCAACGCAGTTTTGTGTAAGAAAAGCGCAAGCGCCCGTTTAGCAACGTACAAACTGGAGCACTCCGCAATGAGATAAAGGAAACATGCCCTTCATAGGGGTATACGTGAGTTGGACGCAAAGTCCGCTTTTAGTCGGCCCTCCTTTGTCAAGCGAACCGATGTTGACTTATCGTAGTGAAGGAGTGTGAAGTTTGCCAGTTGCTGGGCGCTGGAACTGGACATGGCCAACTCTGACGTAAGCAGAATAGAGCCTAAATTTTTATATTTTCTTTACTTATAAAAAATCCTTCCATTGCTCGATCCCCTCTCTACTATTTGAAATTAATTTTACCGTGGACATTGGACAACAAGGAAAATCAGACTCTGGTATGAGTTAAATTCATACTAGCAGACGTTAATCAAAACCACCCTGCTCCTTATACTAAAGACAGCAGGCAAAGAAATCGCAAAAATATCTTTACTTTCTAACAACTAGTGTGTATTGTTAAATTAATTTGACCGTACAATTTATTTTAACAATTAGGAGTGAGCGTTTTATGAAACAAATGATGACACTTACAACACGCAATCAATTAAAAGTGATGGGAGAACCACTGCGTGCGGAGATAATGATGCATCTCATTGAAAGGCCTTATACCGGACAACAACTAGCTGAAGCAATGAATATTCCCCGTGGTAAAATGCATTATCATTTAAAAGAACTTGAAAAAAATGACTTGATTGAAATGGTCAAAACCGAAGAAAAGAATGGTATCCTACAAAAGTTTTATCAAGCGGTTGCGGCCGGATTTACCATCTCAGAAAAATTGCTTCCACATCGAAGCGAAATTAACCAGACGACACGCCAGGTGATAAATAGCATTTTGGATCGTGCCAAGCATCGGGTTCAAAATGCACCAGACTATGCATTCGAGGATAAAAACCAAAGTGAAAATCCTGAAGATTGGGGCTATATCACCACAAATGGTGAATTTAAGGCAACTGAGGAACAATTTATCGAATGGAAGAAAAAGTATTATGCCTTGATGCGGGAGTTTGAGCAATTGGGTGAGGAAACATCAGAAGAAACAAACACTTATTATTTCTTGCATATTGGTTTTCAAATTGAGGAAGAAGCGTTCCAAATTCCAATTGACAAGGGGACCAGTGACGATGAGGATTTTAAAAAATAAAAATTTCTTATTTTTATTGTTAGGAAGAATTGTGTCGAATATGGGTGACAGTATTTATTACGTGGCAGCGATGTGGCTTGTATATACATTAGGCGGAAATGCCTTCTATTCCGGACTTGCCGGGTTTTTAACATTACTTCCACAATCACTGCAATTTATCACCGGTCCATTCGTTGACCGCTGGCCGGTAAGGCGAACATTAATCATTACACAACTTCTCCAGGCAATCTTGATTCTAATCATTCCAATTGCCTACTATTTTGGCGTATTAACCGTACAAATCGTATTAATTGTCATGCCGATCGTTGCTTTTATTGAACAATTTGCTTATCCATCGCAATCAAAAGCATTGCCGTTAATTCTGTCAAAAGAGGAATTGGTGAAAGGTAATTCCTATTTCTCCTTTGCCTATCAAGGAATTGATCTCGTATTTAATGCATTATCAGGTGTTCTGGTTGCATTCGTTGGTGCAGTAACATTATATCTGGTGGATTCCGTAACGTTTGCCGTGGCGGCTATTCTTTTTACCATATTAAAAATCCCATCATCTGCTGAACAAACAGTCTCAAATGAGAAGGGGATTGTTCAGGGGATAAAGAAATATTTTTCTGATTTAAAAGAAGGCTTTTCCATTGTATTCCGTTCCTTAATGGCCACTTTTCTAATTGGCTCCATCGTCGCGAATTTTGCCATTGGCGGGGCGCTTGCCATCTTGCCTGCGTTTGCCGATGAACGGGGCGGCTCAGAAATATACGGATTCTACCTTGCAGCGATGTCGACCGGCGGATTAATTGGTGCCCTGTTCGCAGCATGGATGGGAAAATTTAGAGTAGGAGTGTTTTCCATCATCGCCTTTTTATTTGGTGCTGTTTGTTGGATTTTGTCCGCTACCATACCCTGGACTTATATCGCTATTGTTTTATATGGTATTGCTTGGATTCCTGTTGGCGGAACAAATGTTATCTTCGCTGCTACTGTACAATCTGTTGTACCAAACCGGCTATTGGGCAGAGTAGGTTCCGTATCTGCAAGTATGGGGACCATTGCCATGCCGCTCGGTTCATTAGCTGGCGGTTATTTTGCAACAATTACCAGCAGTACGTTAATTTTTGCTTTAACCGGCTTAGGACTGGCATTTGTGTCAATTGTTTGGATCCTCCATCCAAAATTAAGGGGGCTCCCCAAAGCGGATGAACTGTCACCAGAGAGGTTCGGATTGGATTTTACGGAGGAGCGAGTTAGGAATATGGTAGATTAAATTACCTGTAAGCTTGGAAAAAAATGAAGGGACTTTACAATGAATTTCCGCCACGAAATTCTGGTTGATCTTGACAATGAAGAACAGCCCACCTTCCAACGTGAGCTGTTCTTCATTTACGTGGTCCCTTTTGTTCACAAATCCACAGCAGTCGCATGGTAAATATCCGTAAGCTCTTGCAGCTGATCCAATTCATGCTGTTCCAATTGTTTATCAATTACGAGCATCATGATGGCATCACCACCAATTTCCGTACGACCGACCTGCATGGTGGCAATGTTGACATCGTTTTTCGCTAGCAGGCTGCCAACCCGGCCAATTGCACCTGGCTGATCCTTGTGATGGATGAGAACCATATGCCCCTCTGGAACAACGTCCATACTGTAATGGTCGACCTTGACAATTCGGGCGCCAAGTCCATTCAGCAATGTTCCTGCCACTTTGCGTTTTCCGGATTTTGATTTTGTTTCTACCGTTAACAGGTTGGTAAAGCCTTTCGTTGAAGAAGTTTTTTGCTCGTGAATGGTGATCCCCTTTTTTTCAGCCAAAAACGCGGCATTTACGGTATTGACATGGTCACCAAGGTGTCGTTTTAATAACCCTTTTACAGTATTTCGTGTTAAAGGAGTAACCTCTATTTCCGCTAGATCCCCTGCATAATAGATCCAAATTTCCTCTACTACTTCATTTCCCAGACGGGCAAGGAACGCTCCCAGCTTTTCTGACAAATAAAAATATGGCTCAATTTTCTTCATAACCTCTTGTGGAACAGACGGTATGTTTACTGGACTCTGTGCCAAACCGCCCCGTAATATCGTAATAACATCATGACTTACATCAATCGCAACATTTTTTTGCGCTTCAATCGTGCTAGCTCCTAAATGTGGGGTTGCAATCACCTCAGGAAGTTCCAGCAATTTATGATGGTGGATTGGTTCCTGCTCAAATACATCTAATGCTGCTCCAGCTACTTTCTTCTCGACAATGGCATTATATAGCGCATCTTCGTCAATAATCCCGCCCCGCGCACAATTGACAATTTGTACACCGTCCTTCATCATGGCAAAGGCTTCCTTGTTAATAATGTGTTTTGTTTCCTTTAACAGCGGGGTATGGACAGTAATAAAATCTGCTGCCTGAAGCACTTCTGCAAACGTGCCATAACCAATCCCCATGTTTTCAGCCTTTTCCTCGGTCAAAAATGGGTCATAAGCAATCACGTTCATCCGCTGTCCCTTTGCCCGTGCAGCGACTTCCGCACCAATCCTGCCGAGCCCGATAATCCCTAATGTTTTGCCTTTCAGCTCCACACCTACATATTTTTTCCGGTCCCAGCGGTTTTGCTTCAATGCATAAAAAGCTTGTGGTATTTTTCGTGCCAAAGATGTTAACATTGCCATCGTATGTTCCGCAGCAGAATTTGTATTCCCATCGGGGGCGTTAACGACGATGACACCATTCTCAGTAGCCGCTTCCAGATCAATATTATCCACTCCGACACCTGCTCGGCCAATTACCTTTAAATTTGCTGCCTGCTCAATAACCTCTCTCGTTACTTGAGTTTGGCTCCTTACTAATAACGCGTCAAAATCGGGTATCCGCTCCAGCAATAATTCCTTTGAAAGATCGGTTTCCAAAACGATCTCAACATCACCCGCTTCCCGTAATGGAAAAATACCGTCTTCGCTTAGCGGATCGCTAATTAACACCTTATATGTCATGGTTTGCTTCCCTCCTTGCATCTAAATAAATTTCCTGTGCGGCTATTACACCTTGCCCTAAAGCTATTCGTTTCCCTAGTCGCTGTATACCTAGCTCTAGCAAACTAATAATCTGCAATACATCTTGTGGTGCACAGTAGCCCATATGTCCAATACGAATGATTTTCCCTTTTAAGTGCTGCTGTCCACCCGCTATAGCCAGACCAAATTCCTGTTTAACCTGTTTTCTTAATTGTTCTGGGTCAAAATTTTCCGGATGAATCGCTGTAACAGTAGGGGAAGCTGCTTCCGTTTTTGTAAGTAAAGGAATCCCCAATGCTGTTATTGCACCACGCAACATTGCCATCATTGTCATATGTCTCTCGTAAACCTTTTGCAACCCTTCCTGCTCCATTAGCGCCAAAGCCTGTTCCAGTCCAAATAACAACGACAAAGCAGGAGTGAAAGGTGTGGAATTATCCGCTAAATTATCCCGATACTTTCTTAAATCTAGATAAAATCTTGGCTGCTGATTTGCTTCTATCACTTGCCAGGCTTGCTTACTAGCTGCTACAAAGGCTAATCCGGCAGGCAGCATCATCGCCTTTTGCGAACCGGTAACAAGCATATCAATCTCCCATTCATCCATCTTTGCTTCGACCCCGCCAACACATGAAACACCATCCACAACAACTAGAGCATCGGAGTTTTCATGGACTGCTTTACTAATTGCTGCTACCGGGTTTAACACGCCCGTTGATGTTTCGCAAAATGTAGCAAAAACAACCTTTATCTGCGGATTTTTTTGTAAAAACTCCCTGACTTGTTCCGGATCAACCGCTTCTCCCCATGTTACCTCAAGACGATGGACAACTAATTGATACGCTTCACAAATCTTTGCAAAGCGATCCCCAAAGGAACCTGTCACAATCACCAGCACTTCATCCCTGGCTTTCGTTGTATTCACAACAGCCGTTTCCAAACCAGAAGTACCGCTTCCAGTCATAATCAATACATCCTGTTCTGTACCAAAAACCGGCTTTAATTTCGGTTTAATTCGCCCTAAAAGTTCCTTTGTTTCGATACCTCGATGGCCGATCATTGGCTGGTCCATTGCACGTTGGACGCTTGGCGGTATTGGTGTTGGACCAGGTATTCGAAGTAAACTTGTGTCTTGTAGCATGACTATGTCTCCTCTCCTATTTCCGTTTACTGATTATGGTTTAATCCAAAGAACAAAGGCGCAAGCGCCCGGTTAGCGGCGTATGTGCTGGACTGAGCTGTAGGAGATAAAGGAAACATGCCCCTGCAAAAGGGGTATGCCGACGTTGGGCGCAAAGCCCGCTTTTAGTCGGCCTTCCTTCCTACCCGAACCGATGTTGACTTATCGTACGGAGGCGGGTGTTGCACACTAGCCGCTGGGCGCTGGAGCCGGATGTGGCCAACTCTGATGTAAGCAGAATAGAGCCTAAATTTATATACTTATCATTTAAAAAAACTCCCCACCCCCTAGTAGCTAAGCTAAGGGGCGAAGAGTTTGATCTCACGCGGTACCACCCTTTTTCACTGCATGACATGGCAAGCAGTCTTCATTGGTCCGATGCATAACGGGCATCTGCCGAACAGATCTACTCACATTTCAACCTGCCTATTCCGAAGTGCTGTCCATTGCCTGATCCACTGGTTTACACCACCCACCAGCTCTCTTAAGAACCCGATTCAATGCACCTGTCTTCTTCACTATATTTACACAACTGTGAAAACTTGATTTTTCTAATCATAGCAAATTTAATTAGATTGTCAATAGCAATTTTGACAATTTTGAATTGATGATTTTATTGTAAGCGTTTAACCGTAGAAAGGACCTGCTTAAATTTTTTTAAAAAGGCTTATAAAAATTCCTTTTTTATAAGCCTCACCTCGAATTTTTTAAATTACCTTTGCACCAAGTGTATTAGCAAAATGCCCCAATGCCCATTCATGCCCAGCTCCATTAAAACTGGCAACCGCATCCTGATAAACCACTATTTTAAATCCTTTATTGTACGCATCTACAGCAGTATGTAACACACAAATGTCGGTACATACCCCAACGAGATGTACCTCGTCAATTCCGCGTTCGCGTAATTTGATTTCCAAATCCGTTCCTGTGAATGCACTATAACGTGTTTTATCAAAATAATAGACATGTTTAGCATCTCGATTTGCCTCGTAGACCGCAGCCAGTTCGCCATAAAGATCCCGGCCTTTTGTTCCAATCACATTGTGGGCGGGAAATAGTGCTGACTCCGGATGATACTGGTCCCCTTCTTCATGTGCATCAATTGCGAATACAACATAATCCCCCGCTTCAATAAATTCTTGCGTCAGTGCCACAATTTTGCCCTCAATTACCTGACCAGGTGCACCACTTGTGAGCTTTCCATCTTCAGCCACAAAATCGTACGTGTAGTCAATATTAATTAGTGCTCGTTTCCCCATTGTTAGCCCTCCATTTGTTAGTTTATTTCAGCGAGTGGATCAAACCCGTCACCAACCATTTTGAACGAAGCTTTTCCCTCGTTTAATTCATTAACAAACACACCCCAGTTAGCCGCATTAACCGCAACCAAAAATAACCGATCCAGTACATCGATATCGTCAATAGCCATAATTTGTTCGGCAATATCGTCTGGCACATTGCCAAAGCGCATATTGATTAATCCCAATAGATCCTCTTTTTCTGTTATATTGATTGACGCATGATGATCATGTTCCATCACATATCCCTCCATAGTAGCCTAATTTTAGATTGCTTTACCATACCCAACAGAGCATCTACTGTAACTATAGCAAATTTCCAAAGTAATAAGGGTAGGACAATCAAACAAATTATTGAACAATTATCGAATGTGACTCGCCTTTAACCCGCAATGCCGCATGATAGGTAGGACCAACTTTTGCCGTATAGGAAAACCCGTACGCTATCGCGGTGGTAACAAATTTTTTCGCAAGCTCCACCGCTTCAGCCATCATCTTCCCTTTAGCCAACTGTGCGGTAATCGCAGCTGAATACGTGCAGCCGGCTCCACTTGTATGGACGGTATCAATTCGTGGTGCCTCATATGTAATGAACGATTTCCCGTCATATAGCACATCAATAGCGGGACCCTTTAAGCGTCCGCCTTTTACTAAAACATATTTCGGTCCGAGCTTGTGCAGATCAATAGCAGCTTGTTTTAGATCATCAACCTTATTTAACTTGCGGTCATCCAGCAAAAAGGATGCTTCAGGCATATTCGGTGTAATAATCGATGCCAATGGAAACAGTTCGGATTTCATTGCTTCAATTGCATCATCCTCAAGCAATTTGGAGTCCAGCTTCCCTACCATCACCGGATCAATCACAATATGGTCGGTCACGGAACTTTTTATGATTTTACTTGTTTTCAAAATAACTTCCTTGGAAAACAGCATCCCTGTTTTCAAGGCATCAATCCCAACCTGTTCAACTGCCGTCGCATATTGTGCTTCAATTGCCTCCATTGTTTGCGGATGAACATTTTTATTTGTTTCCGGATGACGGGCAACGATCGCCGTAATCACACTCATTCCGTATACGTCAAGCTCCTGAAATGTTTTCAGATCCGCCTGAATTCCTGCACTTCCACCCGCAGCCGATCCAGCGATTGTTAAAACTCGAGGTGGTTTACTCATCGTATCATTCCTTTCTTGATTATGTAGTGCCGTTTGTTAATATTGTTGTTTACTATTGATGTTACGTGTTTCACTGTCGATGTTACAACTTTTACTGTCGATGTCCGGACTTTCTCTGTTGATGTTACAACTTCTACTATCGATGTCCGAACTTTCTCTGTTGATGCTAAACGTTTTAGTGTATCCGGCAAGCACATCTTTTTTTCGACTGCCCTTGAATCACCTTTCTACACCACCACTACAATTATAAACCACACAATCATAATTAGCTGAATAATGACTTTTGCCACTGCCCCGCCTAAAAATCCGATTAACGAACCGAATGATGCACGAATCGCTTCATTAGCGGTTCGTTGCTGCATCATTTCAATGACAAATACAACGATAAATGGCAAAACAATAATGCCAAATGGCGGAATCACAAACGATCCAATTATTACGGCAATTGCTGCCCCCCGTTCGCCCCATTTACTGCCTCCATATTTTTTGACAAAATAACTGTTTGCAATGATGTCAGATCCGATGAGAACAATTGTCAAAATAGCCATTGCCAGCCAAAAGGTTGTCGTTAGCTCACTTGCGTCAATTACGAAATGATATAACAAAAACCCAACCCAAATCACTAGTGGTGATGGAATAATCGGAAAAATAATCCCGGCAAAGCTCAAGATAAATAGTGCAATGATAACGATCCATATTAGAATATCAATCATGTATCCCTCCAGTTAGTCTGTGTTTTTTTGGAAAAAACTAGATATCCTCGCTTCTTCCCTCGCTAAAATACGTTTGTAATTCTCTAAGTGCTTCATAATCGATAATACCGATAACAATACAACAACCATTGTGGGCTCAATACCGAAGAAATAATACGTCGTTACTAAAAATGATAAATACATAAACAATACGCCGATAACCAAATAATCCGTTGCAAATGTTAAAATCAGCAATATACCAATCCCGATACAAGCAATTTTCCAATCAATGGCCAGTAGCACTCCTACGAGTGAAGCTGTCCCTTTTCCGCCACTAAAGTTCATAGTAACAGGATAAACGTGGCCGGTAATGATAAATAGTGCATTAATATAAATCATTAGTGTTTGTGCTTCACCTGTAATTCCATTTTCGTTTAAAATATATAGCAGTAAGATAATCGATAATGTCGCTTTAAAAATATCAATAAGTGCAACCAAAATTCCGTATTTCCAGCCAAGTAATATAGTTGTATTCGATGCACCGGCATTTTTTACTCCGGCGCTTTTTATATCGACCTTTTTATATTTGCCAACAATTTGCGAGCCATGTAAACAGCCAAATGCATAGCCAATCAGGCAACTCAAAAAATAAAACATTGTCTCCCCCTTTCATGATTATTTTATATATATACAATCGACAACTCAAGCCAGTCAGGGTACATTATAATACGAATTATACATGGAAAAGTTTCAAAAGTGATGCCTTCTACATGATACTGCTGTACGATTATTTATTAAAGGAGAACCAGCGGATTGAAAAAGATAAACAAAGATCTTCTGACATGGATTATCATCATCCTGTTTTTTACAGCGGTGATCGTTATATATAATAAAGTAAATAACAATCAATATATTGACCAGGGGGAAAATACCACGCTCCCAACCGAACTGCACCCAACGGTTGAGAAAAAGAAAAATACACTCCTGAAAAAAACAACTGCTATTGGTATTGATGTTGTCATTACAGAAGGAGTACGTACGGTCGAGGAACAAGATGATTTGTATGCACAAGGCAGATCAAAAAAAGGGGAAATTATTACCCATTCCAAAGGCGGTGAATCGTATCACAATTATGGCCTTGCCTTTGATTATGCATTACAGAACGGGGAGGGGGAAATTATTTGGGACTTGCAGTACGATGGCAACCAAAATGGGGAATCTGACTGGTTCGAAGTCGCGGATATCGCAAAAAGCCTCGGATTCACCTGGGGCGGCGACTGGAAACACTTCACAGACTACCCACATCTGCAAATGGATTTCGGCTTAAGTATTAACCAGCTGCAAAAAGGGCTGCGGCCGGAAGTAAAAGATGATGAACAATTGGAGTAAATTGTAGCGAGGGGAGGACTGCACTCAATCAGGAAACAATCAACTGATTTCCGGGATCGTTCATTTATAAAAAAAGCATGCAATTTTCTTTGTTTCCCATAAAAAATTGCATGCTCCCTTTTTTTCACTCATTAACGATCTGATTTCTATTATCAAGATCCTCTTCCGGCAATGGATCAATTGTATGTTTATACGCATACCCTTTTGAAATTGAAACCAATGTCAGTACGAGGATAATCAGGATAATCGCAATTGCTACCAAAATATAAAACAGCATCTAATTTTCTCCCTCTAAATATTTTATATAAACCTGGTTCTTCTGTTTCCAGCCGTTACGCTTAAAGAAATCATGTACAGCCAAATTCGTTGTTGATATGGTTGCCGTTATTTGTACAGCATCCTTCTTTACCGCCAATCTCTCCAGCTTTTGATATAGATGCTCATCAAGACCTTTTCCCGCATACCCGCTCTTAATAGAAAGCTTATCAATATGGAATTCGCCCGCAGTCTGATCCATACGAAACAAAATGAACGCCACTATTACACCTGACTTTTCCACAACAAGCAATCGCACATTGTCCTGCTTCAGGCAATCAACAAAAAATTCCTTCTCCAGTTTACCCGGTTCAGCGGCTAAATGGATATTTTCACACGTGTCATTTAGTTTAGCCAGCTCGGCAAAATCCCCCAGCCTTGCTTCTCTAATCTTATACATCCATTACCTCCTTAGGCTTTCTCAAACGGTTTTATCAGTCCGTAAACCGTTTCTGTATACGGCATTTCAACACCGGCAGCTTTCGATAAACGCAGTGCTCCACCCTGCAAGTGGTCCACCTCTAATGGTAAACCTTTACGGCGATCCTGATGCATGGAGGAAGTTGCATCTTCCGGTAAATGCAATAATTTGGCTTTGGCCATTTCCACGTCATCACCTGGTATTTCTACATTATAGGCCTTCGCTAGCGTTCGCATTTCCTGCAAGATCATTTCAGCAATCCGAAATGTGCTGTCGTGATCCCGAATCTCGCCAATTGGCAGATTTGCTGCAGTTGTAATGCCGGAAAATGCCGTGATAAACGTATACTTTTTCCAGAGTTCAAGTAAAATGGTATCACTATTAATACCGTTTACATTTGCTTTATGACAAAGATTCTCCAGTTGATTGCAAATCGTTGTTTGCGTTGGCTCCAGCTGCCCGAAAACCAAATCATGAAAATCGCTTGAATGAATAACATGGCCATTTTCATCTAATGTTGCAATGATAAAAGAAAGGCCACCAATGACTGCATCTTTGCCAAGCTGATCCTGCAAATAGCTGATATGCTCGATCCCATTTAAAACCGGCAAAACATGAGCACCTTTTTTGGTTAATGTCTTCAGATCTGCTAACGTACCTGGTAAGTGATAACCCTTGACACTTACCAATACAAGATCTGCCGTCTCAATTTCCGCTGCATCAGTTGCTATTTTTGGGTTTGTAACCGTGTAATCCCCTGATGGGCTATTGAGCTTTATGTGGTTTTTTTCAATCTGCTTTGCACGCCTTTCCCGAACTAAAAAAGTGACGTTTGCCCCACCTTCCAGAAAGCGGGCTCCAAAATAAGACCCTAATGCACCTGCACCGATTACAACGATATTCATTCTGTCCCCTCCATATAAATCAACTTGATGTTATCGTACCGTGATTCTTATACTTTGTCTATATCCAACGCTTCAGAAAGTTTCCACACGGTAATTTCAGCAGTTTTTGAGTATACACGAGCATTATGCCATATATACAAGCATATGTTGATATAAAACAGCTTGATGGAGCTTACCATTTTATATGCCATTTAAATCGCAATTATCTAAATATACTGCGTTTGAGAAACTGCAAGAATGTCTTTACTATTAAAGAGTGTCCGCTAAAAAGCAACTTCAGCCCAATTTTCTCCGAAAAACAAATAGTATTTTTCACCTAAATCACAGGTAGTTCAATAGTGTTACTCATACTCCTGTTACTAATCACGATCATTCAGGTTTTTTAAATCGGAATCTATAACCGATTTAAATTTTTTATTATCAAACCATTTATCGAAACATTGATTGGAAAAATGTTTTTCGGTTAATGTTTTAAAATAAAAGGGGAGGTCTTTTTAGAAAATGAAGAAAATTTTACTTATATCTGTATGTTGCCTTGTGCTCATTATGCTGGCAGCATGCGGATCAGATGACGCAAGTGGAGATGGCGGAAAAAATGGTAATCTGCTGAATGAACTAAAAGAAAAAGGTACCGTAACTGTCGGTTTTGCCAATGAAGAGCCATATGCGTATCAGAACGATGAAGGCGAACTCAAAGGTGCTGCAGTGGACATTGCAACAGCCGTTTTTAAAGAACTTGGTGTTGATAACGTAGAAGGTCAGCTTGCTGATTTCAAACAATTAATCCCAGGTCTTAATGCCGGGAAATTCGATATCGTGACAGCTGGAATGGCGATTACCCCTGACCGCTGTGAAAACGCCGATTTTGGTGAACCGGAAATGATGTATGGGGAAGGGTTAATTGTCCAGAAAGGAAACCCGCTTGACTTGCACAGCTATAAGGATCTAGCTGAAAAGAATGCTACCGTGTCAATCATGTCCTCAGCAACGGAAAATGAATTTGTTAAAAAGGAAGGGGTTAGCGAAGATCAAATTCAATCTGCCCCAGACATTCCGGCAACATTTTCAGCTGTCGAGTCAGGACGTGCTGATGCAACAACAGGAACTGAAATGACGGTAAAAATGGCTTTGAAATCTTCCGGGAATGACAAGTTGGAATTTGTGGAGGATTTTGAGCAGCCTGAAGATATTGAAGGAGTTCCAAGCTATGGGGCAGCTGCTTTTCACAAAGACAACGATAAATTGCGTGAAGCATATAATGAAAAATTGGCTGAATTAAAAGAGAGCGGCAAAATTGCTGAAATTTTAGAAGCTAACGGCTTTAATGGGGAAACAAACAGTGTCCCTGATGGTATTACAGCCGAAAGCGTTTGTAGCGGGGAAAACTATTAGAGGGCGTTCATAAAATCACCAAATGATAAGCGCGACTTTTTGAACACGCACTATTAAACATATTTTCATAGGATACCAATTATCCGAAACGAACTCCATAGGGTCAGACTCCCTTACCCAGGGGGGCTGGCCCTATACTTTATAGAGGATGTTCAAAAAGTCATCAAACGATAAGCGGCGACTTTTATATACACACTTATTGCATATTCATCATGTAAAACGAAGGAGTGATTACTATTAATGCGATAGCAGACATTTTCCCTGTCCTGATGAAGGGTGTCGAGATAACTGTTACTGTTCTTTTGGCCTCGATTGTATTAGGATATTTCATTGCTTTTATCGCTGGGTTTGGTCGCCTTTCCAATAACGTTATCCTTCGCAAGTTCACCGGCTTTTATGTGGAAGTTTTTCGCGGGACATCGTTGATTGTTCAATTATTCTGGTTTTATTATGCATTACCAATTCTCTTTGGTATCGAGATCGGTAGTGACTTTTGGGCAGGAGTCTTGGCAATATCGTTAAACTATGGGGCCTATATGTCGGAAATTGTACGCGGTTCGATCCAATCGGTTGCCAAAGGACAGAGCGAAGCAGCGACGGCATTAAATATGTCGCGTTTCCAGCGGATGAGGCTGGTTATTTTCCCCCAGGCAGTTCGGATGATGTTGCCAGAGTTCGGTAACTATCTTATCTTAATGTTAAAATCTACATCACTTGTATCATTAATTGGTATGACTGATATTTTATACTATGGTGATATTTTACGGAGTTCCAACCTATCACAGGCACCAACGGTTTATCTGCTGGTACTTGTATTCTACTTCATTCTTGCGCTTCCATTAATTTGGTTAACGAAGAAGATGGAGAGCATATCCAAGAAAGGAGTGGCTAGTCAATGAATAACAATTGGAGCTGGGATATATTCTTTGATGCCTTCCCTAAGGTGCTGGAAGGGCTTGGTATTACGTTAGGTTTAACCATTGCATGCTATTTATTTGCGCTTATCTTTGGTTTTATCTGGACATTTGTCAAACGAATTCCCATAACGCCCATCAGATGGGTATTATTATGGATTATGGAATTCATTCGCTCTACACCACCACTTGTCCAGCTATTTTTTCTCTATTATGCATGGCCGATAGTGCCTTATATTGGTGTTACCTTAGATCCATTCACAAGTGCCGTACTTGGGCTGGGGATTCACTATAGCACGTATATCGGCGAAGTGTATCGATCAGGGATTGACAGTGTTGACAGAGGGCAATGGGAAGCAGCCAGAGCATTAAACTTCTCCACTGGACAAAAGTGGACCAAAGTCATCCTGCCACAAGCTATACCACCAACCATTCCGATGCTGGGAAACTATTTGATTATTATGTTCAAGGAAGTCCCGCTTGCGTCAACTGTTGGGGTATCTGGTATTCTATTTATGGCTGATGAATTTGGTTCTCAGCATTGGAAATACTTGGAGCCAATCACGATTGTAGCCATTCTTTTCCTTGTACTAAGTTATCCATCTGCTATTCTGATTAGTAAACTGGAGAAAAAAATGAACCGCCGTTTTAATAAAAAAGCAACAAGCAAGCAAATTCAGGAAAATAAAGGAGCTGTATCATAAATGACAGAACCAATCGTTATGTACAAAGATGTTCATAAATCCTTTGGTGATGTGAAAGTTTTAAGGGGTGTCGATTTAGACATTAAACCAGCAGAAAAGGTAGCAGTAATCGGCCCGAGTGGTTCTGGCAAAACAACGATTATCCGCATGCTCATGACATTGGAGGAGCCTACCTCTGGAGATATCATCGTTGATGGCAAAAACCTGTGGCACATGGAAAAAGGCGGCAAGCTTGTTCCTGCTAACGAAAAACATTTGCGCGAAGTTCGTGGTGATATTGGGATGGTGTTTCAGCATTTCAACCTTTTCCCGCATATGACGATTTTAGAAAACTGTATGACTGCACCTGTCAACGTTCAGAAGGAAAATAAAACCTCCGCTAAAGAACGTTCGATTGAAATGCTTGAGAAGGTTGGGTTAGGCGACAAGCTTGATAACTACCCAAGCCAGCTTTCCGGCGGGCAAAAGCAGCGTGTTGCGATGGCTCGGGCACTTGTCATGCGACCAAAGATTATGTTGTTTGATGAAGTTACATCAGCACTTGACCCTGAGCTTGTCGGTGAGGTGCTTGAGGTCATTCGCGATATCGCCAAAGAAGGCGAAATGGCGATGGTACTCGTTACCCACGAAATGGAATTTGCCCGCGATGTCGCCGACCGAATTGTATTTTTGGATAATGGTGTCATTGCCGAACAGGGCCCGCCAGCAGAAGTACTGGAGAATTCAACAAATGAACGGTTGCAGAGCTTTTTGCACCGGTTTAGAAGATAAAAAATAGCCTAATTATCCTTTCTTCATAAGTTGTGCAGTTTTACCAAAAAATTAAAATGAAAAATTTATAAGAGCCTGTTCTGGTCTATCATATGTCAAGGCAGGCTCTTAAAAATCACCGATGTATCTGGCTGTCTTCATCAATTTTCTATATTGATAAGAACTTTATCATCCAAAATTTTAAATTTTAACTTCATTGACTTAATGCCCATTTCTATTTATGATATCCGATACCTTTAACGCTATTTTTGAGAAAACATCGTGACTTGATTAATTAAAAGGAAGGGACTTACCACCAACTGCCTGATAAGCCCCTTTTCACTATCCCGTTTCACTTAAATTCAGCCGGGATCTCCAATAAATCGATTCCCCATACAACTGGCAAATAGAAGTATACTGCTACTACGATTAGGGAAAGGGAAATGATATTTAACCAAAATCCGTTTTTAACCATTTCTGTTATTTTCAATTTCCCTGTACCATAAATAATCGCGTTTGGTGGCGTACCTACTGGAAGCATAAATGCACAGTTTGCTGCCATTGCACATGGCACCATCAGCGCAAACGGATGGACATTCAATGCTAGCCCAAGCGTAGCAACTACTGGTATAATCATGGTTCCTGTTGCCGTGTTTGAGGTGATTTCGGTCAAAAATAGAATTACACCAGTAGCCACAAGCATAATAATAAAAATGTTCATTCCTTCAAGTCCTGCCAGCTGATTGCCAATCCAGTCAGAAAGACCTGTTTCTGTAAACCCTGCAGCGATGGCAAGTCCACCTCCGAACAGAATTAGAATACCCCATGGAATATCCTTGGAATCCTTCCATTCCATTATCTTGCTTCCATCCTCCTGCTTTGAAGGGATCAGGAAAAGCAGAATGGTTGCTGCCATCGCGATAATACCGTCACTAATACCAGGAACGTGTACAATATTTTCCCAAATAAATGTACGAGTAATCCACATAAAAGCAGCGAAAGTAAAGACAGCTGCAACAGCCTTTTCTTCATAAGAGATTTCCCCAAGCGATCTTCTTTCCTTATTGATCTGTTCCTTCCCGCCCGGAAGCTCGCGGAAGTTTACCCTATAAACGATCTTGGTAAGGTATAGCCATAAGATAGGAATTAACAAGATCGCAACCGGTACACCGACCATCATCCAGTCTGCAAACGAGATTTCAGTATCAAACATTTTCCCTACTGTTGCTGCAAGAATACTAAGGGGAGGGGTTCCAATCAATGTTCCCAGACCGCCAATGGTTGCAGCATATCCTATTCCGAAAATAACTGCTTTTTCAAATTTCGGTATTTCCTTTGCATATTCACCTTTTTCCAACGAACTTGTTGCCTGATTGATAATCGCCAGTCCCATTGGTATCAACATCATCGTAGCTGCTGTATTGGAAACCCACATTGACAGAAAAGCAGTAGCAACCATGAACCCTAATACAATTCGCTGGGGGCTAGTGCCGATGACAGAGATAATTGATAAGGCAATCCGTTTATGCAAATTCCACTTTTCCATCGCAGTTGCAATAAAAAAACCACCTAAAAACAAGAAAATAATATCATTTCCATAGGACGAAACAACCGTATCCCCATCCATCGCCCCGGTAATCGGTAACAAGATAATCGGGAAGAGTGAAGTTACCGCAATTGGAATCGGCTCAGTAATCCACCAAGTAGCGACCCATAACGTTACGGCAAGGACAGCCCTTGCCTCAGGGCTTAAACCTTCCGGCTGAAACAGTAATAGGGTTAATAAAAATAGCAACGGTCCCAGGATTAGACCTACCTTTTGAGCAGGTTTATAAGCTGGTTTTTTATTATTATCATTAGTTCCGCCTTCTGAAAAATTAGAGCTACTTTCTTTACCGCTTTCAGAAGCATCTGAATCCCTTTCTTTTATAACCCGTGAAAAGGTAAATCGTTCATTTGTTTCGCCATAAGGCTGCCGGATCCCCCATAAAACTGCTTTAAATCCTTGCCCCATATTTCCATCCACCTTTCAAAATCATATGTTAACGCTTACAAATATTTTAGGGGATTACTTTCCGGCTGTGTACCTTTTGAAACTATTTCAACCCTTTTGTAACTAAAAAAATAATAGAAAATATTTATTTTATTTCTCCTATGAGCGAATGAAGCATGTTGATACGCTCCGGTTGCAACAAATAACGATGCAAAGGGCGCCCTGTCTCCTGATATATCACCTCCACTTTCAGCACGTCCTGCCCTGTTAGGTACTTTAAATACTTGCTTATCGATACACGGGATATTCCGGTTTTATCGGCTATTTCGGCTGTGGAAAATGGGCGGTTTTCCCATTCTGCTATCTGCCTTGCAATTCGGGCAAATGTTGGTACGGTAAGCCCTTTCGGAAGGTCGATTGGATTTATATTAGGGATGGATTTTTTCAATAGAAAGGCGTCCAAATCTTTCTGTTGTACATCCTGTCCCTCTTTCATCCGTTCAAACTTTTCCCGATATTTGAGTAATGCATCCTTCAATCGTTCGAAATCAAATGGTTTAATTAAATAATCAAACGCTCCATTGCGTAACGCCCTTTGTATTGATGAGCGATCATTTGCAGCCGTTATAACAATAACGTCAACATTTATATCAGCATTCCTTATCTCTACAAGTAAATCAAGTCCATTGTTATTAGCCATATAAATATCTAGCAGGACAAGGTTCACATCATTGTTATTTAAAAAATGCTGCCCTGCGGAAATATCATGAACCACACCGATTACAGTAAATCCTGTTACTTTTTCAAGGTATATACGATTGAATTTCGCAACCATTGGGTCATCTTCTACAATTAACACGTTAATCATACATTACCACCTTCATATGGAATAATTACATCAAAAACAGTTCCTTCCCCTTTTTCAGAAGATACCTCAAGTGTACCATCCAGTACTTTTAGAGCTTGCATTGTCAGAAATAATCCGTAGCCTCGGGTTTTCCCTTTTGTGGAACGTCCCTTTTCAAAAATGGCTTCCTTTTCGGATGGTGTTAAACCGGGTCCATTATCCTGAATCGTAAAATGAAATTGTCCGTTTATATAATTTATTGTAATAAGAACACGTCGATCCGCTTGTTGAGCTACTGCTTCATTCGCATTATCACTCAAATTCCCGATCATTGTTATGATCGCTTCCATCTTTTTTGTATTTTTTAATAACGGCAATTGCCGGTCCCCGTTGAGTTCTACAACTACTCCGTTTTCCCTGAATTGACTCAGCTTATTATGTAAGTATCCTGCCAATACTGGATCCTTCACAAGACGTGAAACCGCACCAATTTCCTTATGATAATTATCGGAAATGTAGCCAATATACTCCTCCAATTCCTTGTAAGATTCCGTGTGGACCATTGCTGACATAACATGCAGCTTATTCATAAATTCATGGGTTTGTGCCCGCAAGGTGTCGGCATAAGTTCTTGTATCTGTTAGCTGTTTTACTAAAGAGGTGAGTTCCGATCTGTCCCGAAACGTGGCAATTATACCTGCTATATGATCATTGACTATAACTGGCTTCGTATTTACAATGATATCAATCCCATTGAGTTTTTGCTCCTGATCGAATTCGATATTTTGATCCAGTAATACTTGTGTTAAATCAGAGGGAGGTAAATAAGCATCCACTTGCTTGCCGATAGGATTTTCCGCAAGGCCTGCCCGGCGGAACAGATCCATAGCGGCATGATTAGCCACGACAATCTCAGCATGTTTATTAATGGCAATAATACCTTCTCTTACTGACGCGAGCATGGCATCCCTTTCCTGTAACAATTGTACAATATCACTTGGTTCAAGCCCATGTAGTATACGCTTTACACGCCTTGCCAAAAGGACAGCTCCAATTGCTCCGGCAACCAGCCCAGCAGCAATCCCAATATAGACGATAATTTGACTGGCAAAAACCGTGTCCTCTACGTTGTTAAGTAATATTCCAACCGCTACCACACCGATTTGTTCACCCTCGTTCCACACTGGCGTAAATGCACGCATGGATTTACCAAGCGTTCCTTCTGCAACAGACGTGTAGCGTTCTCCTTGGAAAGCCCGATCTTCATCATTTCCAACAAAGTATTGTCCGATTCTTTCCTCAACAGGATGCGATCGGCGAATATGTTGATTATCCATAACGACAATGTAATCAACATCCGTATCTTCCTGTACAGCTTTTGTATAGGACTGTATTTCTCCTGAACTATCCAGGTTCACTAACCCGTCGATAACAGACTGGGTCTGACTAACCGCACTAGCAATATTCATCGCCTTTTCTCTCTGGCTTTCCCTGGTTTTCTGTGCTGTTTCATTGCCAATAAGAAGGCCTGTTATCGTTAATGCAATCATTAACACCGAAACGATTAGCAGCATAATCCATGTTTGCAGCCGAATTGGTTTTCGATTCCGAAAAAAATTTCTCATTATTTGATCTCCTCTAAACCGTAAAATCAGGACCCAAATCATTTACTTTTACTACTAAGAAGGACTGTGAACAATTACTTTTGCTCACAGTCCTCTGTTATTCCACTAAATCTTCCCCAATAATTTTAACCTCACGTTCCAGTTTCACACCAAATTTCTCTTTTACTGTCTTCTGGATGAAATGGATCAGATCGATATATTGTTTGGCCGATGCATGATCCTTGTTGACAATGAAACCAGCATGCTTCAAGGATACTTGCGCCCCACCAATTTGTTTTCCTTGCAGGTTACTGTCCTGGATGAGTTTGCCGGCGAAATATCCCGGCGGCCTTTTGAATACACTGCCACATGATGGATATTCCAACGGCTGTTTCGATTCCCGTTTAAACGTTAAATCATCCATGACTGCTTTGATTTCGTCATAATTTCCGTTCTGCAACGAAAAGGTTGCTTCCAAAACGATGTAGCCATTATCAGGAATATTACTTGACCTGTATTCCAAGTCCAATTGATTGGCAGCCAATGTGAGAAGATCTCCATCTCTAGTGACAACTACCGCACTTTCCAACACATCTCTGATTTCGCCGCCATATGCCCCGGCGTTCATAAATAATGCACCGCCGACCGATCCAGGGATCCCGCAGGCAAATTCAAGTCCGGTAAGTTTTTTCACTAAGGCGTGGCGAGAAACATCAATGATTCGCGCGCCACTTTGGGCAATGACGGTTGTTCCATCAGCAGTAATTGATGCCAACTTTTGTAAATTTAATACGATACCACGAATTCCCCCGTCTTTTACAATTAAATTAGATCCGTTTCCGAGCATTGTAAAGGGGATATTATCTTTATTTGCAAGCTTGACGATTTGCTGTACTTGTTCATATGTTTCCGGTGTCACATAAAAATCAGCCTTCCCGCCTAAACGGGTATACGTATGATTTTTTAAGTGTTCATCAACCATCACATTCTTCACTGCTGTAATTTCCGTCAATTTTTCGTACGTATGATGATCATTCACCACTTAAATCATTCCTTTTTACATTAATCTATATTATTTTAAGTTATTCCTTTCGTTCTTGCCACAAAAACGAATGGATCAACTTGTCAACCTGTCTATTTTCGTGCAGTTCACTGTGCCCCAAATTGTCATTTTCGATCATGATTTCGGTTAATTGATTTGCTGGGACAATTTCTTCTAATGTATGCACACTTTTCGGCACTGCCACCATATCCCCTGTACTGCCAATGCTCAGCACAGCTAAATCATCCGGAATCGCCTGTCTGTTGGATCTCAACAGCTGTAAGGCAGGGGAATCGGGTTTTAAGTCTGTTGCTGCGGGGTCACGATTAATTTGAAAATAATACTGGCTATAGATCCCATCAAATGGGCTGCCAATCGTAATTAACTTATTGGTCGCAGGATATTCGGCTGGATCCTGATACTCTTCAATATATTTCAAGGAAACCAAACCACCCATAGAATGGCCGATAAGGTTTACCGAATCAATGTGATACGTATTTTTCAAATGACGCATGACCTCGGATAACCATGTTGCACTGTCATCAAAACTTGCCCGGTTATTTTCAAAAATGACCTGGATGAATATTGGTTCCCTACTCCCTTTGTTTAAAGGATACATTTTTACATCCCCATGGCGGGTAACATAATAAATCAGTGCCTTATTTCCCCAATTGTTTCGTTCAAACCGATTCAACATGCCACCGAAGGAATTGGTCGTTCCTTTATACCCATGGACAAAAACGTTTATCGGTGTAATAGAATGCTGTGAACTTGCATGCCTTGGCATATATGTAATGATTGTGGCTGTCACGATAAGAATACCAATTGCTGTAAGCTGCAAAATACGTTTCTTCTTCAATTGCCTTGCCTCTCCTGCCTAAAAAACAGCTTTCACACCCGGAAATTCCCCGCTGACAGGTACATTCACATGTTGCCAACCGAGTGCTTCTGCTTTTTTAATGTTTTTTGCTTTAAAATAAACCAAGTAAAATACGCGGCTATTAGTAGTAATAATACTTTAATCGCGAATAATGGAATTACAAAAATAACGGTGTACCCCATGGAAATCCATAGCAGTGAGACACCGATTACTTTTGTCCTTAATGGAATGCCTTTTCCCGCCCGGTAATTTTCAATATACGGCCCAAAATATTTATTGTTTAAAAGCCATTGATATAATTTTCTTGAGCTGCGGACATAGCAAGCTGCCGCCAGCAAAAGAAATGGCGTTGTTGGTAAAAGCGGCAAAACAATCCCCAATAGTCCGAGTACGAGAGAAATTGTCCCGCAAATGATCAGGAGTCCCTTCTTTACCTGCTCCATAATTAACACCAGCTATAAGAGGTTGTTCAAAAAGTCATCAAATGATTAAGTAGCGAATTTTTGAACACACACTACAATTATTCTTTCCCTTATTCTTTATTGTATCATCTTGCCTTGTTTTTTTCCGTACTGTATGGCGAACTTTTTATGACAATTTTAATGGGGATAGTCCCTCGATTGGATGCTGCTTTGCTTTTCCTTTTTCAAATGTTGTAATATAACGAAATCCAAGTGTTTGAAGCAGTGCCAACGCATCGTTAAATTGAAAAGCAATTGTCCTTGAAGTGTGTGAGTCGGATCCAAGTGTGATGATTTCGCCGCCAATCTCCTTATACACTTTTAAAATATCGGCACTCGGCATACCGCTCTCTAACCCATACCGAACGCCAGATGTATTCAACTCAATCCCTTTACCTTCTGGAATAATGACCTTAAAAATTTCCGCTATTACCTCCCTGAAGCCTTTCGTTGCCCTTTCCCTTGTATACCGTTTTACCAAATCAAGGTGTCCCAAAACCTGGTACTGTTTATAATGCTTTACACAATAAAGCAGCTCATTGTAATAGGCAGTGTACGCTTCATCAACTGACTTATCGGTAAAAAATTCACCAGAATGCAGATCCTGTTTATTGGTGGTGTGCATCGAGCAGATAACAAAGTCAAATGTTTCACTTGCCGTTAATTGGGAATACCGGCTCAGGAGATGTGGCTGGACACCAATTTCAACTCCCTTTTTAATCGTTATTTGCTTAGCATACTTCTCTTGTAATTTGGTTAGCTTACGATTATATTGCGCCAAATCTAAATCAAATATAATGGAACGATCTGGATAGTCATAATCAATGTGATCGGTAAAACAAATTTCTTTAAGTCCTGTTTCAATTGCCTTTTTGATGCTCTCTTCCATTGGTGTATCACAGTCTGCCGAAAATGTACTGTGAACGTGGTAGTCAAACATCGGAAAATTCCTCCCTTTTGCTATTGGTAAAGATAGTATAAAAATTGGGCGTTATTTTTTCCATTTTCAGCGCCAGCCACGTCCAGCTCCAGCGCCCAGCGGCTAGTGTGCAACACCCGCCTCCGTACGATAAGTCAACATCGGCTCGCTTCCAGCTCACCGTGTTTCCTTTATCTCCTACGGTTCAGTCCAGCACATACGCCGCTGAACGGGCGCTTCCACTTTTGTACTTGACTTTCATACTATTAATTATTAGAATACTATATAACTTTAATTAAATAAAGCAATAGAGTGATAAAGTTATAGAATAGGAGATCTTTTATGCTGCAGGACGTTTTTCACACTAGCAATACACTTAGCCTTGATGATTACCAGAAAAAAGAATATCTCTTGGCAAAAATGAAGGATCGCTTTGCTACTTATGGCTACAGGCAAATTCAAACACCGGCATTTGAGCCATACGACTTGTACCAAACCAGTACTGGTATGATTCATCCAGAAAAGATGGTAAAGGTCATTGATCCAGCCGGGAAAGTATTCGTGCTCAGGCCGGACGTCACGATACCAATTACAAGAAGGGCTGCGGCAGGAAACCAATTGGATTGGGATGATGAGCGACTCTTTTACATCTCTACCGTCTTTCGCAACGCAAGTTTTGATCAGGGCGAACAGATGCAGGCTGGCATAGAAAATTTCGGGTTAAAAACTGACGAATTAGACGCAGAAGTGATTGCTTTAGCGATTCATACATTACAGGATCTGGGCTTTGAACAGTTTAAGCTTGAGATTGGTCATGCCGGATTTTTTAAGGAACTGTTAAAGCAAATAGAACTTTCCAAGCAAGAAATTGAACAGCTTCAGGCAATTATTCAGGCCAAGAATGTCTCCGAAATAGAAGCATTCCTGGAAAACCTGCCGATTCAACCGGAAAGTAAAAAATCCTTACTGCAAATTCCATTATTGTATGGGGATCCAGAAAAGGTTATCAAACATGCGGAATCCGTCGCGCTAAACAACCAGATGCAAGAGAAAGTTACAGATCTTCACAGCTTGCTGGAAGGGCTAAAATTATACGATGCGGAACAATTTATTTCTTTTGATTTAGGGTTGATTAACCACATGAATTATTATTCCGACATTATATTCCAAGGGTTTGTTGAAAATTACGGAAAGCCCGTATTGATGGGAGGCAGATACGATCAATTAGCCGAACAGTTCGAGAGGGCCCTTCCTGCGATTGGGTTTGCCTTTGATATTGCTGCGGTATTACAGGTGATGAGCCAGCAATCCCTCTTTCCGGTTATGGATCCGGCGGTGGATATTCAAATCCTTTATACAGAGTCAAAGCGAAGGGAAGCATTGTCTTGTGGGCAAGCACTGCGCAGTCAAGGTGTGCGTGTACGTATCGATCCAATTGGTGGAGAAGCAAACAATCAAACTGCTGCCAATGTTATCTATTACAAGGAATCACAAAATCTTATCGCTAACGAAAAGACTTCTCGTGCTTTTTTCAGTCAAGCAGAATTATTAGACCTGTTTAAGGAGGGATTTTGACTTGAGTTATCTTACGTTGGCCATGGCAAAGGGACGAACCGCTGACCAAACAATCAAGCTCCTGGAGACAGCGGAAATTCACTTTCCTGCCTTTAACAAGAAATCCAGGAAACTAATTTTTTATGATGAAACAGATAGTTTTAAATTAGTATATGTGAAAGCAATCGACGTGCCGACATATGTTGAAAAAGGTGCTGCCGATATCGGGATTGTCGGCAAAGATAATATTGCCGAAGCGCAGGCTGATGTATACGAAATGATGGATCTCCGGTTTGGAACGTGTCAATTTGTCCTTGCTGGTTTGCCTAATACCGCAGTAGACAGCGGGAAAAAGCTTACAGTTGCTTCCAAATATCCAGCCGTTACAAAGGCATATTTTCAAAAAAAAGGCATCCCGATGGAAACAATTAAATTAAATGGTTCCGTTGAATTGGCACCACTCATCGGGCTATCCGACGTCATTGTCGATATTGTAGAAACCGGAACAACTTTAAGGGAAAACGGATTAAAGGTAATCGATACGATAGAAGCAATCAGTACAAGATTAATCGTTAATAAGGCCAGTTTTGCCACGAAATCAGAGCGTATCCACTTGTTTTTGGAGAAACTGAATCGAGCATTGGAGGTACGTATGTAAATGCAAATACTAACCCCAGCGAGCTACCTCACTGCACAGGAAAATCGGTCGGGAGTTTTTCAAGACGCAACACTTGATCAAACTGTACTGGAGATTATTTCTCAAGTTAGAAACCAGGGTGATCAGGCACTTTTCCGTTATACCGAGCAATTTGATCAAGTAAAACTGGATAGCCTTGTCGTAACGGAAGCTGAAATAAATGAGGCACGACAGCAAATGAGCGATCGATTTATCCAGGCACTAAAACAAGCAAAGGAAAATATCAGCAGGTTCCATAAAGCCCAAGTTGAACAGTCCTGGTTCATCAACGACGAGAACGGGAATATGCTGGGACAGAAGATCACACCACTTGAAAAGGTTGGCGTTTATGTTCCTGGTGGTAAAGCGGCATATCCCTCAACGGTCTTAATGAATGTACTTCCGGCAAAATTGGCAGGGGTAAAATCCATCACGGTCGTAACACCACCACAATCTGATGGAACGGTAAACCCGTATGTTTTAGCTGCGGCGTATGAGGCAGGGGTAGATTATATTTACAAAGTTGGTGGCGCCCAAGCAATTGCTGCTCTTGCATATGGTACATCCACAATTGAAAAGGTAGCGAAAATCGTTGGCCCCGGAAATGCCTACGTCGCCCGAGCGAAAAAATGGGTGTTTGGTGATGTCGCGATTGATATGATCGCTGGACCTAGCGAAATTTGCATTGTTGCCGACGAAACGGCTAACCCACGTTACGCTGCAGCAGATTTGTTATCCCAGGCTGAGCACGATGAACGGGCGAAAGCGATTTGTATAACGACAAGTAAACAACTCGCTGAAGCTATCCAGGTGGAAATCGAGAAACAGCTAGCTTCACTTGAGCGAAACACAATAATCAAAAAATCATTAAGCGATCATGGAAAAATCATTATAGCAGATAGTTTAGAGGAAGCATTTGCCCTGGCAAATACAATCGCTCCGGAGCATTTACAGCTTATGGTTAAAAACCCGGCAGAAAACGTGCATTTTGTCAAGAATGCTGGTGCAATTTTTCTTGGGCCATATTCACCTGAGCCTTTAGGAGATTATTTTGCCGGACCGAATCACACGCTCCCAACAAACGGATCAGCAATTTTTTCATCTCCACTCGGTGTCTATGACTTTGTTAAAAAATCGAGCATTATTCATTATACAAAATCCTCCCTCCTGCAAGCTTCCGAACAAATTGTGACGTTGGCTGAAGCAGAAGGATTAACGGCACACGCAAATGCAATTAACGTAAGAAAGGGTGCTAACGATGCGTAACAGTACGATTCAGCGAACGACAGCAGAAACAGCGATTAACATGGACTTATGGATTGACGGAACTGGAACCGCCAAGATCCAATCAGGCGTAGGATTTCTTGATCATATGCTGATATTGATGACGAAGCATGGATTATTCGATATGGAACTTACATGTACAGGTGATTTAGAAGTTGACCAGCATCATACGGTTGAAGATATTGGAATCGTACTTGGGCAGGCATTTGAGGAAGCAATTGGGACGAAGCAAGGAATTAACCGCTATGCGACAGTCACCATCCCAATGGATGAGGCATTATCAACACTCGCTCTGGATATTAGTGGCCGTCCCCATCTCGTTTATCGAGTTAATGGACTAAAGGATAAAATTGGGGATTTTGATACAGAGCTTGTCGAGGAATTTTTCCAAGGGTTCGTCAACCATGCAAAAGTAACATTGCATATTAATCTTGCATATGGCAGCAATAGCCATCATATCGTCGAATCGATTTTCAAAGGATTTGGACGTGTACTTGATGAAGCAACGAGGGAGAATCCGCGTATTAAAGGCGTTCCTTCGACTAAGGGATCGTTGTAATCCGGAGGTCAGATATCAGAGGCCAGAGGTCAGAATTGATCGGCCCCACTTGAGAGGAAGATAGAGAAATGATTGCGATTATCGATTATGGTGCGGGGAATATTAAGAGCCTTCAATCTGCATTAACAAAACTGGATATAGCGTCTTGTTTAACTACCGATGAGCAAACGATCAGAGCGAGTAAAGCTATTATTCTGCCAGGGGTTGGGGCATTTAAAGATGCGATGGATGCACTTGATGAGCTTGGATTAGCAGCGCTATTACGGAAGGAAGCAGCTGTCGGAAAACCAATCCTTGGCATCTGTCTGGGCATGCAGTTACTGTATGACGAGAGTTTTGAAGATGGTGACTGGGAAGGGTTAGGGATTCTAAAAGGATCGGTAAACCGAATTACGGGTAATGTGAAGGTGCCGCATATGGGCTGGAACACTTTATCACACCACCGCACCCATCCAATCTTAATGGATATTGCTGAACAGTCATACGTTTATTTCGTTCACTCCTACTATATTGATGGAAACCTTGCGGATGAACTATTAAGCAGCTGTGACTATGGCGTAAAAATCCCGGCGATTGTACAAAAAGACAACATATACGGGATACAGTTCCATCCGGAAAAAAGCGGTGCAACAGGACTTAACCTACTAAAAAACTTCGGGGAGTTGATCACGTGATACTTTTTCCAGCAATTGATATACGAAATGGAAAATGTGTACGTTTAGTGCAAGGTGACTATAGCAAAGAAAATGTATATAGTGATTCCCCGGTGGATATCGCCATTCAGTGGGAAAAGCAGGGTGCCGAATACTTGCATATTGTCGATCTTGACGGTGCAAAAACAGGCGATTCACCTAATAAAGAAACGATCCAAGCCATTGCAGGGAACACTACCATTCCCACTCAAGTTGGCGGCGGGATCCGTTCACTGGCGATCATCGAAGCATATATTTCGGCTGGTGCCCGTCGGGTGATCATTGGAACTGCAGCCATCACCGATAAAGAATTTTTACAAAAAGCGGTCGATCAGTATAGAGATCAAATCGCGGTTTCCATTGATGCCAGAGGCGGATTAGTAGCAACAAACGGGTGGCTTGAAACAAGTGACGTAAAAGCAATGGATCTTGTGAAAGACTTGGAACAGATTGGCGTCAAAACAATAGTTTACACAGACATTTTAAAAGACGGAATGCTTACAGGACCAAACTTCGCTGAACTGCAAGCAATAAATGAAGCAACCTCCATTAAGGTTATTGCATCAGGCGGAATAGCAAGCATTCAGGATATTGATAAATTGGCGGAGTTAGATCTTTATGGGGCGATTATTGGCAAGGCATTATACGACGGTACCTTATCTTTGCCATCATTAATGGAGGTTAGTAACGATGCTCGCTAAACGAATTATTCCGTGTCTGGATGTTGACAAAGGCAGAGTCGTCAAAGGGAAGAAATTTAAGCAAATTCGTGATGTGGCAGATCCTGTTGAACTAGCAAAACGCTATCGTTCTGATGGTGCCGATGAACTTGTTTTTTATGATATTACAGCATCAAATGAGGGTCGGGATATTTTTGTTGATATTGTCGAGCGTGTCGCAACGGAAATTAATATTCCGTTTACCGTTGGCGGAGGACTAAGATCGGTTGCTGATATTAATCGTGTTCTTCGGGCAGGTGCTGATAAAGTATCCCTAAACAGTGCGGCGCTCAAAAACCCATCGCTTATAACAGAGGCGGCAGCTAAGTTTGGTAGTCAATGCATTGTTTTATCGATCGATGCGAAACGTACCTCATCTGGCTGGTCCGTTTTTATGAACGGCGGCAGAGTCGACATGCAAATCGATGCAATCGCTTGGGCAAAACGTGGCGCAGAACTCGGTGCTGGTGAAATCGTCGTTAATGCGATAGATGTCGATGGCGTCAAAAACGGTTTTAATGTGGTATTAACAAAGGCAATCGCCAATGCGGTAACGATTCCAGTTGTCGCAAGTGGTGGTGCTGGCGAAAAAGCACACTTTGCGGAAATTTTAAACGAGGGGAAAGCTGATGCTGCACTCGCCGCCTCTGTCTTTCATTACAGTGAAATAAGCATACCTGATTTGAAAAATTATTTAGCTGCGAACGGCATAACAATGAGGAGGGAACCATCTTGGACGAAATAATGGAACAAGTAATGTTTGATGAATCCGGTCTTGTTCCCGCGATCATTCAGGATATTGACACGGGAAAGGTCCTTACGCTCGCATACATGAATGAAGCAGCCTTACAAAAAACGATTGAAACAAAAGAGACATGGCTTTTCAGCCGCAGTAGACAAGAACTTTGGAATAAAGGGGAAACATCCGGAAATAAACAAATGGTCAAACGCGTGAAATATGATTGCGACGGGGACGCTATTTTAGTACAAGTACAGCCGCTTGGGCCAGCCTGTCATACGGGGAGTGAGTCCTGTTTTTACAAGCAGCTGTACGAAGAAGATAATGGTGCAGATTTTGCTATGCTGAATCAGCTTGTGAACACGATTAAATCAAGGCGTAACAACCCGGTTGATGGGTCTTACACAACCTATTTGTTTAATGAAGGGATTGATAAAGTACTTAAAAAGGTTGGGGAGGAAACAGGTGAAGTTATCATTGGGGCGAAAAATGCTGATAATGCGGAACTGATCTGGGAAATTTCTGACCTTATTTATCACACGCTTATAGTAATGGAGATCCGCAATGTAACGCTTTCGGACATTAGAAAGGAACTTTATCAACGTCATATGCAAAAAGAAGGGATCCGCGGTGAGTAAACTCTGGAGTAAGATGGCACTAAGGGCTGATCCGTATATACCGGGGGAGCAAATAGATGGGAAAGGGATTATAAAATTGAATACGAACGAAAATCCCTATCCCCCTTCACCACATGTAGCGGAGGCCATTACCCAGGAATTGGACCGGAAACTAAATCTATATCCCTCCCCTACTGCAGATTCATTACGGGAGACAATTGCTGTGCATCATCAGTTGCGTCCAGAAAATGTATTTATCGGCAATGGTTCTGACGAGGTACTGGCATTCGCTTTTATGGCTTTTTTTGATCCGGGAAAAGCCATACGCTTTCCTGCGATTACGTACAGTTTTTACCCTGTATATGCCCGGTTATTCGATATTCCTTATGAAACAGTTCCACTAGCCCGAGATTTTTCCATAACAACATGTTCCTTCTTTCAATCAGATGGAGGCGTCATTTTTCCCAATCCAAATGCACCTACAGGCATTTATTTAGAGCTTGAGCACATAGCGGATATCGCTAAGAATAACGCAGGCACGGTTGTGATCATTGATGAAGCTTACATTGATTTTGCCGGGGAATCCGCTGTCTCGCTTATCAATACGTATGACAATTTACTCATTGTGCAAACCATGTCCAAATCACGATCACTTGCCGGCCTTAGAATTGGCTATGCATTAGGGAACGCAAAACTAATCGAGGCATTAACACGGATAAAAAATTCCTTTAACTCGTACACATTGGATCGTTTAGCGATTGTTGGTGCAGAGGCAGCAATCAGAGATCAGCAGTATTTTGCACAACAGGTGGAGCGAATCGTCCAAACCCGCGAATGGGTTACAAAACGGCTGAAACAAAATGGGTTTACCGTCCTCCCTTCCCAGGCTAATTTTATCTTTGCCAATCACTATAAACTGTCGGCAAAACTACTGTATGAAAAACTAAAGCGGAATGGTGTGCTTGTTCGTTACTTCGACAAACCGGAAATTGACAATTATTTGCGCATTACAATTGGAACAGATACAGCTATGACTGTCTTTTTTGAAAAACTGGGGGCAGTGATAGCGGAACTTGTGAAGGATGGCGTACATGCCCGAGTCTGATGACACGGACTGTCTGCTCTCGCGTTGATATTCCGGCTCCGAGGTTGATGTCTCAGCTTTCAGGTGGATATTTATAAACAATTTACCCCCTCCAAATCTGGAGGGGGCTTCAATTTAAATCATATTCTTAATTTCAGCGTCTTTTTTGAGTTCATTTATTTTTGCTTGCAGTTTTTCATTTTCTTTTTGTTTCGTCAGCTCATCTTTAATTTGTTCCTTAACTTTTTTCAATTCCGGGATATCTTTACTTTGTTCTTTTAGCTTATCATAATAAGACTTGATTTCCTTATCTGTAACATCGGTTCCGGTGATCTCCTTGTTAATATATTCATCTACAGTCAGTTCGAACGCTAGCTGATCCTTGTAAGCTTGTTCGCTAAGCTGATATTGTTCGAGTACAGCCGCAAACTGATCCTCATTTTCTGCTTTGATTTTTTCAAATTCACTTTGTACCTTTTCGCCTGAAATGTCTATTCCTTGCTTTTTAGCATCCTGTTTTAACAATTCCTGCTGAACAAGTACATTAATTGCTTGTTCTTTTAACTGGTCTTTGTCACTAACATCCTCGCCGAATTGATTCATTGCCACTTTGGTTTGGGCATAAATATTATTGTATTGATCACCTTTTATTTTGGTATCATTCACTTGCACGACAACATCATCTTTATTAACCTTTTCATCGTCGGAAATCTTAACATCCTTGTCTTGAGCCTGCTTTGCCTGTTGTTCCGTTTTATTTTGATCGCCACTTTTCTTTCCTGCATCGGAACTGGAACCAGAGTCAGAATTATTTCCACAGGCGGCCAACATCGTTACTATACTTAGTGCTACTACTAGCATGACTAATTTTTTCATCGGACTCTTCCCTCATTTCATTTATTGTCTTCCCATTCAAACATATATGCCATACAAATAGCAAGTCAAGCTTTTGTAGCTACCCCTCGGGAAGACGATCATGGCAGGCATTGACGTGTTAACTTAACAATTTCATGACACACCAGCCTATTTTTTGCCACAATTATGGGGACAGTCCCCCATCGCAACAACACGTTAGCGTGGCGGGGACTGTCCCCAAAAAATTAATCTAAACTATCTTGAACTTCTTTAATCATTTCTTGTACGGATACAAGTCCGCCACCGGAGAGATACCAGAATTCTGGGTTGAGATACGTAATATCGTCATTTTTATAGGCTTTGGTATCCTTCATCAGTTTATTTTCTACAATTTTCTTCGCGGCCGGCTCATCACCTATAGCAGCACTTCGGTCCACGACATATAATAAATCCGGGTCCTGTTCTTTTACATACTCAAAGGAAACGTTCTGTCCGTGTGTAGAAGCTTCAATGTCTTCATCAGATGCTGGAACACCGAACACATCATGAATGAGACCGAATCTCGAATCTGGACCATAGGCACTTATTTTATCATCATTTGCTAAAATGATCAGCCCTTTTTTATCCACTTCTTCCGCTTTTTTCTTTAACGAGGCAATGGAATCATCAATTTTGGTAAGTTCTTGGTCAACTTCATCTTTTTTATCAAATATTTTACCGACTGTTTCCATGTTCTCTTTGAACGAATCCATGTAACGGGTGGTATCTACACCAAGATAAATCGTCGGTGCTATTTCCTGCAATTGATCATACACATCGGATTGGCGTCCAGAGATAATTATTAAATCCGGATCAACTTCAGCAATTTTTTCAAAGTCCGGTTCTTTTAAACTACCTACATTTTCATAATCATCACTATCATATTTCTCCAAATAGGATGGGATGCTCCCTTGTGGAACCGCGGCAACCTGAATACCAAGTTCATCTAATGTGTCTAAGATGCCATAGTCAAACACAACTACTTTCTTCGGATTTTTCTCCACTTTTGTTTCACCAAGTTCATGCTTAATCGTGATGGTAGAATCTTTGCTATCTCCAGACTTATCTTCTGTTTTGTCTGCTGAATCTTTTGAGCCGCAAGCTGTAATCATGACAGCTAGAAAACCAACTATTAAAATTAGTGCAAATTTCTTCATATGAATAAACTCCTTTTTTATATTTTTTATTTTACATAGCTAACGCTGCATGAAGTGAAAGAAATATATAGTAATATGTTCTGCGTATTGAGCGCTCAATACGCAAATTTCATTCAAATGTATTGCAATAAAGCATATTCATTTACCAAATGAAGAAAACAAGGTAAGATGAATGGTAGTCGGGTTCCTTTATATTGGTTTGGGGCATGGCCGTACCGCTTCCATATAAGGGGACTTTTTTTACTTCCATTCTCCATGCAGCACTAGCCACTAAAAATAAACACAAATGCGCTGGTTATCAATTTCTTTAATATCAATGTCCATATCGTAAATGTCTTTTAATACACACTTGTCAATGACATCACAAGTTGGACCTTGTTTGACAATCTTTCCGTCTTTTAGTGCCACAATATTATCGGAATAGCAAGAAGCAAAATTGATGTCATGAATCACAATCATAATGGTCTTGCCCATTTCATTGACAAGTCGGCGTAATGTTTTCATGATCGATACAGAATGACGCATATCCAGATTATTTAGTGGTTCGTCAAGCAAAATGTATTCCGTATCCTGCGCAATAACCATGGCAATATGTGCACGTTGACGCTGCCCACCACTGAGCTCATCTAAAAATTTATCCTGCATATCACGGAGTTCCATATAATCGATGGCTTCCTCGACTTTTTCCCAATCCTCTTTATTCAATTTACCTTGCGAATAAGGGAAGCGGCCAAAGGACACTAATTCCTTTACCGTTAGCTTCAGATTGATAGCATTCGACTGCTTCAGAATGGAAATCTTCTTCGCCAATTCTTTATTTTTTGCTTGCAAGATATCTTGCCCATCAATCGTTATTTCACCATCATCTTTTGCGATCAGACGACTAATCATTGAAATCAACGTACTTTTCCCAGCACCATTGGGGCCAATAAATGATGTAATGGTTCCCTTTTCGATTTTGAGAGACACATCATCTACTACCTTTTTTTGGTTATACTTTTTAAATACATGTTTGATATCTACCATGATTTATTCTCCTTTAACAAAAGATATATGAAATACACACCGCCAACAAAATTGATAACGACACTGACGGTTGTTTGAAATGCAAAAACCTTCTCTATCATAAATTGCCCGCCAATTAAGGCAATGATACTAATTAGCATCGATCCGATAATGATATAAAAGTGCCGGAACGTTTTTAAAAACTCATACGCCAGGTTGACAACAAGCAATCCTAAGAATGTAATCGGTCCGACTAATGCGGTTGAAATCGAGATTAACACGGCGACAATGATCAATAAGCGTTTGACCACGTAATCATAAGGAACACCTAGATTAATTGCATCATCTTTCCCTAGTGCCAGTACGTCCAAATACTTATAAAAACGCATGAAATACAATGTAATTAACACTATCATTCCAATCGACAGATAAACAAGATCGGTATTGACATTATTAATACTGGCAAACATTTTATCCTGCGCAACCATGAATTCATTCGGATCGATTAGCACCTGCATAAATGAGGTAAAACTGCCAAAAAAGGTACCTAAAATCATACCAACCAGTAACAGGAAGTAAACATTATTCTTTTCTCCCCGAAACAACAGGCGGTAAAGAACTAAAGCAAACAGAACCATAATACCGAGCGAGAATACGTAATTTAGTTTACTGCTCATCATCACTAATGACCGTGAACCAAATAGAAAGATCATAACCGTTTGGATCAATAAATAAAGAGAATCCAGTCCAAGGACACTTGGTGTCAGAATCCGATTATTGGTAATGGTCATAAAGATCGTTGTGGAGTATGCAATCGCCCCTCCTGTCAGGATAATAGCAACAACCTTGATGATTCTTCTCGGCAGGATGTACCCAATATTGCCACTTAGGTCGTAGAACACAAATAAGAGTGTAAGTAACGTTGCGATAACGGCTAGAATAATTGTCTTTTTTTTATAATCCATATTTCTTTCTCCTTAATAATAGATAGATAAATATTCCACTACCTATCACCCCAACGGTTAAGCTAATTGGAATTTCATAAGGATAAATAATAATTCTGCCGATGATATCGCACATTAATACGAATATAGCACCTAACAATGCGGTATGTAACAAACTTTTCTTCAAGTGGTCCCCCTGATAAATGGTAACGATATTAGGGATGATTAAGCCCAAGAACGGGATCATGCCAACCGATAACACAACGGATGCCGTTATCAGGGCCACAATGATTAGTCCAAGGTTCACCACCTGCCGATAATTTAAACCCAAGTTTTTGGAAAAGTCCTCCCCCATTCCTGCAATGGTAAATTTATTGGCATAAAAAGCTGCTAACAACAGAATAGGAATACTTACAAACATCAATTCGTAATTCCCACTCATGATCATCGAAAAATCGCCTTGCATCCAGGATGACATGTTTTGAATCAGATCATTTTGATAAGCGAAAAAGGTAGATACTGAGCTAATAATATTTCCAAACATTAAACCAATTAATGGAATGAATATGGCATCTTTAAACTTAACCTTTTCTAAAATCTTCATGAAAATAAGTGTGCCAAGCAGCGCAAAGGCAAACGATACAAGCATCTTCTCCAAAGGACTTGCGGATGTAAACACCATCATAGAAACCAGAATTCCTAATCTTGCGGAATCAAGGGTACCTGCAGTGGAAGGTGATACAAACTTATTTTTACTTAGCTGCTGCATAATCAGACCACATATACTCATACTCATCCCTGCAATTAAGATACTTAATAGCCGGGGAATCCTGCTGACGAACAAAATCTTTTTCTGATCTTCTGTTAAGCTGAACAAGTCAAGTGGAGAAACGTCGGAAACCCCAACAAAAACAGAAGTAACAGAAAGAATAATGACTGCTATAACTAAATACCGTATCTTCATATAATGACCTCGACTCGAAAAACTCATGCCAACCACAAACATGGCTATTTAGAATAATTATTACCTTCTAATCAATCTAATTAAGAATGATATTCATTATCAATTAGATTCTACAAAAGATTATAGCAGATTAAATAACTTGGTTCAATGGTTTTTATGTAATAAATATCACATTTTTGTGTCGGTTTTGAGAACTGTTTTTCCTAAGAATAAAAAACTAACCCTGTTAGAGTTAGTTTTTAAGACATCCAGTTAATCCTCAATTTCACAGCAGCCATCATCTGTACAATACGTTGTCTTAGATTTTTTCGGAGTTAGTGACTGTAAGGCAGGCTTTTCACTTTCCTCTTCCCAGACCTTAGCCAATACCTCGGTAAAAACCTCTGTCGGCTGAGCACCGGACACAGCATATTTTTCATTAAAAACAAAAAACGGAACACCTTGAACGCCAATTTGCTTTGCTTCTTCCTCATCTGCACGTACCTTTGCTAAATAATTATCTGATTGAAGCAATGTATGGATAGCATCAGGATCCAACTCAACATCACCGGCAAGTTCTATTAATGTTTGCGGATCGCCGATATGCTTAGAGTCCGTAAAATATGCCTTTAGCAAACGTTCCGTCATCTCATTTCCTTTATCTTTTTCCTCAGCGTATTTAGCGACCCGATGAGCATCAAGCGTGTTCGTGTGCTGCATCGTATCAAAATTATATACAAGCCCAAGTTCAGCTGCTTGCTTTGCCATATTATCATTCATGCTTTTTGCTTTTTCTACCGTTGAGCCAAATTTTTTAGCCATTAATTCATGGATTGTTTTACCGGGGTTTTTTTCCGCATTTGGATCGAGTTCGTAGCTTTTATATTCAATCGTTACAGCATCTTTGTGCGAAAATTTTTCTAAAGCTTTTTCCAACCTGCGCTTCCCCATATAGCAAAAAGGGCACACAAAATCGGACCATATTTCGATTTTCATGTTGAAACACCTCATTTCACTAGTTATTGTAGCACAGGAAAACTTTTTTTGAATACTGTTGTGCTTACAAATAACCAGAGAAATACCATTTAATGCAAATTCCCATCCGTATAGCGGCCATAATCCGGAACGGCAATCTGTTCAAAATTTTCTACAAGGTTTTGCAAGCCTTTTGTTAGAGATTCACCTTCCATATAATGTCCATGACCTGTAACCGCCAATTCCGGTTTTAGATCAGCAAGTTTTTTTACCGATTCCCATGCGGCATACCAATCGGTTGTCAAATATCTTGGCGGTCCATTAACCTCCTCCGTCTGCATTAACACCTTATAAAATGAATCCTGTCTTACCGTAATGAAAGCATCTCCAGCTAGGAGTGTCCGATCGCTTTCTCTGAAAAAGGAGACATGGCCTGGTGCGTGTCCTGGTGTATGGATCCATTTCCAATCCGTTAATCCAGGTACAGAATGATCGTTCGGCAAGGCTTTTACAGCATCTCCCAGATTAATCGGTTCATTTGGATAAATCGGTGATATTTTAGCCAAAAACCCTCCTTCAACTGTCGCGTCTGGTTCCGGATAGCTTTTTTCACCGGTTAGATAAGGAAGCTCAAGCTTGTGCGCATAAACAGGGACTTCCCATTCCTGCATCAAATCAACCAATCCGCCAACATGATCAAAATGTCCATGAGTCAAGATTATTGCTGCTGGTTTACTGTCTTTCCCGAACCGCTCACGTACAACAGCACGAATTTCCGTTGCAGCTCTTGGTAGACCTGCGTCAACAAGAACCCACTCTCCTTCTTCCGGCAAGCCAATAAAACTGATATTGACAATTTGATCGGTATAATAGTAAACATCGTTACGGACTTCTTCGCCAACTCCGCTCGTTATCGATGTCATAGGGATAAATTTGTCATCCCCACTTTTACGTTTCTCGTTATCCATTATATCACCTCCACTTTTTGCTAGTATTTGAACTAAAATTGGAAAATATACACAGCACTAATTAAAGTTTGCACCTTATCGTCCAGGTAGGAGGCGGAAAAAAGGCAGACAAAACCTGAATGTCCAGATTCTATCTGCCTGCCTTCTAACTTTTTAATAGGAATAGGTTGCTTGTACAGAGCCGTCCTGCTTATGAACAGTCAGTGCTGTTCCTTTATTCTGGGCGATTTCTTTCGCACGGTTTACTGCTTCATCTTTGGTAGCAAAAACAGCACTTGGTTTTTTGGCTTTACTGGATGTAACCGCCCAACCTTCTTCATGAGCAATAACATGCTCCCCTTCATTTAAGCGTTCCGGATTATTTTCGTAACGTTTTCCTTCTTTAGATCTTTCCGTCGGCTTCCCCGCCTTTTCATAAGCTTTTATTTCTTCTTTATCCGCATTTTGATACCATTCTTTTGCCTGTTGTGTGGCAATGGGAATTGCCCGTCCCTCTTCATACCCTTCATCAACCATTGAATTCGCTATATCAATCGCTTTTTTACGGACAACCTTATCCAGATTTTTCATTGATGAAGGGTAGTCATTTAATGTCCAGGGCATATTGTCCCCTCCTTTGTTTTCTGGTACAATTCCCTTTCAGAAAGGTATAAAACTATATTCATTAAAAAAAGCTCCTATATAACGAATTGCACACTTGTGCAAGTTCGTTATATAGGAGGTGGTGGCTCAGTTCATGTCACAAGTGGCTCTAAATCAAGTCATAGGTGGCTCTAGAATTGTCAAAGGAGGTGGTATTATCTTTTGTAAAATTCGACATAAAGAAAGTCGGGAATTCCTAAACTAAGGGAATCCTCGGCTATTGTTTTTGTTGGATAAAAAGAAGGTTTATAAAAAGACAAATACCATAGGGAAATAAAAAATTAAAAAATCCACTATCCAATCCCGCCCAGGGAACATCTTTTTTTGAAAAAACTATTCTATCCAAACCCGCTTACTACTTTCTTGAGTAGTCACTTTCTTTCTATCTAGGTGTTCTAAAAAAGGGATAAGATATTTTCTACTAAGTTTTAGGATCTTTTTTGCATCTTGTACTGTAAAAAAATATGGGTAGTATTTCTTTAATAGATAAATCGACTCTTTTATATTTTTGTAATGAACCACATATTTATCGTTTAATCGTTCAACTACTCCTTCTTTCTCAATATAAAACAAAAAATCTTTAATCACACAATTATTTAAGCTTGATTGTGATAATATTTCTAGTACTGGAGCTGGTTCTAAACCTTGTTTCTCTAAATTTCTAATTACCTTTATCATTTCTTTCTTTGTTTCGGAGGGAAACTCCGGCCGAAAATTTTTAATACATACATTAGGTCCTCTAAAACAAATTAGTTTATCATTGTCTAAATTGATTAAAATATTTAGTATTAGATTTGGAGGATAGAGTTCACTGAGAGAGCTAATCAATTCAGCTTTGGGAATCCCATATTTGAGAGGATGTTGTCTATGGTAGTTTCTCAATTTATTTAACACAAGACTCCTCAGTTGGTTCATGACTGTTTGAGCAGTATACTGTCCCTTAACTGATGTGAGTACCCCGCTGGCCACACATTTACTTAGTAATTTAGATATATAATGTTCAGACACGCCAATATACTGTGCAAGCTGTTTTTCTGTCATCATCATATGCTCTTCCAGGAGAGAAATCAATTGTTCCAAAAGAGGATCATTGTCCAGCCTCACTAATTTTTTAATTGTTTCTTTTCCAAAAGGATATTTATTCGTTTGTGTCTGTAATATAATGCCACCAGCAAATGTTTCCGTTGGTGAAAGTTTGCGAAGAATTAGGGAATCACCTTTTTTTGCAACTATAGGATTATCTAGTCGGATTTGGCAATATATTTCTTCATTAGGTAAAAATTCAATACTGTTTCTATCAAAAAAAATAATTTTGCCAGTAGAATTGGTTGTTCCAATATGTATCATTATATGCTCATGCTGTTTTATTTTTTTATACCTTAACGAATTTACTGTTTTAATCTTGACATCAATAGTTTGGGTACTGATATAATAATCCGAGTCTACAATAACTTGTCCTCGTTTTATATTTTCCTTATTTACACCAGAAATATTAAGTGCTACTCTTTGACCGGCATATGCATTTTTAGTAATCTGATTATGATATTGCATTTCCTTAACTTTGACTCGTAAATTACCAGGTAGTATGGTAACCAGTTGCCCAGATGTTATTTTTCCATCATATAAAGTTCCCCTAGTAACTGTGCCATAACCCCGGAGCGTAAAGACCTGATCAATAGGCATTCGAAGTGGAGTATTAATATCCTTGCTAGGTATTTTTTCAAGTTCTTTTGATACCCTATGCTTTAATTCCGAAACTCCACGATATGAAATCCCATCTACATGTACGACCTTAGCACCGCTAAACCTAGTGTCTTTTAAAAAATTTTTAATGTTTATAGTTATAATTTCCAATTCTTTTTGATTTACTAAATCCATTTTTGTAACTACAACAATGATTCTTTGTACACTCAACAATGAAATTATTTCTAGATGTTCTTTTGTTTGGTACATAATGCCTTCATTTGCAGCTACTACTAATATCGCCAAATCTAAACCCGATGCGCCTGCTATCGCCTTTTTTATGAATTTTTCATGCCCAGGTATATCAATAATTGAGGCTTGATAATTATTTTGAAATTGAATAGGTGCAAATCCTAATTCAATTGAGATTTTCCTTTGTTTTTCTTCCTTTAATTGATCTGTATCAACACCAGTTAAAGCCTTGGTTAGAGTCGTTTTCCCGTGATCAATATGCCCTAGAACCCCCATAATGTAAAAATTCATGATAATCCCCCCGTTAATAAATATTGTATTACTCTATTTTGCATTTTATTGCAATCTATTAAAAATCTCTTTATTATGAAAGATGGGAGAGGTTGAGACGCTGGTGCACTCCACGGTCTTCAAAACCGATTGGGACGTCTTGTTAGACGTTTGGTGGGTTCGATTCCCATCCTTTCTCGCCAAATTTCAATTATGTTCTATTTTTACCAAGTGATTATATACGTTATCTTGCTCCCGCACTGTTTTTTATGAACTGCTATATTTCCTGGACAGTAAAAAGCTTTAAACATTAAGACACCATCCGATCATCACCGGAATCAAGCATTTCTTCCGTGTTTTTCCGTTGTTTTGAATTATTTTGGTTACGGTCAAAGGCGGGTTGCGAGCAAACATGAGAAAAATAAACCGGCGTAAATAAGCCATGACCGTAGCCTCCGAGACAATAGACTTGGATGGCGCTCTCAGATAACGAAAGAAACGTACTGAACCCTTATGCGAAAATTTTACTGCAATTAATTGCAACAGACCCATGGCGATGCAACTGCACATCACAAACCCTTCAATGGCCTTGACGGTTTGCTGGATGTTCCGCCTGTCTTTTAGCTCGGTGACTTGCTCCAACGGATGTGTCTCACTTTTTTTGAGATACCTTTTCAGCTTAGGCATGGATTTGCTCCAGAATTGGTAACTAAATCCACCGATCGCCTGCTTCATCTCCCGAAAGGTGCATTCGATTTTGAAACGATCCCCATACAAGTGAATGATATCGGCGGCTTCCAGCTTCAAATCGGTACTTACCAAAATAGAGACTCCTCCGTTAAACTTCACCAGCACAAAACGCAGCTCCTGGTAACGACCTTGTCCCCATAGTAAATCCAGACACAGGTATTGAACGGTTTCCTTTTTTCCGTACATCGTCACCTCGGCTGTTTGAAATTCGTCCGCTCGGCTTTGAAACAGTGTCTTCAACTTGATCATGTTTCCTTTTTTTCGCGGGCGTCCCCGTCCCTTCTTTTTCTTGGAAGGGTGCTCATAAGCAACGGCGTTCATCTTAGCTCTGGTCACAAGGTGTAGCTGGACATCTCCTGACTGATTCCATTGGTTTAATCGTTTTAAGGCGGGAACGGATAGGAAATAACGATCAAGAAGCAGGAGAGCATCCTCCTTCAACCCTTTTGACGCTTTAAAGCCTTGATCAATCACTTGAATCACATGGGATTCACATCGATCGGATGAATGGTCTCAGTCAAAAATGGCTTTGACTCCGTCGTGCAGATTGATGAATAAGGGCAAACAGAATCATTTCACCGGTGTGCCCATCAAAACACCGATACCACCAAACAAATGGCCGAAAATGTATGCGGCTTTGGAGGTGTTCTCGGACTCCTGATGGAGCTTCTTGACACCAGGCATATGTCGGGCTTCTTTTGCCTGTTTCATCCCATCTCCGACGAGCACTACTCGACCATTAAGGTAGAAAAGAGGGGCGAAACGCTTGACTGTCTGAAGCCATTTTCTTCGCAGGGATTCCAGCGACCAAGCAGAAGACCGAAAAAAATGTACCAGCGTCTCGTAACGATGACTGGGTAAGGCAAGGTCACGCATAATCGAGGTCAGACCCAACTGATCCGAGCGCAACATCAAACCCATGATAATGGTAACAAACCAATGGAACGTTTTTTCCCGGGAAAAGCAGTGACGAAATTCGTTTAAAATGGTATTGATAAATTTCAACATAATTGTGGCAATTTGCATGAAAGTAATGTATACTCTCATTTATAACCCTTTCAGCGAATCTGAGCTCCTTTCAGAGATATAGGCTGCACCTATATCATTCGCTAGAAAGGGTTATTTTTCCTGCTAGAACTTTTGACTGTCCAGTATATTTCGATTTATCATTCTATTTTTTTGAACACTTCTACAATAATCGGTATATCCTCAGTGGTTATAGTTCGAAAATCTAAAAGTACATGATTCTTTTTTAGTCGCGCTATAATTGGTGATGTGCCCTGTCGCAATCTAGAGTGTATAGTGTGCGAATCTAGATTTAAATGTTTAACAGCTAAAACCAATGTAGGTATTTCTATACCTGGCATTGCCCCTCCCCCCACCTGTGAAGCACTATTTTCTATCTTAAAAATCCATTTATTATCGTTATTATTGAAATGATCTGTAAACATCATTATTCGTTTTTCTATCTCACATATTGGAAGTGAAATGTCTCTTATAGTAGGTATATTGTTAAATTCCTCCCGTAAATAATTGCCAAGCGTTGCTTCCAAGGCAGCTAATGTCATTTTATCCACACGTAGTACCCTTGTTAGTTGATGCCGTTTCAATTTATTTATAAGTTCTTTTTTTCCAATGATTATTCCGGCTTGAGGCCCACCAATCAGTTTATCCCCACTAAAAGATACAAGATCTACACCAGTTTCTATTACTTTAGAAACGACTGGTTCATTCCCCATTTTAAAATCATATAAGGAACCACTTCCTAGATCTTCATAAATTAGGGGTTGATGATATTTCTTTGCAAGATTTACTAATTGTTTTGTTGAAATAGCATGAGTAAATCCTATAGTTTTAAAGTTGCTTTGGTGAACTTTCATCAATATGGCAGTTTCTTTATTAATTGCTTGTTCATAGTCATATAAATGAGTCCTATTTGTCGTACCAACTTCCTTAAGAATAGCATCACTTTCCTCCATAATGGATGAGATTCTAAATGCACCACCAATCTCAATAAGTTCCCCCCTAGAGATAACAACCTCTTTTTGTTTAGCAAAGGTCCTTAATATCAGAAAAACAGCTGCCGCGTTATTATTAACTACCATTGCTGCCTCGGAACCAGTGAGTTCCTTTAATAACACTTCGGTAATTTTATGTCGCGTTCCCCGTTCACCCTTATTTAGGTCATATTCAAGATTTGAATAGTTACCTGCAACAGCAGCTACTTGGCTGACTGCATCATTACTCAACCTCGTTCTTCCTATATTGGTATGTATAACGGTTCCCGTCGCATTTATAACCCTTTTAAGTTTAAGTGGTTTCAAATAAAGTTCAGATCTCATTTTTAACCTTTTAAAAACGTACTTTATCATTTCACTTTTGTTATAGGGATACTTATTACAGCATTTAGATAGCATTTTTTGTCTAATACAATTAATTTCTTCTTGCACCCAATTAGTTAACCGTTTATTAGAAACTGAGGTTTCTGCCAATAGTAACCGAAACCGTTCATCGCTTTGTATTAAATCAATGGATGGCAAATGCTGTAGATAATTCTTCAATTCAATCACCCTACTTCTTTTTCATGAATTATATCATATTTATAGTTTTAAACTTGTAACTTAAGGAAATAGGTAATGAGTTTTTAAATTTTTTAAATTTTTTTAAATTTTTGTTGCATAATTAATATCTTTACGCTATAATACAATTTATATCGTACAGATTTCTCTTCCACCATACTAACCTACCTACATTAATTGAGAAATTAAGTTATTTACTACCAAACTAATTATTCCCACATCATTGTTAAAACCTATCATTTACTTAAAAGTCTAATTACATTAATCAGGAGGTGTTTTATGAATGAAGAAAAATTACAAAATTCTAATATAAAACTGCAAACGTTCGCAGAACATATAGGTGAATTGAGAGGAAGAATCATCATAACCGTGTCCATTCTTCTTTGTCTTTTTCTTATTTCATATTTTTCAACACCATTTTTTCTAGGTGTCATCAAATCCTCTGCTACACAGTATGGTCTAGACTTAAACGTATTTAAAGTAACCGAATCAGTTAAGATTTACATCAAAATAATGTTGGTTCAAGCATTATCAGCAACCATACCAATAATTGTTGTTCAAATTTATTTATTTATTAAACCAGCTTTAAACATCCAAACTAGAAAAATGGCAATTCTTTTGGTTCCGATAGCATCAATACTATTTTTCTTTGGAGCATTTTTGGGTTTCTATGTTATTTCTCCCATTTTGCTTTCATTTTTTATAAATGTCTCCAATACATTGGAATTGAACACTGTATATAATTTTACTGACTTCTTTGATTTTATATTCGCCATCTGTATTGTATTTGGATTAATTCTAGAGTTACCTGCTTTTTTATCATTTCTCACCCTTGTTGGTATAGTTTCTGTGAATTTGTTGAAAAAGTTACGCAAATTTATTTATCCTATTTTATGTCTGTTTTCTATGATTGTAACGCCACCGGATTTTTTCTCTGAAATAATTGTGATGTCCTTAGTATTTATTTTGTTTGAAATCAGTCTTTTGATATGTTCAGTTATTTCTTCCAAGCAAATTAATAATAGTAAAAAGACACAAAACTAGTGGAGGTGAAAAAGGATGCTTAGTCAAATTGGAATTCCTGGGGTAATTATTCTTCTTATTATTTGCATAGTCGCTTTTGGGGCAAAAAACTTACCTGATATAGGCCGTTCTGTGGGAGAATCACTAAAAGAGTTTAAAGGTGCATTTAATGACGAAAGAAAAGCGGTTGATCAAGAGTCAAATCAAAAGGAGGGTCAGTAATGGGATAACACATAATATTTTAATCAGCTTCTTGATCATGTTTTTTTTTCTATCAGGATTTCTTAAAATAGTTAGTATAAAACAATTTTCGTCATTAGTTTTGGAATATAGGGTTTTGCCAAAAAGGATTTCAATCATTGTTGGTTATATTGTTCCATTCTTGGAAGTCGCATTTGCATTTCTAATCCTATTTTCCAAAACATTCATCTTTGGTGTCCTGGGCATTCAGTGTTTATTATTAAGTTTTGGCTATGCAATTTTAAATGTAATAAAGAATAAGAGAATAATAGCATGTGGTTGTTACGGAAAATTCCTGGATGCCAAAGCAGATAATTTTTCCCTTCTAAAGATCTTACTGATTTCTTTAATAAATGTATTTGTCCTTGTTGTCCCGAAGTCAGTAAACTTTGGAATAGAGCAATATATTGCGGGATTTTCCCTTATTTTCTTTTTGATAATTATCCAAAAGCTATGGTCTTACCATAAATCTACAGTTGACTTACTAAAAAAACATGATGCATTGTGAGGGGGCATTAAATGAATTTCTTAATCTATTCAAATATAGCATTGTGGATTTTACTTATCCTGGTGATTATTTCATTAATCATGGTTTTTCGCCAGTTTGGGGAGGTATATTTAAAATCAAGTGACTCAATATCACGGGATGGACTAGCGATTGGAGAGAAAACTCCTGAGCTTAATATCCCTTTGGTTAATGGAAACGGAAAATTTAATAACGCAATGTTTCAGTATAATCCTACACTGTTAACCTTTGTTTCTCCTAATTGCGGAGCGTGTAAAAATATGGTCCCTGAATTGAAAGATGCAATTTATCAATATAAAGATAGATTCAATTTTATCTTAATTACTATTGGTAAAAAGGAAGAAAACCAGCAGTTAATACAAAACTTTGATATCAGTGATGTACTTTATGTTGATGAGGATATGAAAGTATTTCAAGACTTTAGGGTTAGGGTTACACCTTTTGCATTCATGGTCAATGAGGATGGGGTGGTAATAGAAAAAGGACTTAATAATGGAATGGATCACATTCGTAATTTTATTGATATTGTTGAAAAAAAACCATTCCAGGTGATAAATAATTAGGGAGGGTGACATATTTATGCGGAATTTTATACAAATCTTTGATGAGATTTCAAAAAGAATTTCAGAAAACATTGCAAGGAAGGTTGATCGAAAGCAATTTTTGAAAACCATTCTAGCAAGTGCTTTTACAGGATTTGCTATATTTTTTATCAACCCAATTAAAGGGCTTGCAGCAAGTCATAGCTGGTGTGAGGTTTGGAAAAGGTCCGGGCAAGGCTGTCAGCCCCCACGCGGTAAATTTTGCAGCGGTTGTGGTAGTTCTAAGTGTCCGTCAGGTTATAAGGTTTCATATGCCTGGGGATACCGTTCAACTGGTTGTTGGTGTATCCCAGGGAGTGGATACGACCGAGTATGTTGCGACTGTACAAAGTCCAGTAATGTAAACTCACCACATTCAAGTGATTGCGGGTGCAGCCACATTATAAGGACAAACACTTTATTATAATATTAATTGGAATAATTGCTACAACACCGTTGATATTGAAGGTAAACTTACTATTTTCCAAGCTCCTACATCTTTAAAAATAGGAATTGTAATGCAAGAATCTGGATGTATAAGGGATTTTCACAAGAAGTTGCCAGACCAATCAAGGAAATCGTTTTAAAATTTATAGGTTATTAAGTGAATGATATGACTAAAATGCATTAAAAAAGTATATTAATTAAGGGGGTGGGCAAAGTGTTGACAACAGGTATTTTATTATGCTTGTTTACTGCAATTGTTGCTGGCTATTCGAAACTTTGCACATATTGAGGAATTAATGTAACCCTTGAGGTTATGCATCTCGGTGAGATGTACAGACTAAGAAGCGAGTGGAAGGCTTTATTACTTTACATCATGTTATCCGGAATTAGCGGAGCAATTTTTGGGTTTATTATTGTCACAGGGGTATTTTATATAACGTTTTGGTTAGCCCCTTTTATAAAGTTTTTTACTTTGTTTATATTTATTATTGTATTGATTCTAAAGGAAGCTAATATAATTAAGATATGGTTGCCACAAAACCATTGGCAAATTCCATCATCTTGGTTATTTCATTCTAAGGTAGTAAATATGGGCATCTGGGGATCTGTTTTAGGTGCGGGTGTATTTACTTATATACCATATACATCTTTTTACGCGTTGTATATTTTTTCAGGAATTGCATTTAGTCCAATATACGGTTTAATTTTTGGATTCGTCTATGGGTTTACGAGGGCTTTGACTCCCTTAATCTATGTTGTTTTACGGAATAACCAAGTAATTAAAGGAGATAATGATCCAACAAATATATTAAATCTACGAGGTTTCAATAAACCGATAAACATTATAGTGCTTTTTATGTTATTACTATATTCAGTTATTACAATGATTATTATATATATCAATAATTAGTTGTCTAAGCCGTCAAACTGAATTATTGATGGTATGTGGTATTTGACTCACTATGTCAACCCTTTTCAACATCTGTTGTATATATAACCCGAGTTTGGCGACAAAAATTTCCAAACGCAGTCATGGCAGGGGTTTTGAGCTTTAACCTAAATATTGTAGTCCTAAATTTCGATTTTAGCCATTTTATAGGCTGGTGTGACAGACTTTATAGCATCTTTTTTCGTTTAGGACTCCTTTATTAATATGGCAAAAGCACTGTTATATCAACAATTGGAAAAAATTTACGCCAAACTCGGGATATAAGATAAAAGATTTTAGACCCAGCTTTGTTGGGGAGTTCTTCAGATTCCCGTATAATTTGATCAAGAATGTACTAAATTAAAGGTGGTTTGTTGCATGATAAAAAAGATTCCTCTTTTTTTATTATTAGTTGTTGTATTAGCTACTGAAGGATGCGCTAATATAAATGACAAGACTAATGATATAACCATTGATAATGGAAAAAGTGACCATAAAGATCAAAATTGGAAGGAAAGCCCACTGTTTGAATCCAATGGTTATACAATGATTGGAGAGAAAGGGAGAATAGGCTTTATTTATGATGATAGCGAGACTACTAGATTTTATCCAAATAAAAAAAATAAATACATGTTTCATGTTTGGGGGAAGGATAAAGAATTAGACGGTTCCTTCGAGGTTATTGCAACTCATGAAGACGATGATAAAAAAATAACCATTTTAAATGAAAGTTTGGCCGGACCGAATAACGGTGCTGACCGCCATCTTCCAACCACTTTATCATTACCAAAAAGCGGAATGTGGAGGTTAGATGCTTATATTGGAAATCAATTATTCGGAAGCATTTTTGTTAAGGTTTATAATAATGAACATTAGACAGTCAAAACAGTTTGGATACCTCAAGCTGTTTTGACTGAATACAACTAATTGGGACTCGCCAACATTCCAAGGAATACATACTAGCCTTTTCTTTACTCTTTCAGCAATAAGGTTTATTTCTAATTCCGCACTTGCAAAACTTTTGTATACGCGTTCTAGTCACAATAGATGGTACTTCTATACTGTCACAACCGGTTTCTTACACAGGGTATCCCCTTTCAGGGTCCACCATAGTATTTGCGGTCTGGTTGTATTGTTATTAACTGTATTGTGCCATATTATAATGGCTGATATACCTTCTATCTAGATTAGAAAGCCCTTTTCATGATAGATGGTGGCTACACGGAGCGGAGCCATGTTGGTTCCTTATCTTTTAAAGGAAACATCACTAAAAAAGGGGTATGCCGACGTCGGGCGCAAAGCCCGCTTTTAGTCGGCCTTCCTTTACCCGAACCGATGTTGACTTATCGCACGGAGGCGGGTGTTACACACTAGGGCTGGGCGCTGGAGCTGGACGTGGCTCCTCTCGACTATCCAGTTGTCCACAGGCTTTAAATTAATTTTATAGTTTCATAGACATTAAAAAAGCTAAAACCGAAATAGGCTTTAGCTTTCCTCATCAAGCAATGACCGTCCCATAATACTTACCCGATTTGTATTTTTCAATTCGGTAATTGATTTCGCACCAATCCCGAACATCACCATTTTCATTTCAAATTCAATTTGTTCCATCGCTTGCATGACTTTTTCTGCGGATTCCGTTGCCGCCTGCAGTAATTGTCTGGCAAACCCGATCATATCTGCGCCAATTGTCATTGCTTTGGCAGCATCAACACCTGTTTTCATTCCGCCACTGGCAACGATCGGTACATCCGGCAGTTTACTCTTTACCGAAACGATACAATCTTTAGTAGGGTTACCCCAGCTGTTAAACGCCTCCGCAGCGGCTTTTCGCAATGAATCCTTGGAACGAAGCTTTTCCACTTGACTCCATGATGTTCCGCCAGCACCAGCAACATCTATATAAGAGACCCCTGCCTCATACAATTTTTCTGCTACTGTCCCATCAATACCAAAACCAACCTCCTTAACACCTACAGGAACGGGTAAGGCTTTACATACTTCTTTTATTTTCGGCAATAGATCTTTAAAATTCAGATCTCCCTCATCTTGAACAACTTCCTGCAAGCTATTCAAATGTAAATAAAGCGAATCCGCTTCCGTCAAGTCAACCAATCGCTGGCATTCTTTTGCACCGTACCCATAATTCAGCTGCACTGCACCTATATTTGCAATTAGCGGAACGGATCGTGCATGCTTGCGAATTAAAAAGGATTCTTTATGTGCATCACTCTCAAGCAGTGCCCTTGTAGAACCGAGCCCGATCGCCCAGCCTCTTTCCTCGGCAGCAATGGCTAAATTCGTATTAATTTTTTCCGCAAGCTCCGAGCCACCAGTCATGGAGCTCACTAGAAACGGTGCTTTTACCGCTTTTTTTAAAAAAGTGGAATCCAGCTTAATATCGGCAAAGTTAATTTCCGGCAATGCATTATGTATAAACGAAATTCCTTCTAATCCCGTCGTTTTATTAATACCTTCCACATTTTCTGTTAAGCATAGCCGAATGTGTTCAGTTTTCCGTTTGTTAATTCCTGTATCCATAATAGCTTAGGCCTCCAATATTACTTCTACCCTAAGTTTACTTGTTTCCTTGCTGTTTTGAAAGGGAAATGAACCTTGCGTGTTTACGCCTTTTTCGGGAATACTGTGTAACTAAAGCTTATTGCAAAGTCAATGACCAGAACGAGCGACCATAGCATGATTGTTTGCAATAATGCTTCGGTTTGTGCAAAGTTATCGATAAATAGAATAATAGCGCCTAGTAAACCAACTCCAATGATCCAGGCAAGTAAATGGTGATACCAGCCAACTCGTTCCATTTTCGCAAATTCCTTGCCATATTTTTTCCGTTTGTTTGGTTTCGGCCCCTTGGTAAACAAATACTGAAACCATCTATCAGCCCACTTAATCATTCGATGACCAAAGGCAACACTTACCCCTATATAAATTGCGGCTACACCGTGCATTGTAGTCGCTACTGCACCATTTTTTAAGTCGATTACGGTTGTAATTAATAAAAGCAAATCAACAATTGGCGTACACGCTAATAACAGTACACCTAATTTCTTCATTTTAAAAACGTAACGAGTAATTAGACCTGCCAATACGAATACCCAAAATCCAACTTCACACGCAATGATTAACCAGCCTATCATTTTGTTCCTCCTTTTTTAATAGGTAAGAAAATATAAAAATCCGGCACTATTCCGCTCATGACAGGGTAGGCGACGTCCGGCTCCAGCGCCTTTGTTCATACAATTGTGCTGAAAATAATGTACCATATTTCTACTAAATAATACAACTGTGCTATAATAAAAATATGCCAAAAATAGTTGATCATGATAAACGAAAAATTAAAATAGCCGAGACGACATGGAAAGTGATCATTCGCGATGGCCTTGAACAGGCATCCGTGAGAAAAATTGCCAATGCAGCTAGTTTGTCTGTAGGGGCATTACGTCATTATTTTTCTACCCAGTCAGAATTATTTCAGTTTTCGATGAAGCTTGTTGCCGACCAGGTAAAGCAACGTATAGCCAGAAAGAATTACGATGGTGAACCGCTTGACGTAATGAAAGAAATAGTAAGTGAACTGTTACCGGTTGATGAGGATCGCCGGATAGAAATGGAGGTGTGGTTGGTTTTTTCTACAAGAACGCTAGTCGATCCGAGCTTAAAACAGTTAAGCCAAACCGTCTATAAAGAAATTCGTCATGCCGCCACGTTGGTTATAGAAGGACTAATTAATCTGCAGCTTGCCAAAGATGATTTGAATAAGGAACTGGAAATCGAACGGCTTTACGCTTTAGTGGACGGACTGGCACTGCATGCTCTTCTGCACCCTGATCAATTGTCGATCGAAAAAATGCAGGATACGATAAAATATCATTTAGAATCACTGTGTAACGGGAATGGATAAGGAACAAAAGATGGAGGAGGTGTCTTATTGAAACAACAAGCAAGAGCGTTTGCTGAAAAGGCACATCAGGGGCAAACTAGAAAGAGTTCTAATGTCCCGTATATTACCCATCCGATCCGTGTTGCTGAGCGCTTAGAGCAGGCGGGTTTTTCCGAAGCATTGGTTTGTGCCGGCTATCTGCATGATGTGGTTGAGGACACACCATATGAGATTGAGGATATAGAAGAAACGTTTGGGGCTAAAGTTGCACAGCTTGTCGCGGCGCATACAGAGGACAAATCAAAACCGTGGCAGGAACGAAAACAGCATACTATTGATACAGTCCGAGATGCTTGTAAAGAGGTAAAATATCTAATTGTAGCCGACAAATTGGACAATTTGCTTGGACTGGAACAGGATCTCGCGCGACTAGGCGATGCGGTATGGCAGCATTTCAATGCAGGCTTTGACAAACAAAAGTGGTATAACCAGTCGATAGCAGCGAATATGTATGTTGGGCTAAAAGCTAATGAAATTCCGAATTACTTCAGTGAATTTGAGGAAGCCGTGGCACGCGTTTTCGGCTGATATTCCTGTTTTCTTTTCGGGTTAATGTTCTCGTTCTCGCGTTGATGTAAAACACCTTCCCCAGCAGGCGGGGAAGGTGTTTACTATCTAAATTTATACTTATTTTTCAATTCCTTAGATACTTGCTTCCATTTATTCTTTTCCTCTAACCGTGCTTTTTGATCCTGTTTTCTTTTTTCATAAGCAAGTTCCCTTTGCAGCTTCAAATAACTTTGAAACCGTTCCTCAGTCAATTCACCTGCTGCTAATGCTTCCTGGACACGGCACCCAGGCTCTGTATCGTGCTGACAATCGGTGAATCGGCATTCCAGCACCAATGCCTCAATATCCTGAAACGTTGTATCAATAGCCGAATCCCCATCCCACAATTGCAGCTCGCGCATTCCAGGGGTATCGATTAATAATGCACCGTTTGGCATGATAAACATTTCACGATGAGTTGTTGTATGACGTCCTTTACTGTCTGCCTCACGGATATCCTTGGTTTCCTGTACTTCCTCACCAAGTAATTTATTCACTAAGGTAGATTTACCAACACCTGATGATCCAAGTAATGCAACTGTTTTCTGTGCTGGCAAATATTTCAGAAGTTCCTCCATGCCTTCTCCCGTTATGCTGCTGATTGCGACAATTGGTACGCCGATCGCCACTTCTTCCACCTGAGCAATGATCCGCATAACATCTTCTGGCGTAGATTCATCCAGTTTCGTAAGCACGACAACTGGAGAAGCACCACTTTCATACGTTGCCAAAATATAACGTTCCATTCTGCGGACGTTTAAATCATGATTAAGCGAATTCACAATAAAAACCAGATCGATATTTGCAGCAACGATTTGTCCTTCTGTTTTTAATCCAGCAGCTTGTCTGATAAACTGACTTTTCCGAGGCAAAACACGATGAATTACCGCTTTTTGTTCGTCCGCTAATTTCTGTACCTCTGCCCAATCCCCCACAGCAGGGAAATCAAGCGCAGTGGTTGCTTGATTCAAAAATTTCCCACTTAAATGGGCAAAATATTCTACTTCTCCGTCAGAAATTCGATAGCTATTTTTTTGCACAGTAATAATCCGTGCCAATTTGTCATTTTCTGCATCCCGAATGGAATCGTCCCATCCGAGTTTTTCAATTGCTTTATTCAACTACATTTTCCTCCTCGAATGTTGGAGGAAAAGCCTGTTAAAATACCGACCGTTCCTCCACTTTGTTACGTGTGTTTTGGTTTATAAAAAAATGATTATATACAGTCATAAAACACCACTCCTTTCAAAATGGATGAACAAGATAGTATTAGTTTACTATATAGCGACAGAGTTTGCCACTATCGTTATATGAATTTTTGAAATTGCAGCTAACAAAAGCAACTAAACGTGTTAGAATATTTAAAACGGAATGGAGGAGAACCATTGAAAATAAGTCAAAAGAAGATGCCTGTAAAGAATAGAGAAATTACTTATACACATATCGAAACAGGCTCCCGAACTATTTGCTTCATGTTATCAGGTGCAGGATATACGTATGATAAGCCACTATTTTACTATTCAACGATGGCCATGCTTCAAAATAAAATTGATGTTGTCCATATTCATTACGCGTATGGTCAGGATTTGTTCAAGCATCCACTCAATGATATATCTGAAGCCATTATAGCCGATGTAAAACCTATCGTCTTTGAAGTCCTTAAAAATAACGATTACAATAATACAGTCTTTTTAGGTAAATCACTTGGGACTATTCCAATTACAATGGAATTCATGAAACGCAAGGATTTTTCAGCATCGACAATGATTTTACTGACACCACTGTTAAAGTACGATGTGATTTTAGATGCAATCGGAGGCAGTAATCATCAGGGACTATTGGTTATTGGGGACAAAGATCCACATTACAATGCAAATCAGCTTGCACAATTACGTCACTCCAATTTCATAATAGAGACGGTCAAAGGAGCAAATCATTCATTGGATATTGAAGAACTTGACACGGAGAATTCTATTTTATCTCTGTCTAAAGTTATGGGGAAGATTCAAGAGGTAATCAGGATGGTTCATGAACGATAGGCTTATAGAAAGTACCCTATCATTCTGAGAGTAGAGGGTTTACTTAAATACTTAATCCCATATACACTTTAAGTTTTAGCGTAATAGGGAAAGTAGCAAGGTGCCGTTAAGGGGGAATCGAATAAAAATCCAATATAACGGGACTTTTTTAATAGCGATGGATTTAATTCCATATAAATTTTAGTGTTGCTTGCTATTATAATCTTCTGGATAAAGTGCTATCCTTATTTTGTTCCCCAGGTTTTTTAACGTCATTCATTGTTGTGTTTCGATATAAACTTCTTTTTTTTCAGTAACAATTAATTATTAAACAAATATAAAGATACGGAGGTAGAACATGATAAAATATCCGTTTTTAGAAAATGGGGCAACGATTGGAGTTACAGCACCTTCTTCTGGTGTACCCGCCGAGCTGCATGGATTGTTGAAAACTGCATGTGAACGCATGAAAATGAACGGCTTTCATGTCATATGTGGAGATACTGTTTGGAATCAAGACAAGGCGAGATCTGCATCCGCCGAAAAGCGTGCTGAAGAGTTTAATGCAATGATGCTTGACGATAATATTCATATCATCATTCCTCCTTGGGGTGGAGAACTGCTGATTGAAATGCTTGAGTATCTTGACTTTGATAACATACAAAACAAATGGATATTAGGCTACTCAGATACTAGCCTATTGCTGCTGGCTACAACATTAAAAACAGGAATCGCAACTGCTCATGGAACGAACTTAATAGATTTAAGAGGGGAGTATTCTGATGACACGACTAAGATGTGGCAATCCGTTTTATCAACAAAAAAGGGTGAATCGATCCTTCAACAATCGTCATTCAAATATCAAAAAGAATGGGAATTTGATAAACCTACTCCATGTATTTTCAATTTGACAGAAGAAACCGAGTGGAAATCAACATCAAATAGTAAAGTTACCATAAAAGGGCGGTTACTTGGAGGATGTATTGATACGATAAGACATTTAATTGGTACCCCATTTGGTGAGATCCAGAACTTTAAAGAAAATTATATTAAAGGTGAATCCATAATATGGTTTTTCGAAAATTGCGGGTTATCTACAACTGATTTGCGCAGGTCTCTCGTGCAAATGAAATTAGCTGGTTGGTTTGAAAGCTGTTCAGGTATTGTGTTTGGCAGAAGCCCAGCTAATTACCCTGTTAGCAATTATACAGCTGAAGATGTTTATAAAGAGCTTTCCGAAGAACTTCAAATCCCTATTATATATGACATTGATTGTGGTCACGTTCCACCGCAAATAACCTTAATTAACGGAGCGTATGCTGAGGTAGAGTCAAATAGTGGTAAAGGAGCAATTTTACAAAACTTTATATAAGCTATTTTGTATATCCTATATTTTGACCAGTTTGCTTATTAAAAAACGCTTGGGTTTGAATTATAAAACCCAGGCGTTTTAATATGTTAAAAACATTTTATCTTATACAGGCTATCGGTTATGGAACTATTCAATTCCATGCACATCTTTCTACCGATTATTCATTTCACTCGGGACCGCATTATGACGAAGATTTCGATCCAAACCAGCAATCTTCTCCATATCTGCTTCACTTAATTCAAAGTCAAATACGTTGAAATTCTCTTCCATACGAGAAGGTGTTACTGTTTTTGGAATTACAACAACATCTGACTGAAGATGCCAGCGGAGAATAACTTGGGCAGGTGTTTTGCCATATTGATCAGCAATTTCCTTGATCACACCGTCTTGTAAAACATCTGTCCCATTCATCAACGGGCTGTATGCTTCTACTCGGATACCGTGCTTCCTGCAGAACTCCTTTAATTCCTTTTGTTGTAAATACGGATGACATTCTACTTGGTTAACGGCTGGGACTACGTCACATTCGTCCATTATCCGCTGCAGGTGCTCGACATCAAAATTACAAACGCCGATTGCTTTTGTACGCCCATCTTTATACAACTTTTCTAATGCCTTATATGTTTCTACATATTCATCATACTTTGGAGTTGGCCAATGAATTAAATAGAGATCCACATAATCGAGGCCAAGTTTCTCCAAACTTTCATCAAATGCCTTTAGCGTATTATCATAGCCTTGATCACTATTCCACACTTTTGTTGTAATGAATAAATCTTCCCGTGAAACGGTGCTATTTGCCAGTGCTTGTCCGACACCACGTTCATTCCCGTAAACTTTCGCAGTGTCAATCAAACGGTAGCCTGCTTCTAACGCATTTTCTACTGCAGATGCTGCTTCTTCATTTGGAACCTTCCACACACCATAGCCTAGTTGTGGCATACGGAGATCGTTGTTTAGTGTAATGTATTGCATGGACTCGCTTCCTTTCTTTTGGTATTGATTTTAGTTTATCATAAGATGTCAATATATTTTAAATGAAGCGTTTGGGCTGGTTTGGTTTGAAGTATTGCCATTAGAGGATTATCGATGAAGATTTACTGTTCGCCGGGGAACTTTATCGCCAGAATAATGATTTCCTCGTCCACTTTTTCGTAATAGACTTTGAATTTGCGATATACTATTCTGGCTATTCCCTTATGATCACCTTTCTCTTCTATATAACGTTTGCTTATGAAAGGATTCAATAAATAATTTTCAATATCTTTCATTACTATCGCAATATAATCTCTTGTCTCTTTTATCATATAATATTCACTATTAAACGATAGCATTTTCTTTTCGGCAGAATCGGACCAAAATACTTTATTCATTTGAATCCTCTTTATAAAGTGATTCAATAATTTCATCTGTAGTTCTATACTTCCCTTCCCTATACTCCTTTCTACTTTCGTTAATCATTTCCCGTAGTTCATCATCCTCTTCCATTTCTTCCTGTACTGTCTTTTCCCGTTCTTCATAAGCAAGTGTGAATGTACCCTTACCAGGAACATAGAAATGGGAAACTGAATGCTCCTTGCTCAATTTATCAAGTTCTTCATATAATTCTTCTGGTGTGTTAATATTTTTCATTTGAGTGCTCCTCCTTATTGGGAAATCAATGGAACCATACACCAGTTTCTTAAAGTATACCCTCATTATTCAATTCCGGCAATTCAGTGTGCGATTCTAAAATCTGCTTTTAATGAGTTCATGCGGTACAACTTTTATATTTTATATTCCATTCTAATTGTAAAATCGAAAATCAACCCACTCCGCATTTAAAAAAGGCAACTTTAGGATTTATTGTGAACTACTCCCACCACTTACCACCCTTACGAGTTGCTTGAAGTGGGGGCTTCTTGGGTAATCGCCACTTTTGGTAGCTGACGAAATTGACCAAGCTAACCCTCTTGTTCCAAAAGTTTATATTTTTATTAGACACTTGCTAATAAGCGAATGCCTTCTTTTTTGATATTGAGTGCTGAATTATA